>NZ_LLWJ01000049.1:0-66634 GCF_001529285.1 Pseudomonas sp. TAA207 | reverse complement strand
GGTAGACATCCGTGACTCCTCTGAAACAGAGGCGCTGACGCTAACGGATAAGCCTAATGATCATGCGTAGGAGGATTCCCAAAGATCCAAAAGAAACGGATCGAATTAACTACCAAGGCTGTAAACCCATCCAACTGAACGTGTACAAAACCTTTTTGACAGCCCTGCAATTACACAGGTTAGAATCGCTGGCACGCAAACTGCTTCAACAGTGAGCGCCCTGCCTATGAGTTTTCTGGAGTACTGCCTTTGAATGCGACGACCATCAACAGCCTGTTCTTGATCGGCGCGTTGCTGGTGGGTGCAAGCATTCTGGTGAGTTCACTTTCTTCACGCCTGGGCATCCCGATTCTGGTGATTATCCTGGCGGTGGGCATGACCGCGGGCGTCGACGGCGGCGGCATTATTTTTGATAACTACCCAACGGCTTATCTGGTGGGCAACCTCGCCTTGGCCGTGATTTTGCTCGATGGCGGCCTGCGCACCCGCGTGTCCAGTTTCCGCGTCGCCTTGTGGCCTGCGTTGTCGCTGGCCACGGTCGGGGTGATGATCACCACCGGGCTGACCGGGCTGATGGCCGCGTGGCTGTTCAATCTCAACCTGATTCAGGGCCTGCTGGTGGGTGCCATCGTCGGCTCCACCGATGCGGCGGCAGTGTTCTCGCTGTTGGGCGGTAAAGGCCTGAACGAGCGGGTATCGGCCAGCCTGGAGATCGAATCGGGCAGCAATGACCCGATGGCGGTGTTCCTCACCGTGACCCTGATCGACATGCTCGCCAGCGGCGAAACCACGCTGCACGCCAGTTTGCTGCTCAATCTGTTACGCGAGTTCGGTATCGGCGGCGCCATCGGTCTGGCCGGGGGCTGGATGATGCTGCAACTGGTTAACCGCATTAATCTGGCCAATGGCCTGTATCCGATTCTGGTGGTCGCGGGCGGGCTGGTGGTGTTCGCACTCACCAACGCCCTACACGGCAGCGGCTTCCTCGCGGTGTACCTGTGCGGCCTGGTGATCGGCAACAGCCCGATCCGCAGCCGCCACGGCATTTTGCACATGCTCGACGGTATGGCCTGGCTGGCTCAGATCGGCATGTTCCTGGTGCTCGGCTTGTTGGTCACTCCCCACGATTTGCTGCCCATCGCAGTGCCTGCTCTGGCGCTGGCGTTGTGGATGATTCTGTTCGCACGGCCGTTGTCGGTGATGGTCGGGCTGCTGCCGTTCAAAGCGTTCCACACCCGTGAAAAAGCCTTTATTTCGTGGGTCGGGTTGCGCGGTGCGGTGCCGATTATTTTGGCGGTGTTCCCGTTGATGGCCGGGCTTGAGAATGCGCAGCTGTACTTCAACCTCGCGTTTTTCATCGTGCTGGTGTCCCTGTTGGTGCAAGGCACCAGCCTGCCGTGGGTGGCCAAGCTGCTTAAGGTGACCGTGCCGCCAGACCTGGCGCCGATCTCGCGCGCAGCCCTTGAAGTGCATGTCACCAGCGAGTGGGAGCTGTTCGTTTATCGCCTCGACGCACAAAACTGGTGCATTGGCGCCGCCTTGCGTGAACTGAAAATGCCCGAAGGCACGCGCATCGCAGCCCTGTTTCGGGGTCAGCAACTGCTCCACCCGTCGGGTAGTACCACCCTTGAAATTGGTGATCTGCTCTGCGTGATCGGCCACGAACACAACCTGCCAGCCCTCGGCAAACTGTTCAGCCAGCCGCCTACCCGCGGTTTGGACCTGCGCTTTTTTGGCGACTTTGTACTCGAAGGCGACGCCCAGCTGGGCGCGGTGTCTGCACTCTACGGCCTGAAGCTGGACGGCATTGACCCCGACTTGCCGCTCAGCAGCTTCATCGCGCAGAAGGTCGGCGGCGCACCCGTGGTGGGCGATCAGGTTGAATGGAACAACACCATTTGGACCGTGGCCGTGATGGACGGGAACAAGATCGGCAAAGTGGGCGTCAGATTCCCCGAAGGAAGTGCCCCGGGTCCGGGGTTGTTCCTCTAAACTCCCCCTCTCCGCCCCTTGTATGACCGGTATCTATGCCCACTCTGCGCACGCTCTTCGCCACCGTCCTGCTCGGCCTGAGCCTTTGTGTCGGCCCGCTACAGGCTGCCGAGCCTCCAACCACCGAGTCGGTTCAGCAAAGCCTGGACAAAATTGCCGACCGCAAACTGCCGGACGCTGACCAAAAAGCGCTGCAAGCGGTCCTCGAAAAGACCCTTGCCCACCTGGCCAACAAAGCGGATTACGAACAAAGCCTGAGTGAGATCAAGCAGCAACTCAGCACCGCGCCGCAGCAAACCCTCGAAAACCAGCGAGAACTGGCCAAGCTCAAAGCCAGCACCGTGGTGCCGGTTGCCCAGCGGTACAGCAATCTCAGCGTGCAGCAGCTTGAGCAACTGCTCGCTGACCGCACCACGCAGCAAGGCGAGCTGCAAAAAGCTCTGGCCAGTGCCAACAGCATGACCATCGCCGCGCAAACCCGGCCAGAGCGGGCACAAGCCGAAATCAGCACCAGCCAAACGCGCATCCAGCAGATCAACAACATCCTGAAACTGGGGCGCGACAACGGCAAACTGCTGACGGGCGACCAACGTAACCAGCTCAATGCCGAGGCGGGTGCGCTGACCGCCCTTATCGCGCTGCGCCGCCAAGAACTGGCGGGCAACAGCCAGTTGCAAGACTTGAGTGGCAGCCAGCATGACTTGCTGATGGAAAAAACCGCTCGTCAGGACCAGGAAATCCAGGAACTGCAAACCCTGATCAACCAGAAGCGTCTGGCGCAATCGCAACAGACCGTGACCCAGCAATCCATCGAAGCGCAAAAGTCCGGCAGCAGCAGCCTGCTGTCCACCGAAAGTGCGATCAACCTCAAGCTCTCCGACTACCTGTTGCGCAGCACCGACCGCTTGAATGAAGTCACGCAGCAAAATCTCGAAACCAAACAGCAACTCGACAACGTGACCCAAAGCGATCAAGCGCTGGACGAGCAGATCAGCGTGCTAAAGGGCAGCCTGCTGTTGTCCAAGATTCTCTATAAACAGAAACAAGCACTGCCGCGCCTGCAAAAGATGGACAAGAACCTGGCTGATGAGATCGCGGACATCCGCCTGTATCAGTTCGAGATCAACCAGCAGCGCGAGCTGATCAGCAACCCGACCACTTATGTCGACAACCTGCTGTCCACCCAGCCAGCCGATCAAGTCACCCCGCAGCTGCGTAAAACCCTGCTCGAACTGGTCGGCACCCGGGGTGATTTGCTGGAGCGCCTCAACCGCGAGTTGAGCGCCCTGCTCAACGAAACCATCACCTTGCAACTGAACCAGAAACAATTGCTCAGCACCGCCCAGAGCCTGCGCGCCACGCTGGACGAGCAAATGTTCTGGATCCCCAGCAACAAGCCGCTGGATCTGGAGTGGCTGGAAACCGCGCCGCACTACCTCAAACAGCAATTACTGACTTTGCCCTGGACTTCCGGTTTCAGCGAGCTGGCGGATGGCTTGTCGCAACGCCCGTGGCTGTTTTCACCGCTGGCCTTGTTGATCGTGGCGTTGCTGTGGAAGCGCCGCTACCTCTACACCAAGTTGAACAAAATCCACCAGGACATCGGCCACTTCAAGCGTGACAGTCAGTGGCACACGCCGCTGGCGATTTTGATCAACGTGTTGCTGGCGATGCCGGTTTCTCTGGCGCTGGCCTTATGCGGCTACGCCTTGCAAACCGACGCCCGCGGTATGAACGCCAACCTGGGCGCCGCCTTGATTCAAATGGCCCAGGCCTGGCTGGTGTTTTACACCGCCTATCGCATTCTGGCGCCGGGCGGGGTGGCCGAACTGCATTTTCGCTGGGAAAAACCGCTGGTCGAGTTCCTGCAACGCTGGGTGCGCAAGCTAGGTTTTGTAGTGCTGGCGCTGGTGGCCGTGGTCGCGTTCGCCGAACAACAACCCGCCGCATTGGCTGACGATGTGCTGGGCATTGCCATTGTGCTGGGCTGCTATGCCGCTATGGCCTGGCTGCTGTGCAGCTTGCTGCTCAAGGATTTCGAAATCGAGAAAAAGGGCTATCGCCTGCGTAAATTGCTCGGTTTTGCGTTTGCCCTGCTGCCGCTTGCTCTGTTTGTGGCGGTGTGCTTTGGCTACTACTACACCGCACTCAAACTCAGTGATCGCCTGATCAACACCTTGTACCTGTTGATGTTTTGGCTGGTGGCCGAAGCCGCCTTTGTCCGCGGCCTGGCCGTCGCTGCCCGTCGCCTGGCCTATCAACGGGCGCTGGCCAAACGCCAGGCTGCCAAAGAAGCGGGCGAAGGCAACGACATCATCATTGAAGAACCCACGCTGGACATCGAGCAGGTCAACCAGCAATCGCTGCGCCTGATTCGTCTGGCCTTGCTCGCAGGCTTTATCGGTGGGCTGTATTGGGTGTGGGCAGACTTGATCTCCGTCTTTTCCTACCTCGACAACATCACCTTGTACGAATACACCAGCGGCACCGGCGCCAACATGAGCATGGTGCCCATCAGCATTGGCGACGTGATCGGCGCACTGGTGATCATCGGTATCAGCATTGCCCTGGCCCGCAACCTGCCGGGCCTGCTGGAAGTGCTGGTGTTGTCCAGGCTCGAACTCGGGCAGGGCAGCGCCTACGCCACCACCACCCTGTTGACCTACGTGATCATCGGCGTGGGCTTTGTCGCGACCCTGTCGACCCTCGGCGTGAGCTGGGACAAGTTGCAGTGGCTGGTGGCCGCACTCTCGGTGGGCCTGGGCTTCGGCATGCAGGAAATCTTCGCCAACTTCATCTCCGGCATCATGATTTTGTTCGAGCGCCCGGTGCGTATCGGCGACACCATCACCATCGGCAACCTGTCGGGCACCGTGAGCAAGATCCGCATTCGGGCAACCACCATCACTGACTTCGACCGCAAAGACATCATCGTCCCGAACAAAACCTTCATCACCGGGCAACTGATCAACTGGTCGCTGACCGACACCATTACCCGCGTCACCCTCAAGTTGGGGGTCGATTACGGCTCCGATCTGGACCTGGTCAAACACCTGCTGCTCAAGGCGGCCCAAGAAAACCCGCGCGTGCTCAAAGACCCCGAGCCGCATGTGTACTTCCTGAACTTTGGCCAAAGCACCCTCGACCACGAACTGCGCATGCACGTACGCGATCTGGGCGACCGTAACCCGGTCATCGACGAGGTCAACCGCTTCATCAACCGCGAGTTCAAGAACCACAGCATCAACATCTCGTTCCAGCAGATGGAGGTGTACCTCAAGAACTTGCAAGGCCAGGAATACAAACTGGTGCCCGTCGGGCCAGAAGTGCCGAACTCAACACCGCGCCTGGACAAGCCAGACAATGCGCCCAAAATGCCGTAGCCATTGCACAAGGCCCAGATAAGCCCCCAGGCCAGCAAGACAACGGGTTGCCAGGCAACCCTTAACGGCCTGCGGCAGTCATTACACCTCTGGCTGCACCTTAAATTTATGTGGGAGACGGCCATTGAAAGCCCTCGACGATCTGACATTCGATAACCGCTTCGCTCGTTTGGGCGACGCGTTTTCGACCCACGTATTGCCCGAACCTCTCGACGCACCACGGCTGGTAGTGGCCAGCGAAGCAGCGATGGCTTTACTCGACCTTGACCCATCCGTGGCCCACGATCCGGTCTTTGCCCAACTGTTTGGCGGCCACACCTTGTGGGCCGACGCCGAACCGCGTGCCATGGTGTATTCCGGCCACCAGTTCGGCTCCTACAACCCGCGCCTGGGCGATGGCCGCGGCTTGCTACTGGGCGAGGTGTACAACGACGCCGGTGAACATTGGGACTTGCACCTCAAAGGCGCGGGCATGACGCCCTACTCACGTATGGGCGACGGCCGCGCGGTATTGCGCTCCTCAATCCGTGAGTTTCTGGCCTCTGAAGCCCTGCACGCACTGGGCATCCCCAGCAGCCGCGCCGCCTGTGTGATCGGCTCCGACACCCCGGTATGGCGTGAAAAACAAGAACGCGGCGCAATGGTGCTGCGCTTGGCGCCCAGCCACATCCGCTTCGGGCATTTCGAGTACTTCTACTACACCCAGCAACCCGAACAGCAAAAGCAGTTGGGCGAACACGTGCTGGCCCTGCACTTTCCCGCATGCCTGGAACAGCCAGAACCGTACGTGGCGATGTTCCGCGAAATCGTGGAGCGCAACGCCGAACTGATCGCCAAATGGCAGGCTTACGGCTTTTGTCATGGCGTGATGAACACCGACAACATGTCGATACTGGGCATCACGTTTGACTTCGGTCCCTTCGCCTTCCTCGACGACTTCGATGCGCAGTTCATCTGCAACCATTCAGACCACCAAGGGCGCTATTCCTTCAGCAACCAGGTCCCCATCGGTCAATGGAACCTCAGCGCACTGGCGCAAGCACTGACGCCCTTCATCAGCGTTGACGCCCTGCGTGAAACCCTTGGCTTGTTTTTGCCGCTGTATCAGGCGCACTACCTGGACCTGATGCGCCGCCGCCTTGGCCTGAGCACGGCACAAGACACGGATCAAACACTGATCGAAGACCTGCTGCAACGCATGCAGGGCAGCGCCATCGACTACACCTTGTTCTTCCGTCAGTTAGGCGAGTTACCGCCCGAACAGGCCGTGGCGCGCCTGCGCGAAGACTTTGTCGACCTCAAAGGCTTTGATGAATGGGCCGCACAGTATGTAGCGCGGGTAGCAAGCGAAGGGATCATTGACCAACAGGCGCGTCGTGAGCGCATGCATGCCGTGAACCCGCTCTACATCCTGCGCAACTATCTGGCACAAAAAGCCATCGATGCGGCCGAAGCCGGGGACTACAGCGAAGTACGCCGTTTACACAAGGTTCTGACTCGACCCTTCACCGAGCAACCGGGCATGGAGGGCTATGCCGAGCGACCACCGGAATGGGGCAAGCACCTGGAGATCAGCTGTTCGTCGTGAGGGGAGAGTGTAGGGCAATGCTTCGCTAGGCAGAGCGACAGGCTCCTCTCAGACTTCAGTCGTCAGGGGGTATACGTTTACAACTCCAAGGGTCTGGCATGCACAAGGAGAGCCGCATGAAGGTGTTAATGCGCTTAATACCCATAGGGATACTCGCACTGATGCCGTTTCTCACGCTGGCAAATGGGAGACAACACGACAAGCCTGATGAGCGCACGTTAAATACCCTTAAACATCTGGACACCAACTCATTTAACAGCTCATTGAAACCAAAAAAATTCAAGCCCGACACAGTACTGGATCAAACACCTTTTAACGTTTATGAAAAGACTAAAAGCCTTAAGCATGCAGTCAGTGCGACTGACGATAAATGCAGCAGGGTCTATACCGTAGCGCTATTAGAGACTCAAAAAGACGGCGCGACTGTTTGCTTTATAGATAACAGTTTGCAGGGCACCTATTTATCAGCCCCTGCTCTACGCCTACAAAAAAACACAGCAAGGCATTACATGGCGGCAAAACAATTACCCCGCAGCACGACGTGTGACATCACGCGCACTTAATGGAGGACCGCCCCAAACTCATGGTTTCCACCAAGACCCTTGAATCGCTTGTTGTTAGCCAACGCAGAAACTTTGCTCAAAAACCGCACTGATGCTTTTTACATCGGCCTGCGTCATGTTTTTTTCACGTCAGTTCAGCGCACTTTTTTCCAACGACACCGGCTGATCACTGTCCAAGTGCCGCGTTAGAACCATGACCTCATCGACAGCAGGGACTGCGCCTTTAAACACAAGCGCAATAAATAACCCGAGGGTGACCATAACCCCTGAAAACAACCCTCCATAAAAAATGCTCACGACTATGCAGGCAGGGAACCAGATAATGCTAAAGGGAAGCAAAAACTTACCCGACGTAGCCAAATGATTGTCAATGGCAGATAAAGCGCTTTGATCCTCTGCGCACGCTTTGATAGTTGCCTGACAGTTGCAGCAAGTGACGGTTGCGGCCTCTGTCAATCGTGATACCTCCCCAACAGACAAGGGCAATGAATGCTTGCACTGCTCGCATTCAAACGTCGCATATTCATACTTTGAGGCCAGGTACTCATCCAGATCACTCACACTCACCTCTGCACGAGCTTTTAGGTTTTAGGTCTTTAACCCATTAGTCACTCACCGAACCGTGGCTGCCATTCATTACGCACCCGAGTGAAGGAGCCGAATAATAATGCAGCACTTAAAATACATATGTCAGAACCCCCTAAAACTTGCCGTAAGATCATTCTCCAAACTTAAGAGCTCATTCAATTTGCGCACGAGGACATTCCATAAGATGGGCCTTCTCTTTCAGATAGCAGTGGCCGATGGAGCATTCATCTGCTGAACTTGTACGCCACGTACCTGTAGAGCATGACGCACGCAATAATCTGTAGGCGTCGATCAGCCGTCGCAGTCATCGGGTTTGCAGCCGCTTCGCGCCCGATCACAGCCTAGTGCAATGCGTGAACGAACCGTACGATCCAGAACCTTTCTTTGGAGTTTCGCCCATGACCGAACCGCTACTGATCCCCTGCCCTCACTGCAACGGCCTGAACCGCATCCCCGCGGCACGTGTGGGCGAGCACCCTAAATGCGGTCGCTGCAAAAACGAGGTGCTGCTGAGCAAGCCATTCGATTTGAAACAAATTGACTACACCAGCCAGATCAAGGGCGATCTGCCGCTGTTGCTGGATGTGTGGGCGCAGTGGTGTGGGCCGTGCAAGTCATTCGCGCCGGTGTTTGAACAAGCCGCGAGCGAATTGGTTGGCAAGTGCCGCTTGGCCAAGCTCGACAGTGAAGCCAATCAGCAACTGGCCGGGCAACTGGGCATTCGTTCGATCCCCAGCCTGATCCTGTTCAAAAATGGACGGGAAATCGCTCGCCAAAGCGGCGCCTTCCCGTTGCCACAGCTCAAGGCATGGCTGCGCAGCCACGGCATCAGCGCTTAAGCGTTCTGATCCAGGTAGTCGTGCAGTTCAATAAATTGCCGGGTGAGTTTGTGCTTGGGGTCGTAATGCACTAACGGTTGGCTGGCCTGATGCGATTCGCGCATGCGCACCGAGCTGCTGAGGTACACCGGCAGCACCGGCAAGCCTTCGGCAATCAGTTCGTCGAGCATTAGCTGCGGCAAACTGGCCCGGGCCTGAAACTGATTAACCACGATGCCTTCGACTTGCAGCGCGTCGTTGTGGTCTTCTTTGAGCTCTTCGATTTCGGCCAGCAGGCCGTACAACGCCTGACGCGAGAAGCTGTCGCAATCGAAGGGGATCAATACGCGATCGCTGGCAATCAGTGCCGACACGGCATAAAAGTTCAGCGCTGGCGGGGTGTCGATGTAAATGCGGTCGTAATCTTCAGCCAACTCATCGAGCAACTTACGCAGCTTGTTGATCTTGTGCTTGGCCTCAAGCTTGGGCTGGAGGTCTGCCAGCTCCGCAGTCGCGGTGATGACGTGTAAGTTCTCGAAGGGCGTTTCGTAAATATCAACACGATTTTTCTTGCCCCCCACCCCGGCTGACAGGCTCTGTTTAAAGAACTCGGCAATCCCCATCGGAATATCGTCACCGGTCAAGCCCGTGAGGTATTGAGTGGAGTTGGCCTGAGCGTCGAGATCGACCAACAAGGTTCTGTAACCCTCGCTGGCACTGACGGCAGCCAGGTTGCACGCGATGCTGGACTTGCCCACACCGCCTTTTTGATTGAACACCACGCGACGCATTTCATGACCTCCGTGTATCAATGAATGCCCGAGTGTAGATGCCCTTGGCGCGGCTTCGCTACCTCGTGGCGAAATCAACTACAGCTCTAAGCCGGTTATCTGCGAGCACTGACGAATATCTCTCACACCTTCAATCCATTTGCCCTTCCCTTAGACCAATACTGGCAAAAAGACAGTGGCTTTTTTGTAGATCGTTAAAAAACCATACTAAATCTGTAAGCAATATTTGCTACCAGCCAACTGCACCGGGATAATGCCGCCACTCTGTTACAGGTGTGGCGTCGGTCGATGCCCACTTTCGCATCAAGGAAGCCTGCAAAGGCGGGATGATTCTCCAGTGATCAATTTCAATATCGCCGCGTGGCGAGCCTGGGCACCGGGCCTCGACAGCGTGGCCGATTGGCAGGCCTGGAGCCAGCAACCCGGCGTATTTGCCGCCAGCGGTGCAGCCCCCGACGTCTCGTTTTTACCCGCCATGCAACGGCGTCGCCTCAGCCGCCTGGCACGTATGGCGTTCAGCGTGGGCTGGCCATTGGCCGAAGGCCATCAGGCGCTGCCGCTGGTGTTTGCCTCGCGCCACGGCGAAACCCCACGCACCTTCGACATCCTCAGCGACCTGGCGGCCGAACAACCGCTGTCGCCCACTCAATTCAGCCTGTCGGTGCATAACGCGGTGATTGGCCTGTGGTCGATCCTGCGCGGCGAAACCAGCGAAATGACAGCACTGGCCGCCGCCGGTGACGGGTTGGAACACGGCCTGATTGAAGCCTGCGCGCTGCTCAATGAAGGCGCGCCGGCCGTATTGCTGGTTATTACCGAAGAACAGCCCCCTGAAGCTTACGCCTGCTGGATCGACGACGTGCCCTTCCCCTATGCCGTGGGCCTGCTGCTGACACCGGGTTCACAATGGCAGGTCACGCTCACCAGCGGCCCTGCCGACGCCGAAAAAGCCCCGTGGCCGCACGCCCTGAACCTGCTGCGCCAACTGCTCGATGGGCAGGTTTCATTCCAACACGCCTGGAAAACCCGTGTATGGAACTGGCAACGCAACCTGTGAGTACGCGACAGGACGCGTGGTACTGGCGCCTGATCGCGACGGCGATCAGTTTCGGCCTGTTCGGGCTGGGCTGCCTGGGCCTGCGTTTGATCATCTTTCCGGTGTTGAGCTGCCTGCCGGGCAATACCGTTCGTCGTCGCGAACGCGCCCGCGCAACGGTCAGCCGGTTGTTCTGGCTGTTTATCCGCACGATGGCCCGTATGGGCGTGCTCACCTATGACGTACAAGGCGCCGAGCGGCTTGGCCGACCAGGGCAAATGATCATCGCTAACCACCCGTCGCTGATCGACGTGGTTTTTTTGATTGGCCTGGTGAGAAACGCCAATTGCGTGGTCAAACAAAGCCTTTGGCAAAATCCGTTTACTCGAAGCCCGGTGCGCGCCACGCAGTACATCAGCAATGATGGCAGCGTCGACATGCTGGACAACGCCGCCCGCGCCCTGCAAGAAGGCCAGACGCTGATTATTTTCCCGGAGGGGACACGCACGCAGCCGGGACAATCGCCCGCCTTTCATCGCGGCGCAGCCTCCATTGCGTTGCGAGGTGCCAAGCTCCTCACCCCGGTGATAATCAAGGTCAGCCCCACCACGCTGACCAAAGCCGAACCCTGGTACCGCATACCCGATCGGCGCGTGCACTTCAGTTTTCGCGTGGGGGCCGATATAGACCCACACACCTTTACTGCGCTGGGCCCGCCACCTAAAGCCTCGCGCCTGCTCAATGACTTCGTGCATGACTACTTTATTAAGGAGCTCGCCACAGATGAGCGATCTGAACACCCACATTAAACAACTGATCATCGACGCCCTGGGCCTCGAAGACATCAGCACCGACGACATCGGCGACGAGCAAACCCTGTTTGGCGAAGGGCTGGGACTGGATTCGGTCGACGCACTCGAACTGGGCCTGGCGATTCAAAAAACCTACGGCATCAAAATAGACGCCGACGCCAAAGACACCCGCAATCACTTTTCCAACGTGGCCAGCCTTGCGGCTTTTGTCACGGCCAAACAGGCAGCCTGAGACCGAACCATGCAAAACCGTGACGACATTTTCATTACCCTGCGCGATGCTCTGGTCGAACTGTTTGAGCTAGAACCTGAGCGCGTGACCCTGGACGCCAACCTGTACCAGGACCTGGAAATCGACAGCATCGACGCCGTCGACCTGATTGACCACATCAAGCGTAAAACCGGCAAAAAAATTGCCGCCGAGGAGTTTAAATCGGTACGCACCGTCAATGACGTGGTCGAGGCGGTTTACCGTCTGGTTCACGCTGACGCATGAGTCGCCTGATTGGCCTTGGCCTGTTGCTGGCCGGTCTGCTGTACCCCTTCGCGGTGTATTTCGGCATGGCCCATTTCGCCCCGTGGCAGTTTGCGCTGCTGCTCGGCGGCCTGTGGCTGGCCCGCGCGCTGACCGGCCAGCGGCGCCCAGGCAGCCTGTGGATGGCCGTTGTGGCACTGGCGTTTTGCGCACTGCTGGCGCTGTTCAACAGCCCCGCGCTACTGCGCTGGTACCCGGTGCTGATCAGCGGTTTCATGCTCAGCCTGTTCGGTTTGAGCCTGAAGTTTGGGCCACCGATGATCGAGCGTCTGGCGCGCCTGCGCGAGCCGGTACTGCCCGACATTGCGATTCATTACACGCGACAGGTGACCAAGGTCTGGTGCCTGTTTTTTCTGCTCAACGGGTTAGTCGCAGCCGGTTTGACGCTGTGGGCGCCGTTGAGCTGGTGGACGTTGTACAACGGCCTGATCGCCTACGGGCTGATGGGGCTGCTGTTTGCCATTGAATGGCTGATACGACAACAGGTAAGAGGCCGGGCATGAATTGGATAAAGCTTGAGCAGTTGTTGCTCAAGGGGCACGCCGGGCGCGCGGTCACGGTTGACCCGACGCTGGACCACGCCACCCTGTGTGAACACGCATTGCGTCTGGCTGGCGGCTTGCAACAGCACAACGTGCAGCGCATTGCCGTACACCTTGAAGACGCCGCCGAGTTGGCCGTCGCTTTGCTTGGCGCCTGGCGCGCCGGGGTCAGCGTGTTGTTGCCTGCCGACCTGCAAGCACAAACCCGTCAGCGTTGGGATTCGCAGGTTGACCTGTGGATAACTCAAGGCAGCGAGCTGGAGGCGTTATACGCCGAGCCGCTGGCGGCCGCGCAACTGGATCTGGACGCCTGCCAGCTCAGCCTGTGCACCTCCGGCTCCAGCGGCGAGCCCAAACGCATCGACAAAAGCTTGCGCCAGATCGCCAACGAAGTTCAGGCGCTGGAGCACTTGTGGGGCGCCGAGCTGGGCGAGGCGTGCATCATCGCCAGCGTGGCGGCGCAGCACATTTATGGGTTGCTGTTCCGCGTACTGTGGCCGCTGTGTGCAGGCCGGCGCTTTGTGCGCAAGCAACTGGCGTTCCCTGAAGACATGCAGCGCGCCAGCCGCGAGCACGCATCGTTCGCATGGGTTGCCAGCCCGGCACTGCTCAAGCGCACCAGTGACAACCTCGACTGGCCCGCTTTGAGCCAGGTGCGCCGAGTGTTTTCCTCGGGCGGCGCTCTGCCTGACGAGGCCGCGCAGAGCCTGCATGAACGCTTGGGGCAGTGGCCCACCGAAATCCTCGGCAGCTCCGAAACCGGTGGCATCGCCTGGCGCCAAGGCCCCGGCCTGTGGCAGCCATTTGCCGATGTGCAACTGAGCCAGAATGAAGAAGGCGCCCTGCTCATCGCCTCGGCGTACTTGCCCCACGGCCATCTCGAACACACTGCCGACGCCGCACGCATCGAAGCTGACGGACGATTTGAGTTGCTGGGGCGGCTGGACCGCATCGTCAAACTCGAAGAAAAACGCATCTCCCTGCCGATGCTGGAACAGGCGCTGGTCAACCACGACTGGGTGGCCGAAGCCCGCTTGGGCGTGATCCATGAAAACCGCGCCTCGCTGGGCGCCCTGCTGGTGCTCAGCGACAGCGGTCTGTATGCCCTGCGCGAACACGGCCGCCGTGCCCTGACCCACGGTCTGCGCCAGCACCTGAGCCAACACTGCGAAGCGCTGGCCTTGCCACGCCGCTGGCGGTTGCTGCGCCAATTGCCGCTCACCAGCCAGGGCAAATTGCCTCAGGCACAGGTAGATGCACTCCTGTTGGCGCCACGCCCCAAACTGCCGCAAGTGCTGAGCCAGACCGAGACCGACGGGCAATGGACGCTCAACCTGTCGATCCCGCCAGACCTGGCGTTTTTCAGCGGTCACTTTCCCAAAACCCCGGTGCTGCCGGGCGTGGTGCAAGTGGATTGGGCGTTGGCCTTGGGCCAGCAACTCCTCGACCTGCCGCCGCGATTTGCCGGGATGGAAGTGCTCAAGTTTCAGCAATTGGTGCGCCCCGGCGACGCCATTGAATTAACCCTGCGTTTTGACCGTGAGCGCGGCAAATTGCACTTCGCCTACCGCAACGCCACAGCGCCGTGCGCCAGTGGTCGCATTCTGCTGGAGGCGACCTGTGGATAAGTTACGTGACGCAATGCTCTCTGTAGCCGCTGCCGCAGGCGGCGTGCGGGGGCCAAGCGCAATCTTGTGCCTGGAGGTGACTGAGCATGCATAACCCTTGCGCCGTGATCCCGGTTTACAACCATGAAACCGCCGTACCTGCGGTGGTCGACGCCCTGCTCGCAGCCCAGTTGCCTTGCGTGCTGGTCGATGACGCCAGCAGCCCGGCCTGCCGTGATGTGCTCCAACAGCTGTCGCTGCGTGAACACGTCTTCCTGATCCGCCTGGCGGTCAATCAGGGCAAGGGCGGCGCGGTGATGGCCGGTTTGCGTGAGGCTTCGCGGCTGGGGTTCACCCATGCCCTGCAAGTGGACGCCGACGGCCAGCACGACCTGCGCGACGTCGCCACCTTCCTGCAAGTCTCGCAACACAACCCCGACGCGTTGATCTGCGGTTACCCACAGTACGACGCCAGCGTGCCCAAAGGCCGTTTGTATGCGCGCTACCTGACCCACGTCTGGGTGTGGATCAACAGCCTGTCGTTACAGATTCCCGATTCGATGTGCGGTTTTCGGGTGTACCCGCTGGCGCCGACACTGGCCCTGATCAACTCGGTCAAGCTGGGTAAACGCATGGACTTCGACCCCGAAATCCTCGTGCGTCTGGCCTGGCGCAACCAACCCATGCGCTGGCTGCCAACCCAGGTGCATTACCCGCAAGACGGCCTGTCGCACTTTCGCCTGTTCCACGACAACGCGCTGATTTCCAGCATGCACACCAAGCTCTTTTTCGGCATGTTGCTGCGCTTGCCGAGCATTCTCTGGAGACGCTGTAAGGCATGAGCGACCCTCAACAGCATTGGGCTGACCACAAGGAGCGCGGCAGTTTCCGGCTGATGAAGCTCACCGCCTTTGGCGTCAAACTCCTCGGCCGCCGCGTCCTCGCACCGGTGCTGTACTCCATCGTGTTGTACTTCTTTTTGTTCGGCACCCGTGCGCGGCGCAGCATTTGGCAGTACCAGCAACGCTTGGCCGACTGGAGCGGGCAAAGCGCGCTGCGCCCCACCCGCCGCCGCGTGTTCCGACAGTTCATGGCCTTTGCCGACGCCCTGCTCGACAAGCTCGACGTGTGGAACGGCCGTTTGAAGATTGAAGACATCGACATCGTCGACCCCGCTCGCCTGCGCGACCAATTGCGTGGCGAGCGCGGGCAACTGCTGGTGGGCGCACATTTGGGCAACCTTGAAGTGTGCCGCGCCCTCGCCGAGCTGGGTGAGCAAGTCACCATGAACGTGCTGGTGCACACCAAGCACGCCGAACAGTTCAATCGCCTGCTGGGCGAGGCGGGCGCCAGCAACCTGCGCCTGATTCAGGTCAGCGAACTCAACCCTGCGGTGATGCTGCAATTGAGCCAGCGTCTGGAAAACGGCGAATGGCTGGCGATTGCCGGTGACCGCGTGCCGCTGCATGGCGGGCGTAATGTGCAGGTGGATTTCCTCGGCCACACGGCGGCCTTCCCTCAAGGCCCGTGGCTGCTGGCCGGATTGCTCAAATGCCCGGTCAATCTGATGTTTTGCCTCAAACACCAAGGCCGCTATCGGGTAATCCTCGAACCGTTCGCCGAGGCCGTGCACTGGCGGCGCAGCGACCGCGAACAGGTGATTGCCGACTGGACCACCCGCTACGCAGAGCGCCTGGGGCATTACTGCCTTCAGGCGCCGCACCAATGGTTTAACTTTTACCCATTCTGGAAGACCGATGACGACGCATCCGCATGAGCCAGTAACCTTCGGCCAAACCCCTTTGCGCATTGAAGACGTGCTGGCCTTGGCCAATCGTCAGGTGCCGACCCAACTGCAAGACGACGCCCAATACCGCGAACGCATCGCCAAAGGCGCACGTTTTCTGGATTCGTTGCTCGACAAAGAAGGCGTGATCTACGGCGTCACCACCGGTTACGGCGATTCGTGCGTGGTGGCGGTGCCGCTGGAGCATGTCGAAGCGTTGCCGCGCCACCTCTACACCTTCCACGGCTGCGGGCTGGGCAAACTGCTCGACGCTCAAGCCACCCGCGCCGTGCTGGCAGCGCGCTTGCAGTCGTTGTGCCACGGCGTGTCCGGGGTGCGCATCGAGCTGCTGGAGCGTCTGCACGCCTTCATCGCCCACGACATCCTGCCGCTGATCCCCGAAGAAGGCTCGGTGGGCGCCAGCGGCGACCTGACGCCGCTGTCGTACGTGGCCGCGACCTTGTCCGGCGAGCGCGAAGTGCTGTTCAACGGCGAGCGCCGCTTCTCGGCTGACGTACACCGCGAGCTGGGCTGGACCCCGCTGGTGCTGCGCCCCAAAGAAGCGTTGGCGCTGATGAACGGCACCGCGGTCATGACCGGCCTTGCCTGCCTGGCTTACGCGCGCGCCGATTACCTGCTCAAACTCGCCACGCGCATCACCGCGCTCAACGTGGTGGCGCTGCAAGGCAACCCGGAACACTTCGACGAACGCCTGTTCGCCGCCAAGCCCCATCCTGGGCAAATGCAAGTGGCCGCATGGCTGCGCCAAGACCTGGCCATCGACGCCCCGACCGCGCCGCTGCATCGCCTGCAAGACCGTTACTCACTGCGTTGCGCCCCGCATGTGCTCGGCGTGTTGGCTGACAGCCTGGGCTGGCTGCGCGGGTTCATCGAAACCGAACTCAACAGTGCCAACGACAACCCGATCATCGACGCCGAAGAAGAACGCGTGCTGCACGGTGGGCACTTCTACGGCGGGCACATCGCCTTTGCCATGGACAGCCTCAAAACCTTGGTGGCCAACGTCGCCGACCTGCTGGACCGTCAACTCGCGCTGCTGGTGGACGTGCGTTACAACCACGGTTTGCCGAGCAACCTGTCGGGCGCAACGGCCGAGCGCGCCATGCTCAACCACGGTTTCAAAGCGGTGCAAATCGGTACCAGCGCCTGGACCGCCGAAGCGCTGAAAAACACCATGCCGGCCAGCGTGTTCTCGCGCTCTACCGAATGCCATAACCAGGACAAAGTCAGCATGGGCACTATCGCCGCCCGCGATGCGATCCGCGTACTGGAACTGACCGAACAAGTGGCCGCCGCGGCCTTGCTCGCGGCCAATCAGGGCGTGTGGCTGCGCAGCCGCGCCGAAGACGCCCGTGCACTGCCGCCCGCTCTGGCGGTGATGCACGCCGAACTGGCCAAAGACTTTGCACCGGTGGTTGAAGACCGCGCCCTCGAAGCTGAACTGCGCCTGTGCCTGAGCCGTATTGCCCAACAACACTGGAGGCTGCATGCGTAGCAAAGGCGTGTTGCACGTTGATACCGAAGTGTTGGTGCCGTTTTTCGACATCGACACCCTGCACGTGGTGTGGCACGGGCATTACGTCAAATACCTCGAAGTGGCGCGGTGTGCGCTGCTCGACCATGTGGGCCACAACTATACGCAGATGCTCCAAGCGGGCTACGCGTGGCCGGTGATCGACCTGCAACTGCGTTACGTGCGCGGCGCCACGTTTGGTCAACGCATCAACGTGCGGGCCAACCTGGTGGAGTGGGAGAACCGTTTGAAGATCAGCTACCTGATCACCGATCTGGCCAGCGGCGAGCGTTTGACCCGGGCTTGTAGCGTGCAAGTGGCGGTTGAGATTGCCAGCCGTGAAATGCAACTGGCGTCGCCCCAGTGCTTTATCGATGCAGTTGAGCGGGTGTTGTCATGAGTGTCTGTTTAACGGCAAAAGCCCTTCACCCCACCCCTCTCGCGCAGGCTTGGGATGAGGGCAAAAAACGCGCCCGAATCTGCAGGGTGTTCGCCGCTTTATTGGCCTTTTCACCGCTGGCCCACGCCTTCGACCTGCAACAACTGAGCGAGCAACTGGCCAAACCCCACGTGATCCACGGCGACTTCATTCAAGAAAAACACCTGCGCGCCCTGCCCAAGCCCCTGACCAGCACCGGCACGTTTGTACTGGCCAAAGATCACGGCCTGCTCTGGCAGTTGAAAACCCCGCTGCAACAGGATTACCGCATCACAGCCCTTGGCATCGCACGGCGTAACGCCAACGCGTGGCAAATGCTCCCCGGCAAAAGCGCAGGCGCTGAACAAAACCGCTTGTTCCTCGCCGTGCTGCAAGGTGACAGCAGCGGTTTGCAACGCGATTTCGACCTGCAACTGCACGGCGAATCCGCGCACTGGACGCTGACCCTGACCCCGCGCTCGCTGCTGCTCAAGCAAGTGTTCAAGCAGATCAACATCGACGGCGGCGCACTGGTGCAGCGCATCGAGCTGCAAGAAACCCAAGGCGACAGCACACTGCTGAAGATGCAAAACAGCGTCAGCAACCAGCCGTTGAGCGACGCGGAGCAACTCGATTTTGCGCAGTGAATATTGGCTGCCCCGAGGGTTTTTGATCTTGCTGCTGGTCGTGCTCGCGCTCGCCGGGTGGCAGTGGCGTCACGGCGCACCGCTGTCGGCCAACTTGATGGAGCTGGTGCCCGGCGACGCACCCGACGCGCTGCAACTGCGCGCCGAACAGCGCATGCAAGAACCCCTGAACCGCGAAATGCTGGTACTGGTGGGCAGCACGGATCGGCAACAGGCCGTCGCCGCCGCGCAGCAATTGGGCGAGCAATGGCAGGCCAGCGGTCTGTTTGAAAGCGTGCAATGGAACCTGCAAGCCGACCTCCCCGCGCTGCGCGAGCAACTGCTGCGCGGGCGTTTGGCGATGTTGTCCAGCGCCGACCGCGAACAACTGATCGACCACCCGCAGGCGTTTATCGAGCAACGGGTGCAAGCGCTGTTCGACCCGTTCACCGGGTTCAGCCTGGTGCCCAGCCAGGACGATTGGTTGGGCCTCACCGGGCGTATTCAGAACAGCCAGCCGCAACGGGGCGCGGTGCAACTGGACATTGGCAGCGGCGCCCTGATCGCCGATGCCGATGGCAAAAGCTGGGTGCTACTGCGCGCTCGCACCCAAGGCAACGCGTTTGACATGACCCTGCCACTGCACGTCGCCGCGCTGCTGGAGCGCAGCCGTGAGCACGTGGCCAGCCAACACGTCGAGCTGCTGGCGGCCAGTGGCTTGCTCTACGCCGCCAGCGGTCAGCAGCAAGCCACCCGCGAAATCACCTGGGTCGGCGGTGGCGCGACCGTTGGCATCCTCTTGTTGCTGCTGCTGGCGTTCCGCCGCTGGCGGGTGCTGTTGGCGTTCGTGCCGGTGCTGGTGGGCATGCTGTTCGGCGCCGTCGCGTGCGTCGCGTTTTTCGGCAGCATGCACGTCATGACGCTGGTGCTGGGGTCCAGCCTGATCGGCGTGGCGGTGGATTACCCGCTGCATTACCTGTCCAAAAGCTGGAGCCTGAAACCCTGGCGCAGTTGGCCCGCCTTGCGCCTGACCCTGCCCGGCCTGAGCCTGAGCCTGGCCACCAGTTGCATCGGCTATCTGGCATTGGCCTTTACCCCGTTTCCGGCCTTGACCCAAATTGCCATCTTCTCTGCCGCCGGTTTGATCGGCGCCTATCTGAGTGCAGTGTGTTTGCTGCCGGCATTACTCAACGGGGTGGAACTGCGCCCCGCGCAATGGCCACTCACGGTCGCGCAAGGTTTGCTCAACGTGCGCGACGCGTTGCTGAGTAAAGTCCCGACGCCCGCGCTGCTGGCCTTGCTGGTGGCGTTTTGTGCCGCCGGCTTGTGGCAACTGACCAGTAAAAACGACATCCGCCAGTGGGTCGGTGCGCCGCCGCAGTTGACGGCTGAAGCGCAAGCGATTGCACGCATCACCGGGTATCAGCCCACTAGCCAGTTTTTTCTGGTGCGGGCCGAGAATGAACAACAACTGCTGGAGCGCCAAACCGCCCTCAGCGAGCGACTGGATCAGTTGATCAACATGGGCAAATTGCAGGGTTATCTGGCGCTGAACCAGTTGGTCAGCCTGCCCCGCGAGCAACAGCAATTGCGCGCTGCGCTCAACGCCCTGCCCCGGCACTGGCAGCCGCTGCTGGCGCTGGGCGTGCCGCAAGCGGCGCTGCAACACGAGTTGAGCCAACTGCAAAGCTTGCCCGAGCAAGGTATCGACGACGCACTCAACGGCCCGCTGGCTGAGCCGTGGCGCCTGCTGTGGCTGGGCAAACAAACCGAGGGCGTGGCCGCGATGGTCAGCCTGCAAGGGCTGAACAACGCCAGCCTGCTGCGGGTGCAAGCGCACGATTTACCCGGCGTCGAGCTGGTGGATCGTTTGGGCGACTTGAACAACGTGTTCGCCGCCACACAAATCAGCGCCGCCGAATTGAAGCTGTTGTCCTGCGCCCTGATCGTGCTGTTGCTGATCGCCCCATTCGGCTTTGGCGGTGCGCTGCGCATCGTCGCCCTGCCGCTGCTGGCTGCGCTGTGCAGCCTGGCCAGCCTCGGTTGGCTGGGTCAGCCACTGACACTGTTCAGCCTGTTCGGCTTGCTGCTGGTGACGGCGATCAGCGTCGACTACGTGATTTTGATGCGTGAGCAAATAGGCGGCGCCGCCGTCAGCCTGCTGGGCACACTGCTGGCGGCGCTGACGACGTGGTTGTCGTTCGGCTTGCTGGCCGTCTCCAGCACGCCTGCGGTGAGCAACTTCGGCCTGTCGGTGAGCCTGGGCCTGGCGTTCAGCTTTATCCTCGCGCCATGGGCCGGCAAGCAGGAGCATCGCGCGTGATGACGCTTGTGTTCTGGCTGCTGGCCTTGGCCTTGTTTGCGCTGGCGACCCGTGTGGGCCGCCATTTTGGGCTGATCCCGATTGTCAGCCAGTTACTGCTGGCGTCCATCGGTTTGCCGCTGTTGATGCTGCTGTGGATCGAACCGCACTGGCAACTGACTGGCGCGCAACTGGTCTCGCCGACGTGGCTAAAAAGCCTCTACAGCCTCAGCTTCGCGCTGTTGCTGGGGCATATTTTGAGTGACGTGATTGACCTGCGACTCGACCGCCAAAGCGTGAAAATCGCCCTGCCCAGTTTTCTTGTGCCCTTCGCCTGCGGGCTGGCTTGCGCCATGTGGTTGCTACCGCCACAGCCGTGGCTGAGTTCGCTGGCGGTCGGGCTGGTGTTTGCCATCACCGCCATTCCGGTGTTGTACCTGTACCTGCGCCACATCGGTTACCCGCCCGCCGCCACCCGGCGGCTGGTGCAAAGCGCAATCCTCATCGACCTGACCTGCTGGAGCCTGTTCGGGCTGGCGCAGGGCAGCCTGGACCTCAACAGCCTGTTGCTGCCCATCGCCGCAGCCTTGCTGCCGTTGCTGCTGCGCGCCCTGCGCATCCGCCAGCCGCTGTGTTACAGCCTGAGCTTTTTTGCCTTGCTGGTGGTGGCCGAGCATTACCGCCTTAATGCGCTGATTTTTGGCGTGGGCTATTTGTTGTGCATGGCGTGGCTCAAGGTGGCGCTGGTGATGCCGTTAAAGGCTGTCTGGCTTGAGCGTTTGCAAACCTTTGTAGCGATTCCGCTGATCCTCACGTTCGGCATTGTGCAGATCAATGTGCACAGCGCCTTGAGCGCCATCAGCCCGCTGCAACTGTGCGCGCTGTTGCTACTGCCGGTGCTGAGCAAAGTGTTGGGCAACTGGCTGGGCCTGAGCTGGGCCACGCCCTCGTTTGCCGGTGCCAGCCGCTGGCGTGAAAGCCTGTTACTGAATATTCGCGGGTTGAGTGAAATCGTGTTCCTCAACCTGCTGTTGCAACAACAGCTCATCAGCCCCGCGCTGTACTTCGCGCTGATGCTGATGGGCCTGGCCGCCACGCTGTTACCGGCGCTGGCGGGCATGAACAAAACCCCTTTGAAGTCTGCCGTAGTCCCCGGCAAGGAGCCCTTGTGTCAGTAGTAGAAATGGAACGTCGTCAGGTGGTAGTGATCGGTGCCGGGCCGTCTGGCGCGATTGCCTCGGCCTTGCTCAAGCGCAAAGGTCACGATGTGTTGATCATCGAGCGCCAGCACTTTCCGCGTTTCTCGATTGGCGAAAGCCTGCTGTCGCATTGCATCGATTTTCTCGAAGAAGCCGGCATGCTGGAGGCCGTGCAAGCCGCGGGTTTTCAGGTCAAAAACGGTGCTGCATTCGCCTGGGGCGAGCAGTACAGCGCGTTCGATTTTGGCGACACGTTCAGCAACGGCAAACCCACCACTTTTCAGGTACAGCGGGGCGACTTCGACAAGTTGCTGGCCGATCAGGCCGCGCTGCAAGGCGTTGAAATCCGTTACGGCCAAACCGTCATCGCCACCGACATTGAACGGGCCAAACCGCAGTTGCAGGTCGAACGCGAAGACGGCAGCCGCTACACGGTTGAAACCGACTTCATCCTCGACGCCAGTGGTTATGGGCGCGTGCTTCCACGCTTGCTCGACCTTGAGGCACCCTCCAACTTCCCAGTGCGCCAAGCGGTGTTCACCCACGTCGAAGACCGCATTGATTGCCCAGGTTTTGAGCGCAACAAAATCCTCGTCACCACTCACCCGACCCACCGCGACATTTGGTTCTGGAGCATTCCGTTCAGCAATGGCCGCTGTTCGGTGGGCGTGGTCGCGGCGGCGGAACATTTTGCAGGGCGCAGCGAAAACCTCGATGAGCGCCTGCGCAGCTTCATCGACGAAACCCCGAGCCTGCAACGGGTGCTGGCCAACGCGGTATGGGACACCCCGGCACGCACCATTGGCGGCTACTCGGCCAATGTCAAAACCCTGCACGGCCGGGGTTTTGCCTTGCTGGGCAACGCGGCTGAGTTCCTCGACCCGGTGTTTTCTTCGGGCGTGACCATTGCCATGCGTTCGGCGAGCATGGCCGCAGGCGTGCTGCACCGTCAGTTGCAAGGCGAGGCCGTCGATTGGCAAACCGAGTTTGCCGACCCGCTCAAACGTGGGGTCGACACCTTCCGCTGCTACGTCGAAGGCTGGTATGCCGGGACCTTTCAAGACGTGATTTTCCACCCCGGCAGCTCGCCCCAGATTCGCCGCATGATCAGCTCGATTCTGGCGGGTTATGCCTGGGATGAACGCAACCCATTCGTCAGCGAACCCAAGCGCCGTTTGCGCATGCTGTCAGATATCTGCGCCACGGAGCCTGCATGAAACCTCTGAGCGACACCTATGTTGAAGAAACCCGTTTCGGCTTTTGGTTTTTGCGCAGCCACACTTGGCAGCACCACGTATTGCGCGTGGCGATCAACGACCTGCACGGCCTGTTCAGTGACCACCTGCCCTGCGCACCGGTGATCCTGGATGCCGGGTGCGGTCAGGGGAAGTCGTTCCAGTACCTGCACAAAACCTTCGCCCCGCAGCGTTTGATCGGCCTCGATGCCGACCCGCTGAGCCTTGAGATGAGCCGCGCAGAAGCCGCGCGCCAGGGCATCGACATCGAACTGATCGGCAGCGACTGCGCGCAACTCGACGTGCCTGACGACAGCGTCGACATTCTGTTCTGCCACCAGACGTTTCATCATCTGGTGCAGCAGGATCGGGCGCTGACCGAGTTTTACCGAGTGCTCAAACCGGGCGGTTACTTGCTGTTTGCCGAGTCCACCGAAGCCTACATCGACACCTGGGTGATTCGCTGGTTGTTCCGCCACCCGATGCACGTCCAAAAAAACGCCGCGCAATACCTCGACATGATCCGCGATCAGGGCTTTGAGTTTGATGCGCAGAACGTGTCCTACCCGTACCTGTGGTGGAGCCGTTCCAAAGACTTCGGCCTGTTGGAGCGCTTTGGCCTGCGCCGCCCCAAACCGGTGGGCCAGCGCGAGGAGACGCTTGTTAACGTCGTGGCCCGCAAACCCCTGACAGGCACACCGACATGCTAAACACACGCCCCGCAGGCGGCCAAACGTTGCGGTGTAAAGGGCCTGCGGCGCTTATCGACGCCGTTGCCAGCCGCTACAGACTCTGCGCTGCGTTGTGTGTGGCGCTGCTCCTGAGCGGTTGCAGCACTCAGCCGTTGCCGCGTCAGACCCCGACTCTCGCGCTGCCGATGCAATTGCATGTACAGCGCCAGCAAGCCGATCAGCGCCAAGACTGGTTGCTGGTCATTCAGCAGGAAGACGGCGGCCTGCGCTGGTCACTGATGGACCCGCTGGGGATTCCGCTGGCGCGCCAGTTGCTCACGCACAACCGCTGGCACGCCGACGGCTTGTTGCCGCCCAACCCCGAGGCCCGAGAGTTGTTCGCCGCACTGTTGTTTGCGCTGACCCCGGCCCATGAGTTGAAGCGTAATTATCCACAGGCCAAGTCCGTGTCCAATGTGCGCGTGATCAGCCAGCGCTGGCAGATCCAGTACGACCAGCCGCAGGTGTTTCGCATCGATACCCAAGGCGATGTGTATTACGACATCAGCCCACTCAACGCCGAGGCGGCTCAATGACTGCGTACCTGAATGCCGTGGGCCTGATCTGTGCGCTGGGCCGTGGCCCCGACGAGGTCGCGCGCAACCTGTTTGCCGGTGATTGCACCGGCATGCAGCGCGAAAACGGCTGGGTGCCAGAGCGCTCGCTCACCGTGGGCGCAGTGCACGACGCGTTACCGGTCATCCCGCCCGAGCTGCGCCAGCAAAGCAGCCGTAACAACCAGCTGTTGCTTGACGCCGCGTTGCAGATTCACAGCCAAATCCAACAGGCGATCAGCACCTACGGCCCTGCGCGCGTAGCCATTGTGTTGGGCACCAGCACCTCGGGCATTGATGAGGCCAGTCGTGGCATCGCCCACTACTTGCAGGCGCAGCTTTTCCCCGACGATTACGACTACCGGCAACAAGAGTTGAGCGCCCCGGCTACCTTCCTCGCCGACTGGCTGAACATCACCGGCCCCGCCTATGTGATTTCCACGGCCTGCACCTCCAGCGCCCGTGCCCTGATGAGCGCCCAGCGCTTACTGGACATGAACCTGTGCGACGTGGTGCTGTGCGGTGGCGTCGACAGTTTGTGCAAGCTGACCCTCAACGGTTTTAGCGCGCTGGAAGCAGTGGCGGATGAACGCTGTAACCCGTTCTCGGCCAATCGGCGCGGTATCAATATCGGCGAAGCAGCCGTGCTGTTTGTGATGAGCAAACAACCGGCCGCTACACATGCCATCGCACTGCTGGGCGCCGGCGCCAGTTCGGATGCGCACCATATTTCGGCCCCGGAGCCGTCCGGGCGCGGCGCGGCGCAAGCCATGCGCAAAGCCTTGAGCCGTGCGGGCCTGCAACCCGGTGACATCGGCTACCTGAACCTGCACGGCACCGCGACCCATCACAACGATGCGATGGAAAGCCACGCCGTGGCGCAGGTGTTCCCGCACGGCGTGCCGTGCTCCTCGACCAAACCCATGACCGGCCACACCCTCGGCGCGGCCGGTGCCCTTGAAGCCGCGTTTTGCTGGCTGAGCCTGACCCACGCCAACGCCCTCGCGCCGCATGTGTGGGACGGCCAGCCCGACCCGACGCTGCCCGCGCTGGATTGGGTGACGCCCGGCCGCACCCTGGCTTCTAACGCACAGCGCTGCCTGATGAGCAATTCGTTTGCCTTCGGCGGCAACAACGTCAGCCTGATTATCGGAGACGCCCCATGATTGATTGGCCTCTCGCCCAATTGCTGCCCCACGCTGGCGACATGATCCTGATCGATCAGGTGCTGGCGTTCGATCAAGAGCAGATCCACACCCGCCTTACCGTGCGCGCAGGTGGCTTGTTCAACCGCGAAGACGGCAGCCTGCCCGCCTGGGTCGGCGTCGAGTTGATGGCACAAAGCGTGGCCGCCTACGCCGGTTGCCGCGCCCGCGTGCAAGGCGATCCGGTCGAGCTGGGCTTTTTGCTCGGCACGCGCAAATTTGAATGCAACGTCGACCACTTCCCGCTGGGCTGCGAGTTGCATATCCATGCGCTGCGCTCGCTGGAAGACGACAACGGCATGGGCGTATTCGAGTGCCACCTCACGGGTCCCGATATCCATGCCACCGCCCGCCTGAACGTGTTCCGTCCGCCTCAGGCCGATAACTACCTTGCTCAAGCATCTCAGGAGACCCGCCATGACTGAGTCTATTTTGGTCACCGGCTCCAGCCGTGGCATCGGTCGCGCCATCGCCTTGCGTCTGGCGCAGGCCGGTTTTGATCTGGTGCTGCATTGCCGCAGCGGCCGCAGCGAGGCCGACGCCGTGATGGCCGAGGTGCACGCCTTGGGTCGTAGCGCACGCGTGCTGCAATTCGACGTGTCAGAGCGCGCCCAATGCAAAGCCATTCTGGAGGCCGACGTAGAAGCGCATGGCGCTTATTACGGCGTCGTCCTCAACGCCGGCCTGACCCGCGACGGCGCCTTCCCCGCGCTCAGCGAAGACGACTGGGACGTGGTGATGCGCACCAACCTCGACGGTTTTTACAACGTGCTGCACCCGGTGATGATGCCCATGATCCGCCGCCGCAAGGCCGGACGCATCGTGTGCATCACCTCGGTGTCGGGCCTGATCGGCAACCGTGGGCAAGTCAATTACAGCGCCTCCAAAGCCGGGCTGATCGGCGCCGCCAAGGCGCTGGCCATCGAGCTGGGCAAGCGCAAGATCACCGTCAACTGCGTAGCGCCGGGGTTGATCGACACCGCCATGCTCGACGAAAACGTCCCTGTAGAAGAACTGATGAAAATGATCCCGGCACAACGCATGGGCACCCCGGAAGAAGTCGCGGGCGCGGTTAACTTTTTGATGTCGGCCGAAGCCGGTTACATCACCCGCCAAGTGCTGGCCGTCAACGGGGGCCTGTGCTGATGAAACGCGTTGTCGTCACCGGCATGGCCGGCATCACCTCGCTGGGCAGTGACTGGGCCAGTATTGAAGCCCGCTTTGTGGCCGGACGCAGTGGCATCCGGCGCATGGATGAATGGGACCGTTTCACCGAACTCAACACGCGCCTGGCCGGGCCGATTGATGACTTTGCAGTGCCCAAACACTGGACCCGCAAACAACTGCGCAGCATGGGCCGCGTGTCCCGGTTGGCGGTGGGTGCGGCCGAGCAGGCGCTGCAAGACGCGGGCTTGCTGGGCAACCCGATCATTCGTGACGGGCGCATGGGCGTGGCCTGCGGCTCGTCCACCGGCAGCACCGACGAAATCAAAGCCTTCGGCAACATGTTGCTCAACTCCGTGGCCGAAGGCCTGAACGCCAACAGCTACGTGCGCATGATGCCGCACACCACAGCGGCCAATATCAGCATCTTTTTTGGCCTCACCGGGCGTTTGATTCCCACCTCCAGTGCCTGCACCAGCGGCAGTCAGGGCATCGGCTACGCCTACGAAGCCATCAAGTTCGGGCGTTTACCGCTGATGCTCGCCGGTGGCGCCGAAGAACTGTGCCCCACCGAAGCCATGGTGTTTGACGCGCTGTACGCCACTAGCCTGAAAAACGACGCCCCGCACACCAGCCCACGGCCTTACGACAACGGCCGCGACGGCCTGGTGATCGGGGAAGGTGGCGGCATGCTGGTACTCGAAGAACTGGAACACGCACTGGCCCGTGGCGCTCACATTCACGCTGAAATCGTCGGTTTTGGCAGCAACGCCGATGGCCAGCACACCACGCGCCCGGAAGTCAGCACCATGCGCCGGGCGATGGAGCTGGCGCTGGAAGACGCAGGTATCGAGGCCAGCGCCATCGGTTACGTCAACGGTCACGGCACCGCCACCGAACAGGGCGACATCGCCGAAACCCTGGCCACCAGCGAACTGTTCGGCCCAAGCATGCCGATCAGTTCACAGAAGAGCTTTTTGGGCCACACCCTTGGCGCCTGTGGCGCGCTGGAATCCTGGTTCTGCATCGAAATGATGAACCGCGACCGCTACGTGCCGACCCTCAACCTGGACGTCATCGACCCGCGCTGCGGCGAGCTGGACTACCTGCGCGGCGAGTTGCGCACGATGCACAACGATTACGTGATGAACAACAACTTTGCCTTCGGCGGGGTCAACACGTCGTTGATCTTCCGTCGCTGGTCGTGACCTTCTGGAGTCAATGGAATGCCTTACCTGTTACGCGCAACCCTGATCGCCCTGGCGCTGCTGAGCACAGTGTCGTGCAGCAGCAAACGCCTGCTCACGCCCGACCGCAGCGTGCCGGTGTCGATCCAGACCGACCGGGCGAGCATGCAGCACGCCATCGTCAAAACCCTGGTCGCGCGCCAATGGACGGTACAGAAAATCACCCCGCAGTTGGTGCAGGCGCACATTACCGTACGCGGCCAATACCACGCCGAAATTGACATCCCGTACAGCGCCGACCACTACCGTATCCAGTACCGCGACAGCAGCGGCCTGGACTACAAGGACGGCAAGATTCACAAGAATTACATCCGTTGGGTGCGCCTGTTGGACAAAGGCATCCTGCGTGAGTTGAAAGACCACCAGAACGAACAGACCGCTCAACAGCTGTCGCAATCGGCTTTGGCAAAACCGCAATAACACACCTTTTTGACGTCAAGGAGACTTCAATGCAATTCAAAACTCTGGCCGCTGCCACCACCCTGCTGCTGTGCACCCTGCCAGCCGTGAGTCAGGCGCGTGATACCGCGCTGTACCTGCCATTTGACCAGGTGGTGACCGAAGCCATCAGCACCGGCAAAATCGACGGCAGCGTCAAGTTCTACCTGGCAGGCAACACGCCACGCGGCAAAGTCACCGTGGTCAGCCCGGGCGCTGTGACCAACAAAAAGACCAACGCCTTCAACAAAAGCGACGAACAAGCCTGTTCTTGGGCCCTGCAATCGGCGCTGATCACAATGCACGAAGCGGCGAAAAAAGTCGGGGCCAACGCTGTGACCAACATCGCCAGCTTCTACAAACGCAACGAACGCAAAGACCCTAAAACCTACGAATGCCATGCGGGCGCGGTCATCGCGGGCGTGGCGCTGAAGGGTGATCTGGCGAAGGTGAACTAAGACCTCGTAGATACGCTGTACTCTCACGGCCTTGCCGTGCCTCCCGCAGGCTGCGATCTTTTGACCTTAAGAAAGATCGCAGCCTGCACCAGCGCCTACGGGATGTTGGGGACGGTTTTGCGTGTTAGCAGGTCGGCAAACGCATGGGCCATCGGTGAGTGCTGACCTTTGCGTTGCACCAGCCACACGGCGGTGTTGGCATCCGGGTCGAGCAATGCCCGATACACCACGCCTTTGATACGCATGTGCTGGAACGACGCAGGTAAAACCGACACGCCCAACCCCGCCGACACCAGCCCGATGATGGTCATGGCCTCGCCGGCTTCCTGTGAAAAATGCGGGCTGAACCCGGCTTGCCGGGCCAGGCTCAGCAACTGCGCGTACAAGCCGCTGCCATAACTGCGCGGAAAGAATACAAACGGCTCTTCGGCCAGCGCCGCCAGGTGCAAGCCCTCTTCACTGCCTTCGGCCAACGGGTGGTCAGCGCGAATCACGGCGACCAACGGCTCGCGGAACAATTCCACGGCATGCAGCGAATCGGGCAATACCAGCGGGCGCATCATGCCCACTTCGATGGACTCATCCACCAGCCCTTCGGCGACTTCGCGGCTGCTCATTTCTTTGAGGTTCAAGTGCACGGCGGGGAAAGCCTGACGAAAGGCAAAGATCGCCTGCGGGATGCTGGAGCTGAACGGGGCCGATGAGGTGAAGCCGATCTTTAATTCGCCCAGTTCACCCAACTGCGCGCGCCGCGCCACATCGGCGGCTTTATCGACCTGCGCCAGCACCACGCGCGCCTCTTCCAAAAACAATCGTCCCGCTTCGCTGAGTGCAACGCGCCGGTTGGTGCGCTCGAACAATCGCGCACCCAACTCCTGCTCCAGCGCCTGTATTTGCTGGCTCAGCGGCGGTTGGGAGATGCCCAGTAACTGAGCCGCACGGCCAAAGTGCAGCTCTTCGGCGACGGCGATGAAGTAGCGCAAATGACGCAGTTCCATACAGGCTCCATTGAGTCGTAAAACCTATCAAACAGGTCGAACAATATATTGGAAAGAATCGTTAGCCGCCTATATTCTTTTGCCATTGCCGCCCGGCTTTACGTGTTTTTTGAGGTCTCCCGTGAAAACTGCTGTTGCCCCGCTCGCCCACGAAGTCCCGCCTTCTGCGCTGGATGATGTTGTCGCTGAACTCAATGACGTGTTTATCGAAAAAGGCACACCGATGTTTATGCGCACGGTGCTGGCGTTGTTCTCGGGCGGGTTTGCGACCTTTGCACTGCTGTATTGCGTGCAGCCGATGATGCCGGTGCTGTCCCATGAATACGGGATCAATGCAGCGCAAAGCAGCCTGATCCTGTCGGTCGCCACCGCGATGCTGGCCATTGGTCTGCTGGTAACCGGGCCTATTTCTGACGCCTTTGGGCGTAAACCGGTGATGGTGTTTGCGCTGTTTTCAGCCGCCGCTTTTACCGTACTCAGTGCCTTGATGCCGACGTGGGAAGGCGTGCTGATCACCCGGGCGTTGGTGGGTTTATCGCTCAGTGGTCTGGCCGCAGTGGCGATGACCTATTTGAGTGAAGAAATTCACCCGCAGCACATCGGGCTGGCGATGGGGTTGTACATCGGCGGCAACGCGATTGGCGGCATGAGCGGGCGTTTGATCAGCGGCGTATTGATTGACTTTGTGAGCTGGCACACGGCGATGCTGGTGATCGGCGGGCTGGCACTGGTGGCGGCGCTGGTGTTCGTAAAAATCCTTCCCGAATCGCGCAACTTCCGCCCACGGGCCATGAACCCACGCAGCCTGCTTGACGGCTTCACCATGCACTTTCGCGACGCCGGGTTGCCGTGGCTGTTTCTCGAAGCGTTCCTGCTGATGGGCAGCTTCGTGACGCTGTTCAACTACATCGGCTATCGCCTGCTGGCCGACCCGTACAACATGAACCAGGCCGTGGTGGGCTTGCTGTCCATCGTGTACCTGTCGGGCATCTACAGCTCGGCGCAAATTGGCGCGCTGGCGGACAAACTGGGGCGCCGCAAAGTGCTGTGGGCGGTCATCGTGCTGATGCTGGCCGGGATTGCCCTGACCCTGCTGGAACCAATCGCGTTCGTGGTCATCGGCATGCTGCTGTTCACGTTTGGTTTCTTTGGCGCGCACTCGGTGGCCAGCAGCTGGATTGGCCGGCGCGCCACCAAGGCCAAGGGCCAAGCGTCGTCGCTGTACCTGTTCAGCTACTACGCAGGCTCGAGCGTGGCCGGAACCTTGGGCGGGGTGTTTTGGCACCTCGCGGGCTGGAACGGCATTGGTCTGTTTATCGGCGGTTTGTTGGTGATTGCCCTGCTAGTGGCACTGCACCTGGCCAAACTGCCCGCGTTGCCGGGAAATGTGAAGAACGCCTGAGCTTTCAACCCGCCATAAAAAAGGCCCGGGTCTCTAACGAGAACCGGGCCTTTTGCGTACCGCTACTTACTGGTGGTATTGCCCCGAGAACTCATGCACGGCGCTGATGAAGGCCCCTGCGTGTTCCGGTTTAACTTCCGGGGTGATGCCATGGCCCAAGTTGAACACGTGGCCCGAACCGTTGCCGTAGCTGGCCAGAATGCGTTTAACCTCGGTGCGGATGGCTTCGGGGTTGGCGTAGAGCACGGTGGGGTCCATGTTGCCTTGCAGCGCGACTTTGTTACCCACGCGACGGCGGGCTTCGCCCAGGTCGCAGGTCCAGTCCAGGCCCAGTGCGTCGGCGCCTGCATCGGCGATGCTTTCGAGCCACAGTCCACCGTTTTTGGTGAACAGGATGACCGGTACTTTGCGGCCTTCGTGCTCGCGGATCAGGCCGCTGACGATTTTGCGCATGTAAGCCAGGGAGAACTCCTGATACGCCGCCGACGACAGGTTACCGCCCCAGGTGTCGAAGATTTGCACCGCTTGCGCACCGGCAAGAATCTGCCCGTTGAGGTACGACGTCACCGACTGCGCCAGCTTGTCGAGCAGCAAGTGCATGGCCTGCGGGGTGTCGTAGAGCATGGCTTTGGTTTTGCGGAAGTCTTTGGACGAGCCGCCTTCAACCATGTAAGTGGCCAGCGTCCACGGGCTGCCGGAGAAGCCGATCAGCGGCACGCGACCGTTGAGTTCTTTGCGGATGGTGCTGACCGCGTTCATCACGTAGCCGAGGTCTTTTTGCGGATCAGGGATTGGCAGCGCTTCGATGTCGGCCAGGGTGCTGACCACCTTTTTGAAACGCGGGCCTTCGCCGGTTTCGAAGTACAGGCCTTGGCCCATCGCGTCGGGGATGGTCAGGATGTCGGAAAACAGAATCGCGGCATCGAGCTGCGGGAAACGGTCCAGAGGCTGCATGGTGACTTCGCAGGCGAACTCGGCGTTCTTGCACAAGCTCATGAAATCACCGGCCTTGGCGCGGCTGGCGCGGTATTCCGGCAAGTAGCGACCGGCCTGACGCATCATCCAGACAGGCGTTACGTCTACGGGTTGCTTGAGCAAAGCGCGAAGGAAACGGTCATTCTTGAGATCAGTCATGTCAGCATCCGGAAAAAAAGTGGGGGCATTTTCTCAGAGACGGACGCAAAAGGCACGGCAAGAGCCGTGCCTTTTATCTATAGGGGCGATTTGCCGCGTTTGGGGTGACGCTTTGCCCTCACCCCAACCCTCTGCCAAAGGGAGAGCGAGCTGTTTTATGGCGTTGCATAAATCTGCGGTACACCCAGTCAATACCCTCTCCCTTTGGGAGAGGGTTTTTAGACCCCCAAATAATCCATGATCCCTTCGGCCGCCGTACGGCCTTCGAAGATCGCGGTCACCACCAGGTCAGAGCCACGCACCATGTCGCCACCGGCAAAAATCTTCGGGTGGCTGGTCTGGTGCTTGAACTGCGACTGCTCAGGCGCAATCACGCGGCCCTGGCTGTCGGTCTGGATCTCAAACTGTTCAAACCACAGCGCAGGGCTTGGGCGAAAACCGAACGCGATGATCACCGCATCTGCCGGAATGATTTCTTCTGACCCCGGAATCGGCTCCGGGCTACGGCGGCCACGCGCATCCGGCTCGCCCAGACGGGTCTCAACCACCTTCACGCCTTCGACGCGACCTTCACCCACAATGGCAATCGGCTGACGGTTATAGAGGAACTTGACGCCTTCTTCCTTGGCGTTTTTCACCTCTTTGCGCGAGCCGGGCATGTTGGCTTCGTCACGACGATAGGCACAGGTCACAGACTTGGCGCCCTGGCGGATGGAGGTGCGGTTGCAGTCCATCGCCGTGTCGCCACCCCCCAGTACCACGATCTTTTTGCCTTTCATGTCGACGAAATCGTCCGGCGACTTTTCAAAGCCCAGGTTGCGGTTGACGTTGGCGATCAGGAAATCCAGCGCATCATGCACGCCCGGCAGGTCTTCACCGGCAAACCCCCCTTTCATGTAGGTGTAGGTGCCCATGCCCATGAAGACCGCGTCGTACTCTTCCAGCAGCTGTTGCATGCTGATGTCTTTGCCGATTTCGGTGTTGAGGCGGAACTCGATCCCCATCCCGGTAAAGACTTCACGCCGATGGCTGAGCACGGTTTTTTCGAGCTTGAACTCGGGAATACCGAAGGTCAGCAGGCCGCCGATTTCCGGGTTTTTGTCGAACACCACCGGGGTCACCCCACCGCGCACCAGCACGTCAGCGCAACCCAGGCCCGCAGGCCCAGCACCAATGATGGCCACTCGCTTGCCGGTCGGTACGACCTTGGACATGTCCGGGCGCCAGCCCATAGCGAAAGCGGTGTCGGTGATGTACTTCTCGACCGAGCCGATGGTCACGGCGCCAAAACCGTCATTGAGGGTGCAGGCACCCTCGCACAGGCGGTCTTGCGGGCACACCCGGCCGCACACCTCGGGCAGGGTATTGGTCTGGTGCGACAGCTCGGCGGCGGCGAGGATGTTGCCCTCGGCCACCAGCTTGAGCCAGTTGGGAATGAAGTTATGCACAGGGCATTTCCATTCGCAGTATGGGTTGCCGCAGCCCAGGCAGCGGTGGGCCTGATCGGCCGACTGCTGGGGTTTGAACGGTTCGTAGATCTCCACGAACTCTTTTTTGCGTTGACGTAACAGTTTCTTCTTCGGATCTTTGCGCCCGACATCGATGAACTGGAAGTCGTTACTCAGACGTTCAGCCATGGTTAAAACCTCATCACACTATTCAGGCGCATATCACTGCGGGTTGGCACGGATGCTGGAAAGCAGCGATTTCAAGCTGGCAGCCTTGGGCTTGACCATCCAGAAACGACGCAGGTAATCATCGAGGTTTTCCGAGAGATTACGGCCCCACTCGCTGTTGGTTTCCTCGACGTATTCGTCCAGCACGTGTTGCAGATGGTTGCGGTACGCCTCCATCGCTTCGCCGCTGATGCGCTGGATTTCCACCAGTTCGTGGTTAACGCGGTCGACGAAGGTGTTGTCCTGATCCAGCACGTAGGCGAAACCGCCAGTCATGCCTGAGCCGAAGTTGTAACCGGTTTTGCCCAACACGCAGACAAAGCCGCCCGTCATGTATTCGCAGCAGTGATCGCCGGTGCCTTCAACCACGGTGTGAGCACCGGAGTTACGTACGGCGAAGCGCTCGCCCGCGGTGCCCGCCGCAAACAGTTTGCCGCCAGTGGCGCCGTACAGGCAGGTGTTGCCGATAATCGCACTGTCCTGGGTTTTGTACACGCTGCCGGTCGGCGGCACGATCACCAGCTTGCCGCCCGTCATGCCTTTGCCTACGTAGTCGTTGGCATCGCCTTGCAGGTAGAGGTTCAAACCACCGGCGTTCCACACACCAAAGCTCTGACCCGCAGTGCCTTTGAAGCGGAATGTGACCGGCGCCTTGGCCATGCCCTGGTTGCCGTGGGCACGGGCGATTTCACCCGAGATGCGGGCACCGATGGAACGGTCGCAGTTGCAGATATCGAGGTCGAACTCGGCACCGCTCAGGTCGTTGATGGCCGAACGTGCCATGTCGAGCATTTGCTCGGCCAGCAGCCCTTTATCGAACGGCGGGTTGCGCTCCACTTGGCAGAACTGCGGTTTGTCCGCCGGGATATGGTCGCTGCCCAACAGCGGCGTCAGGTCCAGATGCTGCTGCTTGGCGGTTTCGCCCGGCAGGAGGTTCAGCAGGTCGGTGCGCCCGATCAGTTCTTCGAGGCTGCGCACGCCGAGCCGGGCCAGCCACTCGCGGGTTTCTTCGGCCACGTAGGTGAAGAAGTTGACCACCATGTCGACCGTGCCGATGTAGTGGTTTTTGCGCAGTGATTCGTTCTGCGTGGCCACGCCGGTGGCGCAGTTGTTGAGGTGGCAGATACGCAGGTATTTGCAGCCCAGTGCGATCATCGGCGCCGTACCGAAGCCGAAGCTTTCGGCACCCAGAATCGCCGCTTTGATCACATCGAGGCCGGTTTTCAGGCCGCCGTCGGTCTGCACCCGCACTTTGCCGCGCAGGTCGTTGCCGCGCAGGGTCTGGTGGGTTTCAGCCAGACCCAGCTCCCACGGTGCGCCTGCGTACTTGATGGAGGTCAGCGGCGAAGCGCCGGTGCCGCCGTCATAGCCGGAGATGGTGATGAGATCGGCATAGGCCTTGGCCACGCCTGCGGCGATGGTGCCCACGCCCGCTTCTGCCACCAGCTTCACCGAGACCAGCGCTTTGGGGTTGACCTGTTTCAAGTCAAAAATCAGCTGCGACAAGTCTTCAATCGAGTAGATGTCGTGGTGCGGCGGTGGCGAAATCAGGGTCACGCCCGGTACGGCATAACGCAATTTGGCAATCAGGCCGTTGACCTTGCCGCCCGGCAGTTGCCCGCCCTCGCCCGGCTTGGCGCCTTGCGCGACTTTGATTTGCAACACTTCAGCGTTGACCAGGTATTCGGGGGTTACGCCGAAACGGCCGGTGGCCACTTGCTTGATTTTTGAGCTTTTGATGGTGCCGTAGCGCGCCGGGTCTTCGCCGCCTTCACCGGAGTTGGAGCGCGCGCCCAAGCGGTTCATGGCTTCGGCCAGGGCTTCATGGGCCTCGGGCGACAATGCTCCGAGCGAGATACCGGCCGAGTCGAAACGCTTGAGGATCGATTCCAGCGGCTCGATCTGGTCGATGGCCAGCGGCGTGTCGAGGGTTTTGACCTGCAACAGGTCGCGGATCATCGACACCGGGCGCTTGTCGACCAGAGCGGTGTATTCCTTGAACTTGTTGTAGTCGCCTTGTTGCACAGCCGCTTGTAGGGTGGCGACCACGTCCGGGTTGTAGGCGTGGTATTCGCCGCCGTGCACGTATTTGAGCAGGCCGCCTTGCTGGATCGGTTTGCGCGCGCTCCAGGCTTCGGCCGCCAACAGTTTCTGCTCGGCTTCAAGGTCGACAAACCGGGCGCCCTTGAGACGGCTTGGTACGCCGCGAAAGCTCATGTCGCAGATTTCTTCAGACAAGCCAATGGCTTCAAACAACTGCGCGCCACGGTACGAGGCGATGGTCGAAATGCCCATCTTCGACAGAATTTTCAGCAGGCCCTTGGTGATGCCTTTGCGGTAGTTTTTGAACACCTCGTAGAGGTCGCCCAGCACTTCACCGGTGCGGATCAGGTCACCCAGCACTTCGTAGGCCAGGAACGGGTACACCGCCGAAGCGCCGAACCCGATCAGCACGGCAAAGTGGTGCGGGTCACGGGCAGTGGCGGTTTCGACCAGGATGTTGCTGTCGCAACGCAGGCCTTTTTCAGTCAGGCGGTGATGCACCGCGCCCACAGCCAGCGACGCGTGAACCGGCAATTTGCCCGGCGCGATATGACGGTCGCTCAGCACGATCTGGGTACGGCCCGCGCGGGCCGCTTCTTCGGCCTGGTCCGCAATGTTGCGCACCGCGGCTTCCAGCCCAAGGCTCTCGTCGTAGTTGAGGTCGATGATCTGACGCTCGAAACCCGGTAGGTCGAGGTTCATCAGCGAGCGCCACTTGGCAGGCGAGATGACCGGCGAGCTGAGGATCACGCGCGAAGCGTGCTCAGGGGATTCCTGGAAAATGTTGCGCTCGGCACCAAGGCAGATTTCCAGCGACATGACGATGGCTTCGCGCAACGGGTCGATGGGCGGGTTGGTGACCTGCGCGAACTGCTGGCGGAAGTAGTCATACGGGGTGCGCACACGCTGGGACAACACCGCCATTGGCGTGTCGTCGCCCATCGAGCCGACGGCTTCGTAGCCTTGCTCGCCGAGCGGGCGCAGCACTTGGTCGCGCTCCTCGAACGTGACCTGATACATCTTCATGTACTGCTTGAGCTGGTCGACGTCGTAAAACGCCGAACCGTGGTCATGGTCATCAATGGTGGCCTGAATGCGCAGGGCATTCTTGCGCAGCCATTGCTTGTACGGATGGCGCGACTTCAAGCGGTTGTCGATGGAATCGGTGTCGAGCACCTGACCGGTTTCGGTGTCTACCGCCAGAATTTGGCCGGGGCCGACGCGACCTTTGGCGATCACGTCTTCTGGCTGGTAGTTCCACACGCCGATTTCCGAGGCGATGGTGATGTAGCCATTGGTGGTGGTCACCCAACGCGCCGGGCGCAGGCCGTTACGGTCGAGCAGGCAAACGGCGTAGCGACCGTCGGTCATGACCACGCCCGCCGGGCCGTCCCACGGCTCCATGTGCATGGAGTTGTACTCATAGAACGCCCGCAGGTCGGGGTCCATGGTTTCAACGTTTTGCCACGCAGGGGGTATCAGCATGCGCACGCCACGGAACAGGTCGATGCCGCCAGTGACCATCAGCTCCAGCATGTTGTCCATGCTGGAGGAGTCAGAACCCACACGGTTGACCAGCGGGCCGAGTTCGTCCAAATCGCCGATCAGGTCGTTGGCGAACTTGGTGCGACGAGCCAGCGCCCAGTTGCGGTTGCCAGTGATGGTATTGATTTCGCCGTTGTGGGCAAGAAAGCGAAAGGGCTGGGCCAGCGGCCATTTCGGCAGGGTGTTGGTGGAGAAGCGCTGGTGGAACACGCAGATTGCGGTTTGCAGGCGCTCATCGCTCAGGTCCGGATAGAAAGCGGTGAGGTCCGCCGGCATCATCAGGCCTTTATAAATGATGGTCTTGTGGGAAAAGCTGCAAATGTAGTGATCGGTGTCGGCGGCATTGGCCACGGACGAACGACGGCGAGCGCTGAACAGCTTGATCGCCATGTCCTGATCGCTCAAGCCATCGCCTGCGATGAACACTTGTTCGATCTGCGGCAAACGCTCCAGCGCCAGACGACCCAGCACGCGGGTGTCGATCGGTACTTTGCGCCAGCCCACCAGGTGCAGGCCGGCCGCGAGAATCTCGCGGTTCATGTTGTCGCGGGCCGCTTGGGCCTTGATCGGGTCCTGGTTGAAAAACACCATGCCGACCGCGTATTGCTTGGGTAAATCGGCACCGAACTGTTCTTTGGCGACTGCACGCAAGAACAGATCAGGCTTTTGAATCAGCAGGCCACAACCGTCGCCGGTTTTGCCGTCTGCGTTGATCCCACCGCGGTGGGTCATGCAGGTCAGTGCCTCAATGGCTGTTTGTAAAAGGGTATGACTGGGTTCGCCCTGCATATGGGCAATCAGGCCGAAACCACAGTTATCCTTGAATTCGTCGGGGTGGTACAGACCTGCTTTCATAGACACTTTCTCACCAGGCTGCCCCAAAAAGGGGCAAATTTCTTTTTAATTCAACCACTTGCTTCCCGCGCTGAACGTACGCCAGCTTGGCAGGGGCAAAAGGGTGGTCATTCTACACACCGCCAGAAACACCCACAAATTAAGCGGCGATTAACCGTACATTCGTGTCGCATTTATGAAAGGTTTAAAGAGATTACTTGTGCTAGTCAAAACATTTTTGATGTTGACTGCCACAAGGCGCAGACACCACAAGGCACACGGCTTGAAAAGCCGCATGCGCAAGCAGGAATGTTAGGTGTGAAGCACGGCGACCTGGGTAAGGTCGCCGGGGCATCAACGAGCGGCTGCCAGTTCTTGTTGGACGCTGGCGACAGTGCGAGGCCAAGGTTTACCAGCCTGAATCTTCGCTGGCAAGCTCTTGATAGCGGCGGTGGCCGCGGCATGGCTTGAGAAATTGCCGTAAGTCACGACATACAACGGTTTGCCGTTGAGCATTTTTTTGAAGTAACGGGAGTCGCCGCCTACTTCTTTGACGACGTTTTGCGCAGACGCTTCGGAGCTGGTGCCCACGATCTGGACTACATAATTACCCGCTGGCTGGCTGCTGTACCAGCTACCACCCGGTGCTGCTTTGGCCAGAGTCACCGGTTTTTCGGCTGGTTTGGCTGCAGGCTTGGCCGCTGGCGCAGGTGCTGGCTTGGCTGCCGGAGCAGGTGCTGGCGTCGGCTTGGCGGCGACAACCGGCGCGGGGGCCGGACGTGGCGCAGGAGCAGGCGTTGGCACGGGCTCAGGGCCTGCTGGCACACCCACAGGCGGTGCAGTGGTGGTCACGGTCGGCGGCACATTGGCACCACCTTCGACCGCAGGCACGCCGCCGTCATCGCCTTCAGAAATTCCGCCTGCTGCTTCCGCCAAAGGACCACGCATCACTGGCTGCGACTGACCCACCAGCGGCAGCGGCATAGGCTGCGAAGAGCCGGCGAAGTCAACCGACGGGTTAGCGCCGTTAGGTGTGGCCTGGCCCAATGGCAATTGGGCTTGCTCGGCAGTGGGCGCCGTCGGTGTTTTGCCGCGACCCGGAATCAGAATGGCGGCGGCGACGGCCACTACCACTACGGCACCAATGGCCAATACGTGTTTTTTCGGCATGTTGAACCCCATACTTGGACGCTTGACCGCTGTGCGGCTGGCAATCATGGCTTCGATCATTGCATCGCGGGCGACCTGATTGATGTTGCCAGGCCAGCCATCGGAGCTTTCGTGTATCTCTGAGATCTGTTGCGCGCTTAAGAGTTCGATTCCGGCGCCCGCTCCTTCAAGGCGCTGCGCCAGATATTCGCGGGTTTCTTCTTCGGTGTAAGGCTGCAATTCGATGACGTGAAAGCGTTCTTCGTCCGCGCTCAGTTGCTCAAGCCCGGCAATCATCGACGGCTCGCCAAACAGGAACACATGCGGACGGCCTTCGGGCGTGCCGCCTGCCAGCGCCAGCAGGGCTTCCAGTGCAGAGTCATCGAGCTGCTCGGCATCGTCGATCAGCAAGTAGACTTCTTGGCCGGTGAGGGCCAATTGCACCACTTGCGCCAGAATCGAGCCGACATCGGCATGGGCTACGTTGAGGGTTTGCGCAATCTGGCGCAACACGCCTGCCGCATCACCGGCGCCACGGGCCGACACCACCACACTTTGCACCGACTGTTTGTTGGTACTGGCGACCAACGCCTGACGCAGCAACGTTTTGCCGCTGCCCTCAGGGCCGGTAACGACCAGCAGCAACTGGCTGTAGCGGGCAAGGTGATGCAGTTGACCCAACACCGGTTTGCGCTGGGCCGGGAAAAACTTGAACCCAGGCACCCGGGGGGCAAAAGGGTCGTGGTTGAGCTGGAAGTGACCGAGAAACGCCTCGTCGGCATGCAAACTAGTCATCGGGATCTTATTAACCTTTGAGCTGAGCCAGCGCGCGGTAATCCGCACCCAGCGTGGCCTGTAGAACCTCTTGTGGATAATCGTCGGTCACTGTGGCTTCGCCCATCCGGCGCAACAGCACCAGGCGCAAGCGGCCGTCGATCACTTTTTTATCAATTGCCATGTGTTCCATGAAATCGGCGGGGGTCATTTCGGCCGGTGGCACCACTGGCAAACCCGCACGTTCAAACAAGCGAATACCGCGGTCACGTTCGGCGTGGGTGATCCAGCCCAAACGTGCGGACATTTCCAGCGCCATCACGGTGCCTGCCGCCACGGCTTCACCGTGCAACCACACGCCGTAGCCCATATGGGTTTCGATGGCATGGCCAAAGGTGTGGCCCAGGTTGAGGGTGGCGCGCACGCCTGCCTCGCGTTCATCCGCGCCCACCACTTCAGCCTTGGCCGCGCACGAGCGCTGAATGGCGGTCGTCAGGGCCACCTGATCGAGCGCGCGCAGCGCGTCAACGTGGTCTTCAAGCCAGGTCAAAAACGGTTCGTCGCAGATCAGGCCGTACTTGATGACCTCCGCCAGCCCTGCGGACAATTCGCGGGCCGGGAGCGTGTTCAGGCTGGTGGTGTCGATCAGCACCAGGTTGGGCTGATAGAACGCACCGACCATGTTTTTGCCCAGCGGATGGTTGATGCCGGTTTTGCCGCCTACCGATGAGTCCACCTGAGACAACAACGTGGTGGGCACCTGAATGAAATCAACGCCGCGCTGATAGCACGCCGCTGCAAAGCCGGCCATGTCACCAATCACGCCGCCGCCCAAGGCGATCACCGTGGTGCGACGGTCATGGCGTGCGGTGAGCAGGCCATTAAAAATCAGTTGCAGGGTTTCCCAGTTTTTAAACGATTCGCCGTCGGGCAGGATAATCGGCAGTACCGAATACGCCGCCAGGCTGCGGGTCAGACGCTCAAGATAGAGAGGCGCTACGGTTTCGTTGGTCACAATCGCCACTTGGCGACCGGCGATGTGTGGGGCCAGCAACTGCGGCTGATCCAACAGGCCTTCGCCAATATGAATCGGGTAGCTGCGCTCGCCTAGATCAACCTTCAGTGTCTGCATGAATCCCCGCATTAAAAAAGGACGACGGGCGCCCTGTCTCGCAATTATCAAGTGTTGGCCGCGCCGGGTAATGACGCAGCCCAGTAGCCTTTGGCCATACCGCTGAACGGGCAAGGCCGGCGCCGAGGATAGCGCATTTTGTGACAAGCTTTAACGGGGAGGAAGCTGAGCCAGACGCTCCAGAATGTCCAAAACCACCATTCGCGGTGGCCGCTCATCGGTTTCGACCACTACATCGGCGATTTCGCGATAAAGCGGATCACGGATCGCCAGCAAATCGCGAAGGATTTTCTCGGGGTTGGCATTGCGCAGCAGCGGCCGATTACGGTCACGCGAGGTGCGCGCGACCTGCTGCTCAATCGAGGCATGCAAATACACCACACGGCCACCGGCATACAGCAACGCACGGTTCTCGGGGCGCATGACGGCGCCACCGCCGGTCGCAAGCACAATGCCATCTTCCTTGCACAGGCACTCAATCATGGCGGTTTCGCGATCACGAAAACCCGCCTCGCCTTCTTTATCGAAGATCCACGGGATATTGGTGCCGGTGCGCAGTTCGATTTCCTTGTCGGAATCTTTGAACGGCAGCCGCAGCTCCTTTGCCAGCAAACGTCCAATGGTGCTTTTACCGGCGCCCATTGGCCCAACAAGAATCAAATTTCGCACAGAATCAATGACTCGCAGCAATCGCCTGGTTGTTCATGATACGCGGAGTCAAGAACACCAGCAGCTCGGATTTTTTTTCGAGGACCAGGTCCCGGCGGAAAAGTCGGCCAACATACGGTAGATCGCCTAAAAATGGCACTTTATCTACCACATTGCTTTGCGTATTTGAGAACACGCCTCCAATCACGATGGTTTCGCCATCTTTGACCAGCACCTTGGCCTGCACTTCGTTTTTCTTGATGGGGGGCACGTTGTTGACCATGTTCAGGTAGTCAGGCTCATCTTTGGTGACGACGACTTGCATGATGACGCTGTTATCAGCAGTGATCTGCGGGGTCACTTCCAGCGACAGGGACGCCTCTTTGAACGACACCGAGGTTGCACCGCTGGAGGTGGACTCCTGATAAGGGATTTCAGTGCCCTTTAAGATGCGGGCGGTTTCCTTGTCTGCCGTGACGACCTTAGGCTGAGAAATAATCTCGCCATTCCCGGTTTTTTCCATGGCGCTGAGTTCAAGGTCCAGCAACACATTGTTGGTGATGAATGCGATGCCCAGCCCCGAGGTATGGCCTGCAATGCCCATGTCCACAAACGGCGCACTCACCTCCCCTGCCCCCTGCACAACCGGTTTGGCGATGCCGCTCGCCGTCCACTGGCTGGCCTGGCGTAATGCCCCGCCCCAACGCACCCCCAGGCTTTTTTCGAAATCGACACCGGCCTCCACAATTCGCGCCTCGATCATGACCTGACGCACCGGCACATCCAGTTGAGCCACGATGCGCCGCAACTCGTCCAGCCGCTCGGGTGACTGAAACGCGATGATGTGGTTGGTGCGCTCATCCACTGTGATCGAACCGCGCCCTGGCTCGCCTGTTTGCCCACTGATCACTGACTGAAAGAGCGCCGCAATATCCGCCGCCCTGGCGTGATTGACCTGCACCAACTCACGCCGTAAAGGCGCCAGATCGGCCAGCGGGTTGCGCTCAGCCAGGTCCTGATGCGCGTAGCTCGCGATTTCGTCCTTGGGCGCAATCAATAACACATTGCCCTGCACGCGCTTATCCAACCCTTTGCTTTTGAGCACCACTTCCAGTGCCTGATCCCACGGTACGTCTTGCAGGCTGAGCGTGACATTGCCTTGCACCGTATCGCTGACCACCACGTTGAGCCGGGTGAAATCGGCCAGCACGTGCAGCACCGTGCGCACTTCGATGTCTTGAAAGTTGAGGGACAGCACGTCCCTTGAGTAAACCGGGGGGGTGCTCGGCACAGGCGATTCGAGCCACGGTGAGGCGTGGTCAGGCAACATCGCGGGCACATTGGCCAGCACTGCCTGTGAATTCAGCGCACTCCATAGCGCCAGTCCACAGACCGGGAAAATCCTTTTCATGGTGTATTTCCGTTAAGACTGCTGTTTCAGAGAGATCGTCAGGGTTCGCTCAAGCCATCCGCCCCGACCATCGGAAATCACTTCAAACACGTCAACGTGTTGCGGAGTAATGTCGGCAATCTGTCCGTTGTTGCGGCCAAGGTAATCACCTGGCTGCACACGGTGAACGACGCCCTTGGCGCGCAGCAAGGCGTTGGCCTGCTGGTGATTGGACAACGTGCCCACCAGTTCGAATTGCGCCAGCTCGGTGCCTTCCAACAAGCTTCTGCTGCGCGCCTCATGCAGTGGGTAATCCACCAGGCTGGCTTGCCAACGGCTGCCTTCATCTTCGTACAACCCGTGAAAAGGGCTGCGCAATAAGGTGGCCTCGTAGATAAACGGCTGGCGTTGCACCCGCACAGGCAGGGGGTCAATCACACTGACAACGTGCGCGTGGGCAGTGTGCAGGTCGCGCGCTAACTGCGCGGTGCCTTGCGGGCTGTCACACCCCATCAAACTGACCAGCGCCGCCGCGACAAGGCCGTGGGCATGCACACTCATGGGATCAATCCTTGATCATTGGCGCGATAGGTTTTAGCCAGCAACGTCATGCGCAACGGGCCGTTGGCGCCATCCGCGGCGGCCGTGAGGGTGAAGTCGTGGAGCGTGACGATACGCGGCAAAGTGGCGATGTCACTGAGGAAAAGCCCCAGGTCGTGATAACCACCCACCAGTAGCAGTTGCAGGGGGAGTTCGGTGTAAAAAGGTTGCAGGGTTTGGGGCAGCCATTGCATGTGCTCGATGACCAGGCCACGGCTGAGGCTGATCCGTGACACTTCTTCCAGCAGGCCAGGCACTTGAGCCTGGCTGGGGAGCTGGCTGTGCACATCGTCGAAGGTGGTTTGCAGCGATTGCAGGTGTTGGCGATAGCGCTCAAGCGTCGCAACCTCCCGCACTCTGGCCTCCCATTGCGCTTTCAATTGCGGTTCAACACTGCGCTGCTGCTGAAGGTGTGCCAACCCGGGCTGCACTAAAAGCATGTATCCCAGCGCCAGGACTGCGGCCATCACTAGCACCGCCGTCGCTGCTTGACGCCCTGTTGTCCAGGCGCCTGCCTGCTTGAAACTTAACGTTTGCACGTCAAAAGTACGCAGGCTCTCCAGCCATTGCGTACCCATCAAAACTGACTGCCATCATGGGCGTTTTGCGACTGGTGCACGGTCATCTGAAACAGTCGGGTATGGCTGCCATCTTTTTCGATGCCCGCCTTCACTTCTATCAGTGCTGGCGCTTCGAGCCAGTGCGAGGCATCCAGGTTACGCATCAGCTCTGCAACCAGCGCGTTGGACTGCGCTACGCCCGTTATCGCGATTGTGCGCTCGGCCATTTTCACGTCGGTGAAATACACCCCGCCGGGCAAACTGCGCGCCAACTGATCGAGCACAATGCTGCTGCCGGACCGATTACCTTGCAGGGTCTCGATGGTTTGCATGCGTTCGAGCAATTGCTCGCGCCGCACTTTCAACTGATCAATTTGTTGCGCCCGACCATCGAGCTGCACCATCGCGCTGCGGATCAGATCATTGCGCGCCAGCTGGCGCTCTACCGCCCGGTCAACGAAATGATCCAGCGCATACAGCCCTGCGGCCGCAACGGCCAACAGTGCAACCAACACCATCACATAGCGTTTGCGACGTTTTTCGCGCAGCCACTCGCGCCAGGGCAGTAAATTGATTCCTGCCATTAATCGAACCCCCTCAAGGCCAGACCACAGGCTGTTAATAGCTGCGCAGCATCGCAGAACACAGCGCCGGGCGCGAGTCGGGGGTTACGCTTGATGCCCGCTAAAGGTTCGCTCACCTCATAGCCGGGCAAACGACTTAACCCTTCAAGCCCGCGGGCCAAGGCATGGCTTTGAACCTCAATGACACGCGGGTTCAAGCCTGCGCCCAACAACACAGCTTGATGCCAATCGAGGGTCTCTTGCCGGCACACGACCAGCAAAACATCCAGTTGTTGAGGGTCTACGTCTGATACCCCCAACACGTCGAAATCCAGTGCCGCTTCGTCGAGGCTGTACGGGACGTATTGCTCGGCCTCCAGCCGCACATGCAGCTCTAGATCGCTGGTGCTCAGGTCCGCCTCCACTCGAATGACTTTACTGATGACCTGTGTATCGGGCATCGACATCACGGCATCCCGCGCCTGCACCCCAGCGGCGCCGAGTGCCTTTAGTAAAGCCTGTGCGACACTTTTTGCCGGGATGCCGGTCAGATCGTGCACAGGCATGGCTGGCAGAGGTTCTATGGCATAGGCTTCAAGCTGAATGCCACTGCGCGAGCGGCTCAGTTCGACCATATTGATCGACTGCGCACCGACTTCGATGCCCACATACCGCTGGGGCTTTGTCGTGAAAAATCCGGGCACTGCTGTTTTCCCTAATGCAATCCGTGACTTACGGAGGGTTAAAAATGAGATCCGTTCATATCCCGTTCCGACATGAGGCCCATGACGCTCATGCTCGAAAAATGCTTATAATGCCGGGCGTTTTTTTCCGCATTGTCGACCCGGCGCTCCTGCGCACTGCCCTGACGTGCAACCCATTTCTTAATCTGGAAATTCAAAAGCCTTGATTCGTCTGCTGAAGTTTTTCGGGTGGTCATTCGTTGCTGTGATCTGCGGGCTCGTGCTCGGGTTGAGCGGTGCGTTTCTCTATCTTAGTCCTGGCTTGCCGTCTGTAGAGTCGTTGAGAAGCATCCAGTTGCAGATTCCTTTGCGGGTCTACACCAGCGACGGCAAATTGATCGCAGAGTTTGGCGAAATGCGCCGCTCACCGATCAAGTTCGCCGACATTCCGCCCAATTTCATTAATGCGCTGCTGTCGGCAGAAGATGACAACTTCGCCAATCATTACGGGGTCGACCCCAGCAGCCTGATGCGCGCCGCCACCCAGTTGGTAAAAAGCGGACACATACAATCGGGCGGCAGCACGATCACCATGCAGGTGGCGAAGAACTATTTCCTCTCCAGTGAGCGGAGCTTTTCGCGCAAAACCAACGAAATTCTGCTGGCCCTGCAAATCGAGCGCGAACTGACCAAGGACGAAATCCTTGAGCTGTACGTGAACAAGATTTACCTGGGCAACCGCGCCTATGGCATCGAGTCAGCCGCACAGGTCTATTACGGCAAATCGATCCGGGACTTGAGCCTGGCGCAGATGGCAATGATCGCCGGCCTGCCAAAAGCCCCGTCGCGCTTCAACCCGCTGGCCAACCCGGTGCGCAGCAAAGAGCGCCGCGACTGGATTCTGGGCCGCATGTACAAGCTGGGCAAAATCGATCAGGCCAGCTACCAGGCCGCCATTGCCGAGCCGGTAAACGCCAGCTATCACGTGCCAACCCCCGAGGTGAACGCGCCTTACATCGCTGAAATGGCCCGCGCCGAAATGGTCGGCCGTTATGGCAGCGAGGCCTACACCGAAGGCTACCGTGTCACCACCACCGTGCCGAGCGATCTTCAGGAGTTGGCGAACAAGTCCGTCGAAGAAGGGCTGATCACCTACGATCAACGCCACGGTTATCGCGGGCCAGAATCGCGCCTCCCTGGCAAGACCCTGGCCGCGTGGACCCAAGAGCTGGCCAAACAACGTGCAATCAGCGGCCTTGAGCCTGCGATCGTGACCGAGGTCGACAAAGACGGCCTGCAAGTGCTGACCCGCACCGGTGAAGGCCGTGTGGCGTGGGACAGCATGAAATGGGCGCGGCGCTTTCTGAATACCAACAGCATGGGCCCGATGCCCAAGCAGCCTTCGGATGTGGCGCAAGTAGGCGATTTGATTCGTGTGCAGCCGCAAGCCGACGCCAGCCTCAAGTTCAGCCAGGTGCCGACCGTGCAAGGCGCACTGGTGTCTCTGGACCCGAACAACGGCGCCATTCGCGCACTGGTGGGTGGCTTCGCGTTCGAGCAAAGCAATTACAACCGTGCGATGCAGGCCAAGCGCCAACCGGGTTCAAGTTTCAAACCCTTCGTTTACAGCGCGGCGCTGGATAACGGCTACACCGCCGCCACGCTGGTGAACGATGCACCGATCGTGTTTGTCGACGAGTACCAGGACAAAGTCTGGCGCCCGAAAAACGACAACAACACCTTCCTCGGCCCGATCCGCGTGCGCGAAGCGCTGTACAAGTCGCGCAACCTGGTGTCGATTCGCCTGCTGCAAAGCCTGGGCGTCGACAAGACGGTCGACTACATCAGCCGTTTTGGCTTCAACAAACAGGACCTGCCGCGCAACCTGTCGCTGGCACTGGGTACCGCGACGTTAACGCCGATGGAAATCGCCACCGGCTGGAGTACGTTTGCCAACGGCGGTTACAAAATCACGCCGTATCTGATCGACAAAATTGAAAGCCGCAACGGCGAAACGCTGTTCGTGGCCAACCCGCCAAGCGTGCCAAAAACCGACAGCAAAGACGTACCGCCGCAGGCCGAAGCGCTGACCATCGACACGATCAATGCCGCACCGGGCCTGCCGACCGTTGAAACCCAGGCGGTCGCCGAGCGCATTATTGACGGGCGCACCGCCTACATCCTGACCAGCATGTTGCAGGACGTGATCAAGCTGGGCACCGGTCGCCGCGCACTGGCCTTGGGCCGCACCGATCTGGCGGGCAAAACCGGTACCACCAACGAATCCAAGGATGCGTGGTTCTCGGGCTATAACGCCGATTACGTGACCACGGTCTGGACCGGTTTCGACCAGCCTGAAAGCCTGGGTCGTCGCGAATATGGCGGTACGGTGGCGCTACCGATCTGGATCAACTACATGGGCGGCGCGCTCAAGGGCAAGCCCGCGCATACTCAGGCAGAACCCGAAGGCATCCTCAGCCTGCGAATCGACCCGATCAGCGGTCGCGTCGCCTCGCCGGGCACACCGGGCGCGTACTTTGAGTTGTTCAAAAGTGAAGACACGCCGCCGTCCAACAGCGAGTTGGGCAATGGCGTCGCACCGGGCAGCCCGTTGCCGGCGGATGAAGGCGCCCCGATCGACCTGTTCTAATTCCCGACGACACGCTGCCATGCATGGGCAGCGTGTCGTTAGGCCCCTTTCAGAAGGTCATCAATATCAAACGGCGCACCGATTACATGCTCCCTGAAGCCGGTGATCGAGGCCGTTAACTCCCGCATCGACAGCCCAGGCGGCGCCATCGCCAATTGCTCTTTGCGCTTATTTTCAGCGTGGGCCAGCCAGCGCTCGATATTCACGGCCAGCGCCTCAGGCTGTGCAGCGTGATGGCCATACACTTCGTCCGCTTCGAGCGCTTGATGCTTCAAGTGCAGTAAGCGCATCAGGGTCTCTTCGATCTTTTTGGCCTCCAATTGCAGCGAACTGATCGCATATTGCGTGGTGCGCCGATAAGGGTCCGCCGAACTGCGCAACTCCCTGCTGCGCTGAATCACTTGCTGCTTGACCCGCTCCAGCAAGGTTTCGACCCACTCCAGCTCCAGATCGGTAATGCGCGCGCGATTAAGGTCCAAGGCCTCCTGCCAGCGTTTTAACGTCGCCCAACTGCATGGCACATACCCGTGGGTCATGGAGTGATCCGCCGCGCTCAGCATCTGCTCCACCATCCCGGCCCGCCGGGGCAGCCCTTCATACACCTCAAGCGCCAGAGAGCAGGCCGCGTGCTGCGCCAGGGTTTCGCAGGCCGGCGCCCACAAAATGTGCGACCTCTCGCCTTTGCCCAAGTCCACCGGCATAAAGTGCTGCAACTCGCCGTGATGGCCAAAAGGCTCACCGTCCCAATTGATGATGCTGGTGACATACGCGCCAATAAACCTGGGCACCCCACCAAACAACAGGCCGGACCGCGGCTCATAGTCTGAGGGTTTAATCTTCATCCACGTCATTGGCACACTGGGCACCGGGTCGTTGTGATTGACCATGCGGTGATGCACCAACGGCTTGGCGCCAGCGATAAACACCTCATCCCCCGCACGGGGCGCGCCGTAAGTGTAGAGAACGATGTTGTAGCCTTCAGGTCGGCGACGCAGGGTTTCGGCAAGGATCAAGGCAATCGCACCCCCCAGGCTGTGGCCACAGATCAGGAGGGTTTGGCCGGAGTAGAATCTTTCTAGATATTCAGTGACAAACTTTGCCGCCACCTTCGCCGCTTCGTAAAACCCATGATGCACAGCACCCACGCCTTCATCGAAAGGCACCTGGAACGCATCGATATCACGCAAACCGTCCGGGCCAATTTCGCTGGTACCGCGCACGGCTATCAGGATGATTTCATCGCTGTGGGTAACAAATGCTTGAGTATCTGTGTTATTCGCATGACCACGATCATCTAGAAAATGCACTTTGGCAGGACTTTCCTGATCAGCGCCCAGCCTGTGGTCATTTGATGGATACAACTGAGAATCAAACGGCACAGTTTCAAAACGTCTGGAGTAAGCCACTTCCTCATACAACGGGTAATGCGCTTCTATCTGTCCAGCATCCACGCGCCATATTTCCTTGTAAGTGGCCAGCGCTTCCGCAAACCAGTTACCCACGCTGGGAACTTGAGTAAAGCTGACGCTGGGCTCAAGGATGGGGGTTGTGTCCGGTCGCTGACCAAAGGGGCAATAGCTCAAGGTGGCCATCAACGCCAGTTGGTAGAGGTTCAGCGCACAGAATTGCGGGGTGGTGGACAGCAAGGGTCGCAGGGCGCGTAAGGGTCGAATTTGCAACACCGTATGCCGACTGCCCGAAATGCACACCCCACGCTGGCCGTGCTTGCCCATCAAACGTTTGGCACCTATGCAGGGGGGGTAGTGCGACTCAACTTCGGGCGGTAAATGTGAGACGTGCTCAACCAGATGCCGAACCTCAATCTGGCAAAAATCGGTGTCCCCATCTGTTTTATAGGGGTTGCTTTGAGGGCGGCTGGCGTCTTGATTGATAAAACGTGTTTGCTCGGCGCGGACTTGGAGTTCGGTTATTTTTAGGGGGTAATTCTGACGAGCCATCAGATCCCGATAGCTAACACCTAGCCCCTGATAGAGAGTAGAAATTATTAATGCAACAGGCCCAGCAAAATGATCTTCAACAATACCCACTCCTTCTGAATTCAAGACGCCTTGATACTTGATACCCTCTGAATCCACGCACACATACGCAAGCCCAGCATAATGCTCGCCAGAACCTGACTCATCCACCACCTGAAAACTGGATCGCTTACCACCTACAGGGCAAGTAAACATTACGGACTGACGCTCACTATGCATTCTATTTTGCAAGATGTTCATTTCCCGAAATATCCTTATTCAGTACAACTTGGATAAATAGTGCACGGCGTGCCATCCGACATAATGAAAGAACTAAAGTCCGTTTCATTACCATTACAAAAAGCATGCTGATCTTCGAAACCTTCCCCCAGACATCTTTTCCACCCCAAGGGAAATTTCACCCACTTACCCTCATAATAAGGCGTCTCTTCTTTAGCCATGACTACCTTCATTTTGATGGTCTTATTCGCAAGCTGATCAAATGTATACAAAGCTATAGGCCCGCCTCGAGAAGACGGTCGCCCCTCATTTAAATCTTTGCAATTGAGCAATTTTCTAAGCACTCGTGTTTTCCCGGAGGTTCTAAACCACCACTCACACTCTCCTGTAAACGTACTCACACCCAATACGTCAAAAACCTCTCGATGTATTTCAGTATCCAGCTCTTTTTTAACGACGACCTGCGCACTTGCTCTTCCAAAGTCAGCCCATGACTTTCCGTAAGTGCCATAAACGTCAAGCCTGATGTTGTACACCACTAACGGGCAACCTCGGGGATTACGATAAATAGGTATTTCTATCGTAGGCTTATAATTTTCCCACCATAAGTAATTAAAGGTTGGCAGCCGACTGTCTTTATCTGTCACCGTACAAGTCTCACCCGGCGCTGGAACATAGTGGACATCCGCTTTATATTTAAACCCCGGCGGCATATCCACGGTAAACATGAAGGTATTTTGCTGTCGGGCATACCAAACACCGACAGCAATCCCACACCCAAGTATTATTAGAATCACATAAACCACACTTCGCTTCATCACCATAGTCATCTACTCAGTACAACCGGGATAAATAGTGCACGGCGTTCCATCCGACATAATGAAATGACTGAAGTCTTTTTCATTGCCGTCACAAAAAGCATGTTGATCTTCGAAGCCTTCCCCCATACAGCGCTTCCATCCACCTTCAAATTTAACCCAAGCCCTCTTATAATAAGGCGTCTCTTCTTTAGCCATGACTACCTTCATTTTGATGGTCTTATTCGCAAGCTGATCAAATGTATATGCCGCTATAGGTACGCCTCGCGAAGACGGCCGACCCTGATTTAAATCTTTGCAATTAAGTAATTTTCTAAGCACCCGGGTCTTCCCCGACGTACGAAACCACCATTCACATTCACCCGTGAAGGTACTGACACCTGAAGCATCAAAAAACTCTCGATGTATTTCATCAGGCAGTTCTTTTTTGAAAACAACCTGCGCGCCACTCGAGCTAAAATCGGCCCACAACTTCCCATAAGTAGCATAAATATCCAGTCGTATATTCTTCACCACCAAAGGGCAGCCTTTACGAGTGCGATAAATAGGCACTTTGAAATCGGGCTTATAATCTTGCCACCATCGATAGTTAAATGTCGGCGCCAAGTTATCTTTTGTGGCGACCGTACAGGTCTCGCCCGGCGCAGGAACGTAATACACCGCCGCTTTATATTTAAACCCCGGCGGCATATCCACGGTAAACATGAAGGTATTTTGCTTGCGGGCATAGCCAATCCCCACCGCTGTACAGCACGCGATAAACACCAGCAACCCATAAACTAGTACGCGTTTCATAACTCGCCCTCGCCCGCCCAGTACTTGGCGGTCAGGCTCACGCGTTCAAAATGGGCCACGGGGTCTTCATGGGGTTGCGGGTGTAAGTCTGACGGCAGTTCGCCGGGGGGAAATCCCAGGCTCAGGGCCAGCAGGGTTTCGAATTGTTTGGCGCCGCTCCACCCCCATTTGTCGGCCTGTAGCCAGCGTTCATGGGCCCATGCCGCAGGGCATTGTTGCGTTGCCAAGCGCTGGTACGCGGGCAAGTGGTGATCCAGCAAGTATCGACGGGCGTTGGTTTCCCGGATGGCTGCAATCTGTGGCGGCTGCAAGGGCGCGTGCAGCCACGCGGGGTCTTGCGGCACGGGGTAGGTGCCCGGTGCCGGGTTGTGAGGGGTGGCCCAGGTGTCACCCGCCCAGTAGCACACGCTGATGGCCGGGCCGAGGTAGGCAGGGTGCGTGCCTTCAGGCAGCCAGGCCAAAGCTCGCGTGAGTACGCGGTTGTCGTGGAACCGGTACAGGGCAAGGTGGGGTCGCGTACCAGACACACACCGTTCACGCCAATGCGCTGTCCACGCCGGTAACGCGCCCGGTGGCAAACTGGCGAGCCAACCCCAGTCACGTTGCGGTGCGCTGCACAACGCTCGTACAGACTCCGTGTCGGCGGGGTCGAGCAGGATCAAAAAGGGACTGGCGGCGGCAAGTTCGGCGACGACGGTTTGGGCGTAGACGTTGCTGTACCGGTCGTGCGCCCGCCCCTTTAGCAGCCTTTGGAGGGCGGGCAGTGCGCTCTGCGAGTCCAGGGTCACACACAGTTCGTTGCCCAGTCGCCGTTGCTCCTCTAGCCACTGGCCCGGCACGCTCGTGCTCATGACAGGCTTCCTTGTGGTGAACCCGGCGCTTGTTTACAAGCCTCGCAAATGGGGCATTGGCAGGCACCCAACTGGCGGCTGTCGTCGATGATCAGCGACAGCGCGGGCGACATGGCTGGCAACTGCGCAAGCGCTGGTTGCATGGAGGCGACTTGCCCCGGCAGCAAGGGCGCAGCCGCGAGCACAGCCTGCGGCACACCCCCGAGTTCAAGCGCGGTGCTGCTGAAAATACCTGCCGCATTGATCACCAGGTGCTGCCCGCCCGCCGTGAGCGTGAGGCTCTGCCCGCCGTCCAGCACCATGTGCCCACCGGCCTTGATGTGAACCTGTTGTCCGGCTTGCACCAGCAGGTCTTGCCCGGCGCAGGTCTGGATACTGGCCGCGACGTGCAGATGGTCGTCAGCCTTGAGCTGTACTTTGCGGTCGGCCCCGACGGTGTGCTGTTCTTCGCTCTGAAACACGCAGCGGCTGGTGCCGCTGATGTGCGCTTCACGCTGACCCTCAATGTGCACGCGGCTGTCGTGCTTGATGATGTGGTGCATGTCGCGCTCGGCGTGCAGGTAAATCAGTTCCTGGCCTTTGCGGTCTTCGATGCGCAGTTCGTTGTAACCCGCGCCGCCGGGTGTACTGCGGCTACGAAATACGCTCTGGGTTTTATCGGCGGGCAGCGTCAGCGCAACGGGATGCGTGCTATTGGCCAGGCAACCGCAAATGATCGGGCAGTCCGGGTCGCCATTTTCGTACTCAATCAGCACTTCCATGCCCACCCGCGGGATGGTCACCGCACCGTACTGTGCACCCGCCCAATTCGACGCCACCCGCACCCAGCAACTGCTGCTGTCATCGTTGGCCTCGCTGCGGTCCCAATGGAATTTAACCCGCACCCGGCCGTATTGATCGCAGTGGATTTCTTCGCCCGCAGGCCCGGTCACGCGAGCCGTCTGGCTGCCAAAGATGCGGGGTTTGCCGTATATCTTTTGCGCCCGGTACGTACCCTCCTCAGGCGTTGCCCGAAACACGTTGCGGTAGCCCTCAGTGAAATCCAGCTCGTGTTCAAGCGTGGAGTGGGCCGCGTATTGCTCAAGGACCTGCGGCTGTTTGCCTTCGTGCTGAAGGTGCGTCAGCAGCCACTGCACGTTGCAGGCGGCAGCGGGATGCTGGCTCAGAGTAAAAAAGTGGCCGCTGAGCCAGGCGGGCTGATCGCTGCTGCCCGTCACCACAGAGGCTTCAGCCTGATGGCGCTCAAGGGTTCGCTGGTTGTAGCGCTCGCCCTGCTGGGCAGTATTGAACCGGCCGGGGTAGCTGTAGTGCTCCAGCACCCGCTCGGTATCGGGCTGGGCCGTGCGGCTGTCCGCTTCCAGCGTTCGACTGGCGGTGTCGAAGTCGTAGTCACGGGTGAACGTTTGATTGGTGCAGGCCTGGCGTTGTAGCGAAAAGCGATTAACCGAAGGCTCAGTGGCCACCAGCCCTTGGTCGGTGACGTAAGGCGTCGGCTGTTCAATGGGGCTAAACGCCTGCTGTTTGTCCCCGAACACCACATGGTGGTGCTCTGGCGAATGCTTGAAGTGGTAATGAAAGCCCTCTTCAAAACACAGGCGTTGAATAAACGCCAGGTCGGACTCGCCGTACTGAACGCAATATTCACGCGGCGCGTAAGTCGAGAACGCGACGAAAGTGTAAGCGTCGCTGAAAATGCCGTGTTCTTTGAGCACCTGCTCGATGATCTGCTGCACGCTCTGGTGCTGAAAGATTCGATGCTGGGTACGCAAGGCCAGATACGCCAGGCTCGGCACCAGCGTCAGTTGATAGTGAGCCAGCCGTGTATCGGCGCGTGTTTGAGCAATGCGCTGGATCTGCCCGTGGATACCGTGGCGTTGGTTAAACGCCAGATACGCGCTTTGGTGCAGCAGCGCCTTGAGGTCCAGCGAGGTGCGATCACTGACGAGTTCAACGTTGAAGGCGTAAGGTTCACTGATGGCCTCGTGACCTTTGAACGCCAATACGTGCAACGCGTGTTGGCAGGCAGGCACCGTCAGGCTAAAGCGGGCGTGGCGAGTGAGCGTGGACATCCGTGGTCCCTCTTAAAAGCTGAGGCTCGCTTCAATCAGAAACCGCCCTCATTAAGAGATGAACGCTAACGGATAGCCCTAGACGTCACGTGTAGGTGCTTTCCTAATTTTTTATAAGATGCCGATAAATGACTACGCGTTAATTCACTGAGCATAAAAAAGCCCCGGCTCTCATGAGCCGGGGCTTAGGTAAACGCTATCGCGGCTTAGCCGTTGAACACGTCATCCACGCTTTTGAGCGGGTAGTTTTTCGGGTACGGCAGGGTCGCAACACCGGTCTCGATGGCGGCTTTGGCCACAGCATCGGAGATCACGGTGATCAGGCGGGCATCCATTGGTTTGGGGATGATGTACTCACGACCAAATTCCAGCTTGATACCGCCGTAGGCGTCACAGACCTCTTGTGGCACTGGCAGTTTGGCCAATTCACGCAAGGCGTTGGCCGCTGCGATTTTCATCTCTTCGTTGATGCGCTTGGCGCGAACGTCTAAAGCACCGCGGAAGATGAACGGGAAGCCCAGCACGTTGTTGACCTGGTTCGGGTAGTCCGAACGGCCAGTGGCCATGATCACGTCGTTACGCGTGGCGTGTGCCAGCTCTGGCGCGATTTCCGGGTCGGGGTTCGAGCACGCGAACACGATCGGGTTCGGCGCCATGCGCAGCAGGTTTTCAGCGCTCAGCAAGTTTGGACCCGACAGGCCGACAAACACGTCTGCGCCGTCCAAGGCATCTGCCAGGGTGCGTTTTTCAGTCGCGTGAGCAAACACTGCTTTGTACTGGTTCAGGTCGTCGCGGCCGGAGTGGATCACACCGGTACGGTCAACCATGAAAATGTTTTCGAGGGTCGCGCCCATGCTCACCAGCAACTTCATGCAGGAGATGGCCGCAGCGCCAGCGCCCAGGCAGACGATTTTGGCGTCAGACAGGGTTTTGCCTGCGATTTCCAGGGCATTGATCATGCCGGCCGCCGTCACAATCGCGGTGCCGTGCTGGTCATCGTGGAATACCGGAATATCGCACTGCTCGATCAGAGCACGTTCGATCTCAAAGCACTCAGGGGCTTTGATGTCTTCGAGGTTGATGCCGCCGAAGGTGATGGAAATGCGTTTAACGGTGTCGATGAAAGCCTGTGGGCTCTCGGAATCAACTTCGATATCGAATACGTCGATACCGGCAAAGCGCTTGAACAGTACGCCTTTGCCTTCCATTACAGGCTTGGAAGCCAATGGGCCAAGGTTACCCAGGCCCAGAATGGCGGTGCCGTCAGAAATCACTGCGACCAGGTTGCCCTTGCCGGTGTACTTGTAGGCCAGTTCAGGATCGCGGGCGATTTCACGCACTGGTTCGGCTACACCCGGGCTGTAGGCCAGCGCGAGATCGCGGGCAGTAGCGGTAGGTTTGGTGAGCTCGACACTCAGTTTCCCTGGACGTGGCTGGGCATGATATTCGAGAGCGGCGGTTTTCAAATCAGACATAGGGGCATTCCGCTTTTTTGCTGTTGGACAGACGGATCGCCGAGCATACGCGTGTCGTAAAGTCCCGACAAGACTGACCAGTCAGCAGTGTCAAGGGCTTTACCCTACGACTTTGGACCAAGAGCCGCGGCCCGTAAGGGCTACAGTGTTCACAATCCACATTAAAAATTGTCTACAATTTTTAGCGGGTGACGACTTTAAACATCCCCGGATGCGTCAATGGCAGCATCCAGCGCGCCTGACCCGGCTTCAACCCGCCACGCCGTGAACGGTCCAGCACCCAGCCACGCGCCTCAAGCTGCGTGCCCTTCAAGTTCGCGAGACGTTTTTGATCGAAATGGGTCAGTTGATTGGGTGCAATGTGCAGCACCAGTCCGCCCTCAAGGTCGATCCAAAAACCACCACGATTGCGCTGAACCCGACTCACTTTTGCACCCACTATCGCGAAACCGGAGCGGGTGATGTGCTGCGGCGCCTGCACCGGCGATTGGCGCCACACCCCGGCCCTGGCGGAGCGTGCGCGCTGCTCTGCCGCCTGTTGGCAGCCCAGCAGTTCGGTATTGGGTGCAATGGCCACCTGATAACCCAGACCGTCTGCCAGCAGTTGAGCTTCAAGGTTGCTGCCGTCTGCCCCGAACACATGGGCCAGGGTGCGCCCATAGCGGTCCTGCGCCTGCTTGCCTGTCAGCAACCCCACGCGGCCATCACTGCGCGCCACCAGCGCTTGCAGCCGTTGGCGCGCCGCCTCCGCAAAAGGTTCGGCGGTTTGGCCTTTTTTGCCGGTTTCTGGCGCATTGAGACCGATCATGCGCACGCTGCGCCCGTCTTTGAGGCGCAAGGTGTCGCCATCGACCACGCGCTCGACTTGCGCGGGTGTGGGCGCTTTTGGCGCAGGGCAAAGCACCTGGGCCTGTACGCTGGAAAGCCAAATCGCAGGCACAAAAAAGGCGCCCGCAAGGGACGCCTTTTTCAATAACCCGGCCAGCCTCAAAAGGTTGCCCAAGGTCATGCGCCTTACTCGGCGGCTTTTTCTGCTTCTGCTGCTGGAGCGGCTGCTTTAGCGCCGAAAGCACCAAAACGAGTCTTGAAGCGATCAACACGACCGCCAATGTCCAGAGTTTTTTGCTTACCGGTGTAGAACGGGTGGCACTCGTTGCATACGTCAGTGCCCAGTGGCTTGCACAGGTTCGAACGTGTTTCGAACTTGTTGCCGCAGCTGCAAGTTACCAGGATTGTTTCGTACGCTGGATGGATATCGGCTTTCATGGGGTATTCCTCAGGCTAGCGTGCCGCCACTCAACACCATTGTTGAATACCGCACGTAAATTTAGGGCGCCGATAATACCAGACCTATGCATTGACGCAAGCAGCCAATCATGCTCCCGCTAAAATCATTCGCCTTTCAGTGCCCTGCCTTTTAGTCGCGCAGCGCTTTGTCTGCTAGGCTCCGGGCCATCTTTGCCGTTCATCACTTGAGAGCCCCGCGTGCCCGACGCCATTTTGCGCCTTGCCCTGCCTTCCCCCCTGCGCCGCCTGTTTGACTATCGGGCGCCTGCGGGCGTGCGACGCGATCAATTGCAGCCGGGTATGCGCTTGCGGGTGCCGTTCGGGCGGCGCGAGATGATCGGCATTCTGGTTGAAGTGGTCGATCACAGTGACGTCCCGGCCGACAAGCTCAAACCGGCGATTGCATTGCTCGATACCACCGCGCCGCTGCCAGCCTCGCTGCTCAAACTGTGTTTATGGACCTCGCAGTACTACCAGCACAGTCTGGGCGACACCCTGAGCTGGGCCTTGCCCGTACTGCTGCGTCAGGGGGAGCTGGCTGAAACCCGCCAAGAGCGGTTTTGGCAGATGGCGCCCGGCGCCCGTCTCGACGACCCGCGCATCGCCCGCGCACCCCGTCAGCGTGAAGCACTGGCCACTCTGGCCCAGCACCCGCATGGCGTCGCACATACGCTGCTGAGCAAGTTAATGCTGAGCAAAGACAGCCTCGATCTGCTGCTCGCCAAAGAGTTGGTCAGCGTAGAAATCCGCCGCCACGCCCCCCTTGAGCGTCACGACCACTGGCTGGCGCAGCCTGAACTGCCGCTCAACAGCGAGCAGCAGGCGGCCTATGAAGCCATCCACGCAGGACTTGGCAGCTTCCATGCATTTCTATTGGCCGGGGTAACCGGCAGCGGCAAGACCGAAGTGTATTTGCAACTGATCCGCGAAACCCTTCAGGCTGGCAAACAGGCGCTGGTCCTGATCCCGGAGATCAACCTCGGCCCGCAGACCCTGGCCCGCTTCGAGCAGCGTTTCAATGCGCGTATTGCGCTGGTGCACTCGGCGGTTAACGACCGCGAACGTCTGGAAAGCTGGCTGGCCGCTCGCGATGGCGAAGCCGACATTATTATTGGCACCCGTTCGGCACTGTTCACCCCGATGAAAAACCCGGGGCTGATCATCATCGACGAAGAACACGACGGCTCTTATAAACAGCAAGAAGGTTTGCGCTATCACGCCCGCGATTTGGCGCTGGTGCGCGCACGCCAGGAAAACATCCCCATCGTGCTCGGTTCTGCCACGCCATCTCTCGAAAGCCTGCATAACGCCTACACCGGTCGCTATGGTTTGCTGCGCCTTAATGAGCGCGCTGGGGGCGCCAGACAGCCACGGTTCCTGCGCCTGGACGTGAAAAGTCGCCCGCTGGACAGCGGCATATCCGGGCCAATGCAACAAGCCATTGGTCAGACCCTGGCGGCAGGCCAGCAAGTGCTGGTCTTCCTTAACCGCCGTGGCTTTGCCCCCACGTTGTTGTGCCATGACTGCGGCTGGATGTCGGAATGCCAACGCTGCGATGCGCGCATGACCGTGCACCAGCGCTCAGGCGAGTTGCGCTGCCATCACTGCGGCCATGTTGAGCGTGTGCCGCGCAATTGCCCGCAATGCGGCAAAGTTGACTTGCGCCCTGTCGGTGCAGGTACCGAGCGGGCTGAAGAGCGGCTGGGGATTTTATTTCCCGACTACCCGGTTTTACGGGTCGACCGCGACAGCACTTCGCGCAAAGATGCGATGAACCAGCTGTTTGCCACCATCCAGAAAGGCAAGCCGTGCATTTTGATCGGCACACAAATGCTCGCCAAGGGTCATCACTTCCCACGGGTGACGCTGGTGTCGATTCTGGACGCCGATGGTGGCCTGTTCTCCGGCGACTTTCGCGCCAGCGAACGCATGGCCCAATTGATTGTGCAGGTGGCCGGGCGTGCCGGGCGGGCGCAAGAGCCGGGCAAAGTGATTATCCAGACCCACTTGGCTGACCACCCGCTGCTGATTCAACTCACCGAACAAGGCTACTTTGCCTTCGCTGAACAAGCGTTGAGCGAGCGGCGAGCGGCGGGCCTGCCGCCTTTTGCGCACTTGGCCCTGCTACGGGCCGAAGCCCACAAACCGGGGCAAGCCGAAGGCTTTTTGGACCAGGCATGCAGCGAGGCCGAACGCCTGCTGGGCGAGCTGAACCTGACCGGCGTCGAACTGCTCGGCCCGGTGCCTGCGCCCATGGAACGCCGTGCCGGACGCTACCGCGCGCAACTATTGTTACAAGCCAACGCGCGCGCGCCGCTGCACCGCTTGCTCAACCAATGGCTGCTGCTGCTCGAACAAATGCCCAGCGGGCGGCAAGTGCGTTGGTCCCTGGACGTTGATCCGGTCGACCTGTATTGACCGCCAAACTGTTGATCGTGAGCAAGCTCACGCCGCAAAATTTATGCACCCTGATAAGAGCGAAGTGATCCGGGACCACCGCGTGATCATCACCGCAGATCCATTACCCAACTGCCAAGGTTGGCAAGGCCGACCCGGCAACGGATAATGCCCAGTTTTTCCACCTGCGCACTGAAGCGCTACCGCGCTTGCGGTCGAAAGAGAAGACCATGAAAGACACCATTCGCCAGCTGATTCAACAAGCCCTAGCTCAACTCGTCACAGAAGGTGTGTTGCCTGAAGGCCTGACGCCAGCGATTCAGGTGGAAAACGCCCGTGACAAGACCCACGGCGACTTTGCCAGCAACATCGCCATGATGCTGGCCAAGCCGGCCGGCATGAAGCCGCGCGATCTGGCTGAAAAAATCATCGCCGCCCTGCCGGCCGATGAACAAATCAGCAAAACCGAAATCGCCGGTCCCGGCTTCCTCAACTTCTTCCAAAACACCCAGGCACTGGCCTCACGCCTGGACGCAGCCCTGGCTGACGAGAAAATCGGCGTACGCAAGGCTACCCCCGCCATGCGCACCGTGATCGACATGTCCGCGCCCAACCTGGCCAAAGAAATGCACGTCGGCCACTTGCGCTCCACCATTATTGGCGACGGCGTGGCCCGGGTACTTGAGTTCCTCGGTGACGACGTGATTCGTCAAAACCACGTGGGCGACTGGGGCACTCAGTTCGGCATGTTGATGGCCTACCTGGAAGAAAACCCCATCACCAGCGACGAGCTGTCTGACCTCGAAAACTTCTACCGTGCGGCCAAACAGCGTTTCGACGAGTCGCCAGAGTTCGCCGACCGCGCCCGTAGCCTGGTGGTCAAGCTGCAAGCCGGCGACCCGGACTGCCTGGCACTGTGGGCCAAGTTCAAAGACATCTCGCTGTCGCATTGCCAGAAAATCTACGAACTGCTGAACGTCAAACTGACCATGGCCGATGTGATGGGCGAAAGCGCCTACAACGACGACCTGATCAACGTCGTCAACGACCTCAAGGCCAAAGGCATGCTGGTCGAGAGCAATGGCGCACAATGCGTGTTCCTCGACGAGTTCAAAAACGCTGACGGCGAGCCGTTGCCGGTGATCATCGTCAAGGCCGACGGCGGCTACCTGTATGCCACCACCGACCTGGCAGCCATCCGCTATCGCAGCGGCGTATTGAAAGCAGACCGCGCCCTGTACTTTGTAGACCAGCGTCAGGCGCTGCACTTCCAGCAAGTGTTTGCCGTTGCGCGCAAAGCCGGTTTCGTGACCCACCCGATGGAAATGGAACACATGGGCTTCGGCACCATGAACGGCGCAGACGGCCGCCCATTCAAAACCCGCGACGGTGGCACGGTTAAATTGATCGACTTGCTCAATGAAGCCAAAGAGCGCGCCTACACCCTGGTCAAAGAGAAAAACCCTGAGCTGCCAGAAGACGAACTGCGTGCCATCGCCAAAGTGGTCGGCATCGACGCGGTGAAATACGCCGACTTGTCCAAGCACCGCACCAGCGATTACAGCTTCAACTTCGACCTGATGTTGAACTTCGAAGGCAATACCGCGCCTTACTTGCTGTACGCCTACACCCGTGTGGCGGGCGTGTTCCGCAAACTGGGCAAAAACTTCACCGAAGTTGAAGGCCAGATCGTGCTGCAAGCGCCACAAGAGCAAGAGCTGGCCGCCAAGCTGGCGCAGTTCGGTGAAGTGCTCAATAACGTGGCTGAAAAAGGCACGCCGCACACCTTGTGCACCTACCTGTACGAGGTGGCAGGCCTGTTCTCCAGCTTCTATGAGAACTGCCCGATCCTGAACGCCGAAGACGAAGCACAAAAACAAAGCCGCCTGCGCCTGGCAGCCCTGGCGGGCCGTACCCTCAAGCAAGGTCTGGAATTGCTGGGCCTGGAAACTCTGGAGCGCATGTAAGTTGGCCGCCAAGAAAAAACCTGCACCCAAGCGTGGCGCCAGCCGGTATCAGGCGCCCGCCAAACAACCGATTCCAGGTTGGCTGTGGATGGCCATCGGCCTGACCGTGGGCGCATTCATCGTATTTTTGATGAAACTCGAACCCGGCAAGGGCGACGACGTCAAACGCGTCAAGCAAGAGCAGCAAAAGGCGGCGCAAACGGCCCAGGCGAATAAAACGCCGCCAAGCCCTGCGCAACCGGTCAAGCCCAAGTACGACTTCTACACCTTGCTGCCCGAGTCTGAAGTGATCGTGCCGCCAGAAGCCGTACCGGAAAAAACCCCGCCAACGCCGCAAACTGCGCCGCTGGCACCGGTAACCCCGGCCGAAGCGGCAAAAATTGACACGGCCCGTGCTCAGGCTGCCTTGAGCGGTGTAACCCCGCCACCTGCACCGCCCGTGGTAAAAGCGGCGCCGGTGACCAAGTTCTTCTTGCAGGCGGGCTCGTTCCGCAAACAAGCCGACGCGGAAAAAGTGCGTGCGCAAATCATCTTGCTCGGCCAAACCGCCACTGTTGAAGCCGGCACCGTGAAAGACGAAACCTGGTACCGCGTGCTGGTTGGCCCCTTCAGCAACCGTGACCAACTGACTGTTGCGCAAAAGCAACTGGCGGGCAGCGGCTTTAGTAACTTGTTGCTACAGCAGCGCCGCTGATACCCGTCGGCTTGACCCGTAGCAGTTGCCGAAGGAACGAGGCTGCGTCCGATTGCGAAGCGATCGTAAAACCCAAGTCCGAGATTTAACTGACAGATCACGGCTTCAGGTTTTACGACGGCTTCGCCGACGGACGCAGCCATCGTTCCTCGACAGCTGCTACAGGATTTGTCCTTTCTCCGTTCATCCGCATTCCCTCCCCACTGTTGAAATATTCGCTACAACCCCCATATGTATCTCCATCAGGCATTTTCGCCCCGCTGCGTGGAGACTCTTCCCTTGACCACCATCGTTTCAGTACGCCGTCACGGCAAAGTTGTCATGGCTGGCGACGGCCAGGTTTCACTTGGCAACACCGTCATGAAAGGCAACGCGAAAAAAGTCCGTCGTCTCTATCACGGTCAGGTCATTGCCGGTTTCGCCGGTGCCACCGCTGATGCATTCACCCTGTTCGAACGCTTTGAAGGCCAGCTTGAAAAACATCAAGGCCATCTGGTTCGCGCAGCCGTCGAGTTAGCCAAAGAATGGCGTACCGACCGCTCGCTGAGCCGCCTTGAAGCCATGCTGGCCGTGGCCAACAAAGACGCATCTTTGATCATCACCGGCAACGGTGACGTGGTTGAGCCAGAAGACGGCTTGATCGCCATGGGTTCGGGGGGTGCATTCGCCCAGGCCGCAGCCCGCGCGCTGCTGATGAAAACCGATCTGTCGGCCCGCGAAATTGCCGAAACTGCGCTGGGCATTGCCGGCGACATCTGTGTATTCACTAACCACAACATCACTCTTGAGGAGCAGGACCTCGCCGAATAAGCCGCTGGCCGGGTCAATTCACCGACCCGTTTGTGCCCCTTCATTCTGCTAGAGGAACGCCAACTACTATGTCCATGACTCCCCGCGAAATCGTCCACGAACTCAATCGCCATATCATCGGCCAGGACGATGCCAAACGCGCCGTCGCCATCGCGCTGCGTAACCGCTGGCGCCGCATGCAGCTGCCCGAAGAGCTGCGTGTTGAAGTGACCCCCAAAAACATCTTGATGATCGGCCCCACCGGTGTCGGTAAAACCGAAATCGCCCGCCGCCTGGCCAAACTGGCCAACGCACCGTTCATCAAAGTCGAAGCCACCAAGTTCACCGAAGTGGGCTATGTCGGCCGCGACGTAGAGTCGATCATTCGTGACCTGGCCGATGCAGCCATCAAACTGCTGCGCGAGCAAGAGATCGTCAAAGTTCGCCATCGTGCAGAAGACGCCGCAGAAGAGCGCATCCTTGACGCACTGCTGCCACCGGCTCGCACCTTCGGCGAAGAAGCGGCCACCCCGCAGGATTCCAACACCCGTCAACTGTTCCGCAAGCGTCTGCGCGAAGGTCAGCTGGACGATAAAGAAATTGAAATCGAAGTCGCCGATGCTGTGGGCGTCGATATTTCCGCGCCGCCTGGCATGGAAGAAATGACCAACCAATTGCAGAGCCTGTTTGCCAACATGGGCAAAGGCAAGCGCAAGAGCCGCAAGCTGAAAGTCAAAGAAGCCCTGAAAATGGTGCGTGACGAAGAAGCGGGCCGCCTGGTCAACGACGAAGAACTCAAAGCCAAGGCGCTGGAAGCGGTTGAGCAGCACGGCATTGTGTTCATCGACGAAATCGACAAAGTGGCCAAGCGTGGCAACGTGGGCGGTGCTGATGTATCGCGTGAAGGCGTACAGCGCGACCTGCTGCCGCTGATCGAAGGTTGCACCGTCAACACCAAACTGGGCATGGTCAAAACTGACCACATCCTGTTTATTGCTTCGGGCGCCTTCCACCTCAGCAAACCTAGCGACCTGGTACCTGAGCTGCAAGGCCGTTTGCCGATTCGGGTTGAGCTCAAAGCGTTGTCCCCGGAAGACTTCGAACGCATCCTCAGCGAACCGCATGCCTCCCTGACCGAGCAATACCGCGAGCTGCTGAAAACTGAGGGCCTGAACATCGAGTTCATGCCTGAAGGCATCAAGCGCCTGGCTGAAATTGCCTGGAAAGTGAACGAGAAAACCGAGAACATCGGTGCGCGTCGCTTGCACACGTTGCTGGAGCGCTTGCTCGAAGAGGTGTCTTTCAGTGCCGGTGATATCGCCAGCGCTCATCAAGACGAACCGATTCGTATCGATGCTGAATACGTGAATAGCCATTTGGGCGAATTGGCAGAAAACGAAGACCTGTCGCGCTACATCTTGTAAAAGCGCTTGCACCTCCTGTAGCCGCTGATGCGGACTGCGATAAGGCCACCGGCCTTCAGTGATCTTAGTATCCTGCGCCAACGTCGTTGGCGATTGCAGTCTGCGCCAGCGGCTTTATTGTTTGTGTGAAACCAAAGGTTATGACCATGATCCCGAGCGCCATCAACCTGCACAAAGCCTCGAAAACGCTGACGCTGAAATACCCCTCAGGCGAGGAGTTTCATCTGCCTGCCGAGTTTTTACGCGTGCACTCCCCCTCTGCCGAGGTGCAAGGCCACGGTAATCCGATCTTGCAACACGGCAAGACCAATGTGGGCATCAACAAAATTGAGCCCGCAGGCCAATACGCCTTAAAGATCAGCTTCGATGACGGCCACGACAGCGGGCTGTTTACCTGGCAATACCTGTATCAATTGGGCCAGCGCCAAGAAGCGCTGTGGGCAGACTATCTGGAAGAATTGAAAAAAGCTGGCAAGTCACGCGACCCGTCCGAGTCCATCGTCAAATTGATGCTGTGACGCCTGCTTGCTCTGTGGGTGCGCGGTTACCGGCCAGGCCCGCGCCGTGCTGGTTTTGTGTAGTCGCTGACGAGTAATGCGAGGCTGCGATCAAATGCGCAGCGCTCCTAAACCCGAGCGCTGCGGTGTGGATCAAGTATCGCGTTAAATGACTCTACGGCCGCTGCGCGCCCGATCGCAGCTACAGGAACACTAGTTTGTGTAGTCGCTGACGAGTAATGCGAGGCTGCGATCGAGTGCGCAGCGCTCGTAAACCCGAGCGCTGCGGTGTGGATCAAGTATCGCGTTAAATGACTTTACGGCCGCTGTGCGCCCGATCGCAGCCTCGTACCTCGACAGCGACGATAGGAACACTAGCTTTTGTAGTCGCTGACGAGTAATGCGAGGCTGCGATCGAGTGC
>NZ_LLWJ01000048.1:0-65823 GCF_001529285.1 Pseudomonas sp. TAA207 | reverse complement strand
CGGTGATTCAGGCATACCGCAGTCATCAGATTTACGAGCGCTGCGCACTCGATCGCAGCCTCGTGCCTCGTCAGCGGCTACACAAGAAACGCCAACATGTAGTCGCTGACGAGTAACACGAGGCTGCGATCGGCGGCAAAGCCGTCGCAAAGCCATTCAACGCGGTGATTCAGGCATACCGCAGTCATCAGATTTACGAGCGCTGCGCACTCGATCGCAGCCTCGTGCCTCGTCAGCGGCTACACAAGAAACACCAACATGTAGTCGCTGACGAGTAACACGAGGCTGCGATCGGCGGCAAAGCCGTCGCAAAGCCATTCAACGCGGTGATTCAGGCATACCGCAGTCATCAGATTTACGAGCGCTGCGCACTCGATCGCAGCCTCGTGCCTCGTCAGCGGCTACAGGTTTTCAGCGCCTACAGGTTTGAAGGACTGTCAGGCGATTTGCGGCACGGTGAAGCGAAATTCGCTGCCTTCTCCCGGTTTGCTTTGGGCCAGGAGCTGGCCGCCGTGGGCTTTGATGATGCCTTGCGAGATGTACAGCCCCAAACCTGTGCCAGAAGCATTACCTTCTTTGGCCGTCCAATAGCGTTCGAAGATGTGAGGCAATTGCTCGGCCGGTATGCCCTTGCCCGAGTCGCGCACGCTGAACACGATGTCTTGGCCATTGGACATGGCCGCGACTCCGATTTTGCCTTGTGCCGGGGTGAACTTGATGGCGTTGCCAATCAGGTTGGACAGCACTTGAAACAAACGCTCGGGGTCAGCGTTGATCTTCAGGCCCGGCTCGGCATGGAAGGTCAGGTCCACGGACTTGTCCATCGCCAGCGGCGCCAACAGTGAAAGCGCTTCTTCAAAAATCTGACTCACGTCCAGTGGCTGCGGGGTGATGGTGTAGCGCCCGGCTTCTATCTTGGAGGTGTCGAGCAAGTCTTCAAGCAGCACGTTCATGCGGCTACTGGCTTGCTGCATGGTGTCGATGGCGGAGGTAATGCGCCGTGACGTGTGCGGGCCGTCGCTGCTGAAGGCTTTTTGCATCATGCCGCAGAGCATCGAGATGATGGTCATGGGGCTGCGCAAGTCGTGGGACACCACGGCCACCAGCTCGTCGCGGGCGCGCACGGCTTGCTGCTCGCGCACCACCTGGCGTGAGAGGTCGTTTTCCAGCGCCGAGCGGCGCAAGTCGTTGGCCGCGAACACGTCACCGTGGCTCCACTTGCTGGAAATACCATCCATTTCGACTTTCCAGAGTTCAAACGAGGTGCGCGGGCTCAAGCGCATGCCGGTGGCACTGGGCTCCAGGTTGAGTGGCTTGCTGGGGTCGCCACTCCACGGGATGCTCTCTTTCACTTCTGCGCGAAACCACAGCACCGCATTGTCGACGGGCTTGGGCAGGGTCATGGCCAGCAGACCGCTGGCGATGTCTTTGTACTGCGCGGCGGGCGTGTAAAGCGTCGACAGGCAGTGGGTGGAAAACACCGATTGCTGCGAGTCTTTGAACCACTGGTACAACGCGCGAATGTCATCGGCGGGCGGGCATTGGCCGTAGCGGCGCAGCACGTTGTCTTCCAGGATGGCCACACCGCTGGCGTCTGTCAGCGCCATGAGTTGTTCGGGCGCTTGGGCCAACCCGTCAAACACGGTGTTCGGGTTGCTGACCATGGCGGTGTTCAGGCGCTCCAGCGCGCCCATTTTGGCCTCGCGCTGGCGGCTGATTTCCAGGGTTTGCAGGGCGCTGATTTGCAACGACAACACCTGGCCGATGGTTTGGCAGGCCATGCGCAGCTCATGGGGCACGTGCAACGGCTGGCGATGCCCGCAACTGATCAAGCCCCATAGCCGTTCGCCGTCCATCAACGAGATGCTCATGGACGACAGCACGCCCATGTTTTTCATGTATTGGCAGTGAATCGGCGACACGCTGCGCAAGACGGCACCGCTCAGGTCCAGCGCCTCACAGGTATCGGGGCGCAGTCGCGGCACCAGTTCAACCGGCTGGTAGTCGGCGTTGGGGATAATGCGCAACCAGTGCGTGCGATACAGCTCGCGGGCTTGCTCCGGGATGTCCGAGGCGGGGAAGAACATGCCGTTGAACAGCTCCATCGAAGGCGAAGACGCTTCGGCGATCACCTGGCCATGACCTTCTTCTTGAAAACGGTAAATCAGTACCCGGTCGTAGCCGGTGAGCGCCTGGATTTCCTTGACGCAAATGTCGTACAGCGCGGGCAAGGTCTTGGCAGCTTGCAGGCGTTGCAACATGCGGCTCAGGTTGCGCAGTTTGGCCATCGTGTGATTGAACTCGACCTCGTCGGGTTTGAGTTCCAGCTCCAGCACCAGCACATTGTGTTCGCGGTGCAACAAACCCTCGTAGCGGATGCCTTGCAGGTTCAGCTCCAGCACGGGCACCTCCATCGGTTCGGCAACGCCTGCGGCCTGTTGCACCACGGCCGCTGCTTCAGGGCCGGTCAACATCGCCAGTGGCTGATCCAGCAGCGCATTGGCGTGCAAGCCAAACAACGCCTGGACGTTGGCACTGATTTGCTGGATACGCAGCTCGGGCAGCGACAGCGTGACGAGCAGGCCGTGGGGTTGGATGGCGCCCGGAAACCGGATGGGCTCATCGGCGCAATTATCCAGCAGGGCTTCAAACGCCTGAGCGTCGAGTGGATTCATATCAAAACCTCCTGACATTCGAGCCACTGCTCGAAACAGCTAAACGTTGAACAGGCAGCGTGTACGGCTTCGCGTTGAGCGTGCTCGTCGAGTTGTACGCTGCCCAAAAACGCCATGAATGTTTTCCAGCGCCGGCCGGTGTCTTCCCCGTAGACGTACAAAAATGAGCCGCCGCTGTGGGTATCAAGCCCCAAATGTTGGGCGATCTGTTTACGCAAAATATTGCCCCCCAGCGTAGCGCCTTCCAGCACATACAAAACCCCGAGTACGCAGGCTTCACTGTGCAGCGCTGGCAAGGTGTGGCAGCGGGGCAGTGCGCCGGGATCGTCCCCCAACGCCTGAAGGTCTTGCACCAGGGCCTGGGTTTTGAGTCGCGCTTGCAGGTCAAACCCTTCGGGGATAAACGCGCTATGGAGCAGTGCGTCTTCCAGGGGCTGATAAAACCCGAAGTAGGCGCTCAGCAAACGCGTGTAGTGCGCGCGGTCGAGCGTTGCCGAGAAAAAAGGCAAACGTTGCTCAAGCGCCACATGCAGGGTGTGCGTGCCGGTGCGCAGCGCGCTCAGGACGGCAGGCGTCAAAGGGGGGGAAGGGTCTTGTGGCATGCCGTGTAACCGGGCTCTCTGGGTGCGCATTAAATAAACGCTCATGGCTTTATGAAGCCAGGGGCTGAAAAAAGTGCAATAAATCTGTTTGGATTTTGTAGGGAAATTCTGGCAGATGACCTGCCGCTTGTGCGAATGCAATGGCACACGGCAGGATCAACGGCACATTTCAGGCTGCGGTTGTTTACGGGCCGCACATGCTTAAAGGAAACGTCATGCTTGAACTACGGCCTAATTGTGAGTGCTGTGATTGCGACCTGCCGCCCGACGCGGTTAACGCGCGGATCTGTTCGTTTGAATGCACATTCTGCGCGGCGTGCGCGGAGCTAAAGTTGGGCGGGCGCTGCCCCAATTGCGCAGGCGAATTGCTGGCGCGTCCGCGTCGGCCCGCCGACAAACTGGGCAACAGCCCTGCGTCGACCGTGCGGGTTCACACACCCGAAGGCCGCGTGTGCGGCACATGATTGCGAGGCTTTTTTAAATGCCTGGCCCGTGGCTGGGCAGGCGTGCCCGTCTACAGCGCGTTATCTTGCCCCAGTGCATCGACAGTGGCCTTGACCGCGCGCAAGGCGTGGCACAACAGAAAGGCTTGATGGGCGTCGATGCACAGCGTGCCGGTGGCGGCGGCGTCAAGGGTATGGGTGGCGGCAGACAACAACTCGCAGGCGCTGTGCAGGGCATGGGTGGCCCGGATATCGGCAGTGACACTGAACAGCAGAAGGTGCTGCTGAGCCGGGCCGGTTTCGTGGAAGGCGTGCGAGGTGGTGAGATTAGGCATGAATTTCTCCAGCTTTTCAGTGAGAGCTGCCACGGTCCTTCCTACGGGATTGGGTGGCAGCCATGTGCGGGGTAGGAATACCGGGAAAGTTGGCACCCGGCCAGACCGAAGTCTGCCCGCACACAGCTGCCATAGAGCGTTATCTCGGGCATAAAAAAACGCCAGAGGTACAGTCTTGGGCGCTACGCGCCAACTTTGCATCGGGTTCCTACGCCCGGCCACGGGATTGACCGTGACGCTGCGGACTTTATCCCTGGTCCCTGACTTGGCAAATTAGAACGTTGTAGTCGCTGCCGCAGGCTGCGAGAAGAGCCGAAGGGTCTTTGTGCCTCGGCGCCCGACGACCCTGGCAGACGCGATCGCAGCCTGCGGCAGCGACTACTAGGGCCGGTTGATGAAGGTGCCGGCCGTATCGTGCGCAAGTGCCCCGTCTAACAACCACCCCAAAGCAATCGGCCACAAGCTTTGCTGATACCGGCTATGGAAAAACGCGAAATGACCTATCGCGGTTTCACCGATGTCTGCCGGGTTTATCCGTAAATGTGTGCGCTCGCTGGCGCTGAAATAACGCAGCAAGCGCTCAGTGGCCGCCACGGTGCCAAAAGGGTCGTCGCTGAGGCTGATGGCGAGGGTGTTGGCCGTGACAGAGGCGAAGGGCAGGGAGTGGAGCGTGCGTGCGCTGGGCAGCCTTTCAAAGCGCGTGTTCATGGCGGCCCAGTCGTTGACCACGCCAGCGGGGGTGTCTTCGAGCCAGCCCAGGCGTTTGCCGGGGAAATACCCGCACAACCGCGTCAGCAGCGGCATGACCACGTGCCAGCGGGCGAACATGGGCCAGCGTTGCGCGGCGGCGTAATCGCGCCAATAAGCGAATTGCGCCCCCACCGTCACTAACCGCCGAACTCGCGAGGCACCCGCCGCCAGCCCCGCTGTGCAGCCGCCAAAACTGTGGCCGACCATATCAATCGGTTGGCCTGGGCATTCACGCTGGGCGCGCATGAGGATCGCGTGCGCGTCCAGCACGCCCCAGTCCGACCACGAGGCTTTAAACCCGCGCAATGAACCGCTGCGGGACACGCCGATGCCGCGATAGTCATACAGCATCACGTCCAGCCCGTGATTGAAGAGGTAGTCGGCAAAACGGGCGTAGTAGGTGCAGCGCACCGATGTGGCGGCGCTGATGATCACCACCGCGCGGGAGGGGTCGGGCACCCCGTGGCGCCACTCAAAACCGCCCAACCGATAACCGTCAGCGGCAGGCTCGAAGAACGCCCGGCTGACGGCTTGGCTGCGGATGTGCGTCAGTGCGTGCTCCGCGCACTGCGTTCGGCCAGCAAGCGCGAGGCTTCAACGTAGGCGGTCTGGAAGGCCGGGGTTTCGACCCACGCCAGCGCGCTGTCTTCGTCATCGCCATGCTCGCTCATGCGGAAGGCAATGAGCAGGCCCATCAGGAAATCGGTCGCGTCTTCTTCCTCTTCTTCGCTGATCACCAGCTCCAGCACCGGGTATTGCAGAAACACGCTGCACAGGGCTTGCAGGCTGATGGCTTCGGCGGCCTTCATGGCCTGAAACAGATCGTCGAAATCGGCGGGTTCGAAGCCGTTGTCTTTGATGTCCTGAAAGTCGAACGTGCTGAGGTCGATTTTGACGTCATCGAACGGGCTGTCGATCAGCGCAGACGCCGAGGCTTTGGCCGGTTTGCCGATGCGGTTTTGCTTGGCTTTGGTTTTGGCCCGCTGTGCGTGCTTGTGCTGTTTCTTTGGCGTTGCCATGAACGTGTCCTGTACGGGCTAAGACGGTTATTGAACCTCAGCTTTCGGGGATCACCAAGCGTGGATCGTGGATTGGGTCAATTATCGGGCTTGAAGCCGGGCAGGCCGTGGGCTTGGCATCAGTGTTTGAGGGTGTTGGCAAAACGCTTCCAGCCGCTCATTGAGCTTCTCTTCGCAAGCGCTTTTGTGTGCAGTACGCGTGTCTTGCACGAAACGAAAGAACTCGGCTTGGGTGAGTTCATTGTTTTTTATTCGTGGCGCGCGCTCTTATGCAGGTCTATGTGCAGTTTTGGCTCCCTGGGTCACGCAGCAGGGTGAGGCGGCACTAAATCGCGCCCAACAAAAAACCCGCACTGGGCGGGTTTTTTGTTTGCTTTGCGGTGGTGTAAACACCACATCAAAGCTGAATGTGGTGCCCAGAGACGGAATCGAACCGCCGACACGGGGATTTTCAATCCCCTGCTCTACCGACTGAGCTATCTGGGCAACGGGGCGCATTAGAAGCTTTTTTCGATAAGTCGTCAAACACTTTTTTGAAAAATATTTAATTATTACCGTCGCTTACGGACCAAACCCTTTAAAACCGGGGTTTATTCGCTTGGCGGAACATAGCCTTCTGCCTGCGCGTATTCTTCACCGCTGAAGAACTTGTCCATCTCGCCCTGCAAATATTTACGGTCTTGGGCGTTCATCATGTTCAAACGCTTTTCGTTGATCAGCAGGGTTTGGTGTTTTTGCCAGTCTGCCCAGGCTTTGGCCGAGACGTGATCGAAAATGTCCTGACCTTTGGCGCCCGGAAACGGAGGGCGTTCCAGCGCGGGCAGTTCTTCTTTGTACTTGCGGCACATGATGGTGCGGGTCATGACGACTCTCCTGCGTTCAATAGGTCGGCTGCGTGTTTGAGCAGTTTTTTGACCGGGGCCGCCAGGCCCAGGCGCGGCGGGGTGGCGAGGTTATACCAGAGCCAATCGGCCTCGGCCACGTGATGGCCAGCCTCCTTGACGTGGATCAGCCACGGCTCGATGGCCAGCTGGAAATGGCTGAAGGTGTGGGTCAGGCCGGGCATGGGGTGTTGCGTGCCCACCTTGAGTGAGTGTTGCAGCGCCAAATGCTCGACGTCGTTGAGGTCATCCAGCTCGGGCAGGCTCCACAAACCGCCCCACAGGCCGGTCGAGGGGCGACGGTAAAGCAGAATGGCGCCCTCGCCATTGGTCAGCATCGGCATCAACGTGCGCCTTTGCGGGATGGTTTTACGTGGTTTGGGGATCGGGTAGCGCGTCTCAAGGCCCAGTAAATGGGCTTCACAGCCGCTTTCAAGCGGGCAGAGCAAGCAGCTGGGTTTGCTGCGGGTACACAGCGTTGCGCCCATGTCCATCATGGCCTGGGTGTAGGCATTGACGCGCTCGTGCGGGGTAAAGCGCTCGGCAGTGGCCCACAGCTGTTTGGCCACCTTGGGTTCGCCCGGATACCCCTCTTGCGCGGTGTAGCGTGCCAGCACGCGCTTGACGTTGCCGTCGAGGATCGGTGCGCGCAGGCCCATGCTGATACTGGCAATCGCGCCCGCAGTGGATAGCCCGATGCCGGGCAGCTCCACGAGTTTTTCGACATCGCGCGGGAATTCACCGGCGTAGTGCTCGACGACGATTTTCGCGGTTTTCTGCAAGTTGCGGGCGCGGGTGTAGTAACCCAGCCCGGTCCACAGGTGCAGGACTTCGTCTTCGGGGGCGGCGGCCAGTGCTTGGACCGTGGGCAATGACGCCATGAACCGGTCGAAGTAGTTCAGCACAGTGCTGACCTGGGTTTGCTGCAACATGATCTCCGAGACCCACACCCGGTAAGGGGTGATGCCCTGTTGCCAGGGCAGGTCATGGCGGCCGTGGCGATCGAACCAGTCGAGCACCACGCTTGCGAACTGCTCATCTCTCATCGCTTGAACAGCCCCTTGAGGGCGTCTTTGAGTTCAGGGCTGATCTTGTCGCCGAGTTTCTCTTCAAGTTTGTCGCTGATTTTGTTGCCGGCCACTTTGGCGGCGACTTTACCCAAGCCCTCTTTGTCGAGGCGGCAGGCTTTGGCACCCAGTTCTAACGGGCCGCGGCAGCGCAGAGGCAGTTCGACTCCGACAAAGTTTTTGCCGACCTGGCAGGCCGGGTCAGGCATGGCGCCTTTGTCGCCTTCGACGGTGATGCCGATGCGGTAGTCCATGCCCAGCACGCGCAGGTCGATGTCGCCATTGCCTTTGACGGTCATGCCGGGGATGCGCACGATCATGTCCGGGTTGCTGGCCACGCCGTTACGGAAAATCAGGCTGCCCTTGAGTTCCTTGAACGGTGTGTCTTTGCCCCGTGGCGCGCCGCTCAGGGTTTTGCGGTTGAGTGTGGCAATGCCCTGGCACAGTTGCTGTTCGAGGTTGGCGTTGAGCAACACGCCGTCGTTGAGCACGAAGTTGGCTGTGCCGTTGAGGCTTTCAATCAGCGCGTTCTGGCTGTTGCCGCTGCCTGTCACGTTACTGTTGAGAGTCAACAAGCCGTTGATTGGAGGTTTTTGACCCTGGCTTTGCAGGATTTTTTCCACCGGTACGTTGTTGATGTGGGTTTGCAGGTTCACCAAGGGCAGCATCGGGCGCACATCGAGGCTGCCGTTGGCGGCGAAGTTGCCTTTGTACAAATCGCCGCGCAGGGTTTCGAGGGTCAGCAGGCCGTCTTTGCTGTTGGCCTTGAGCGCAGCGTTTTGAATCGGCAGTTGGCTCACGGTCAGTTGGCCAAAGCTGATGTCCGCCGTCAGGTCCAGTGCCTTGAGGCGCGTGACAGGAATCAGCTTGGCGGTGCTCCAGCCGCTTTTGGTCGGCGCAGCAGGCAGTGGCGTGTCGCCTGACGCGGCCAGGGCACCGGCTTCGCTCGTTTGCACTTGGGCCTGGCGTGCGGCAGTGGCGCTGGCGGCTTCTGCGGTTTTAGGCGGCAGGTAGCGATCTGCGTCGAACGTGTCACCTTTGAGCTGAATACGCAGGGCTTGTTTGGAGAAGTCTTCAACGGCCACGTGGCCGGTGAAGGTGCTGCCATCAAGTTTGAGGTTCAGTTCGTCGAAGGTCAGGCTCGAAGGTGTGCCTGACAGGCGACTGACCAGCTCAAACGTGCTCAGGCTGCCCGGTGCCATCGGCGGCAACGTGTGGCCGATGCTGTCGAGGAACTTGGCCAGATCAAGCTGGGCAATCGACAGGCCGCCACTGATTTGCGGGGTGGTATCCAGGCTGTGGGCCTTGAGTTCGCCCAGTGCTCGCAGTTGGTTGGCAGAGATCTTCAGGCTGCTCCATTCGGCGACGTTCGCTGCCAGATCAACCAGAAGTTGCCCTTGGGCTGCATAGGTGACGGTTTTGCCCTGTAACGGCTCGCCCGACGCTTCACCGGTGACTTTCATGTCTTCGAACTGGTAGCGCTTGAGCACGCGATCAAAGCGCAGTTTGCCGTCGACTTCGGTTTTGACCCGCATCACTGGCTTGTTGGTGCCCAGAAACGCAGTCAATTTGACCGGGGTGCTGGTGGCTTCGTGAATCGGGCCGGTGCTCAGTTGAATGCTTTCAGCGCTGAACTGCTGGCCGTTGCGCTCGTCGTTGTATTCCACCCGTGCGTTGTTCACGGTCAGGCTGTCGATATCGAGCTTGATCGGCTGGCTGGAGGTGTCGGGCTTGGCCTGCGGCGCTGGTTGCGTACTGGCTGGCGGTGTTTGAGCGCTGGCACTCGCAGGTGCGGGCTGGCCGATGTCTTGCCAATTGCCGTGGCCGTCTTTGTCACGGGTTAAACGCAGGTTCAGGCCTTCAACGCGTACGTCGCTCATTTGCACTTCTTTGCGCAGCAGCGGCAGCACGCGCACAGACAAACCGAGCATTTGCAAGTCAGCGAACGGTTTGGTCGGCGCCGCGAGGGTCGCTACGCTGGCGTCGTGCAGTTCCAGGCCGAGCCAAGGGAAGAGGCTCCAGCCAATGTCGCCATTGAGAGTCAGCTCAATGTGGGCTTTGTCACGGGCTATCTGGCGGATCTCGTCTTTATAGTCGTTGGGATCAAACAGATGGCTCAGGGCAAAGCCCAAAGCCACGATGATCAGCAACAATCCGAGAAGCACCAGACCCAGGATTTTGCCGAACGCTTTCATGGGCGGGTCCTTGTAGGTCTGTGTGAAGGTAAGTTTTAAAGTTAGCCGCAGAGTATAGCGCCACGTGTCGGCCGACTGGAGTTGGATACGTGGTGTGTCCACGTTCGGTGCATCACCTCTGCGCTACGCGGTGTAGACACCTGAAAAGATTTGAGCGCGAAAAATAGGATCAATTTTGCCGAAAAAGACCGCATCAGTTTGATCTTTCTCCCGCGACCCAATGGTAATCTGCGCCTGTTTTTCGGGCCGTCTGCGGCGCATTGTCGCGCCTGGAACTCAAGCCAATAACAAGACTGCGCGCTGCATGGCGCCAAAGTCGGGGGTTGAGTGTGCCTGGAAAGCTTTTTTATTCATGGGGGATACACCAATGAGCACCAGCACCGCTGCGGGCAGCCTTGCCTCACAGCCGGCGTTCCTGTCCAAGGAGCGCATCATCGCAAAACCCGGTTTTAATCGTTGGCTGGTTCCGCCTGCCGCGTTGGCCATCCACTTGTGCATCGGCATGGCCTATGGCTTTTCGGTGTTTTGGTTGCCGCTGTCCAAAGCGCTGGGCGTGACCGCGCCGGTGGCGTGCGCGCCGGACATGAGCTTTATCGCGCAGGTGTTTTCGTCGCAGTGCGACTGGCCGATTTCAATGCTCGGCTGGATTTACACCTTGTTCTTTATCTTCCTCGGCTGTTCGGCTGCCGTGTGGGGTGGCTGGCTTGAGCACGCCGGGCCGCGCAAGGCTGGCGTGGTGTCTGCGTTGTGCTGGTGTGGCGGCTTGCTGATTTCAGCGTTAGGCATTTATACCCACCAGATCTGGCTGATGTGGTTGGGTTCCGGGGTGATTGGCGGCATCGGGCTGGGCCTGGGCTACATTTCGCCGGTGTCGACCTTGATCAAGTGGTTCCCGGACAAGCGCGGCATGGCCACCGGTATGGCGATCATGGGCTTTGGCGGCGGCGCGATGGTCGGTGCGCCATTGGCCGCGGCCTTGATGGGCCACTTCGCCGGGCCGGATGGCGTGGGCGTGTGGCAGAGCTTTTTGGTGATGGCGGCGATTTATTTCGTGTTCATGATCGGCGGCGCGTTGTCGTATCGCGTGCCCCCGACCGGCTGGAAGCCTGAGGGCTGGACCGCACCTGCAAAAAAAGCTGCCAATGCGATGATCACCCAGCGTCACGTCCACGTCAGCGTGGCCTGGAAAACCCCGCAATTTGCGTTGGTGTGGCTGGTGCTGTGCCTGAACGTTTCGGCCGGGATTGGCATTTTGGGCATGGCCTCGCCGCTGTTGCAGGAAGTGTTTGCGGGCAAGTTGCTGGGCAATGACCTGACCTTCAGCCAACTGGACGCCGCGCAACTGGCACAAATCGCGGCCATTGCTGCCGGTTTCACCGGCCTGCTGAGCCTGTTCAATATTGGCGGGCGGTTTTTCTGGGCGTCGTTCTCGGACTACCTGGGGCGCAAAAACACCTACTTTGTGTTCTTTGCATTGGGTTTTGCGTTGTACGCGCTGGTGCCGAACTTGGGGCATTTGGGCAACGTGTCACTGTTTGTGGCAGCGTTCTGCATCATTTTGTCGATGTACGGCGGTGGCTTCGCCACCGTGCCGGCTTACCTGGCCGACCTGTTCGGCACCCAGATGGTCGGCGCAATCCACGGTCGCTTGTTGACGGCGTGGGCGGCGGCGGGAGTATTGGGGCCGGTATTGGTCAACTACCTGCGTGAATACCAGTTGAGCATCGGTGTTGAGCGTGCGGCTGCCTATGACATCACGCTGTACATTCTGGCGGGGTTGTTGGTGTTGGGCTTTATCTGCAACTTGCTGGTGCGTCCGGTGGCTGACAAATACTTCATGACCGATGCGCAGTTAGCAGCCGAGCAGGCGCTGGGGCATGACAAAGGGGCGGATGCCAGCACCTCGCTGGAATGGAAAGCCGCACCGGGCAGCTTGCCATTGACGGTCGCCGCCTGGCTGGCAGTGGGTATTCCACTGCTGTGGGGCGTGTGGGTCACGGTGCAGAAAACAGCGGTGTTGTTTCACTAAGGCTATCGCGCACCTGTAGCTATTGCCGGACGCGGCGTCCGATTGCGCAGCGATCGTAAAACCTGAGGGCGGCGAACAGAGCGCTCTGGTTTTACGACGGCTTCGCCGCCGGACGCCGCCTGCGGCAGCTGCTACGCGTCAGCGGGCATTCCGTCAGTCATATCGTGTTTCTGTTTGTCAGACCCGTGCCTATAATGGCCACCTTTTTCGCCCAATGATTTTGCGGAGCTGGTGATGGCCGAACGTAAGGCGTCAGTCGAGCGCGATACTCTGGAAACCCAGATCAAAGCCTCGATCAACTTGGATGGTACCGGTAAGGCCCGATTCGATATCGGTGTGCCTTTTCTTGAGCATATGCTCGACCAGATCGCCCGGCATGGGCTGATCGACCTGGACATCGAGTGCAAAGGCGACCTGCATATCGACGATCACCATACCGTCGAGGACGTGGGTATTACCCTCGGTAAAGCCTTCAACCAGGCCGTTGGCGACAAAAAAGGCATGACCCGTTACGGGCACGCTTATGTGCCGCTGGATGAGGCGCTGTCGCGTGTGGTCATCGACTTTTCTGGCCGCCCTGGCCTGCAAATGCATATCCCTTATACCCGTGCCACCGTGGGCGGTTTCGACGTTGACCTGTTTCAGGAGTTCTTTCAGGGCTTCGTGAATCACGCCAACGTGACGCTGCACATCGATAACCTGCGCGGTACCAATACCCACCACCAGATCGAAACCGTGTTCAAGGCTTTCGGTCGTGCGCTGCGCATGGCGATCACGCTGGATGAGCGCATGGCCGGGCAAATGCCTTCCACTAAGGGCGTGCTCTGATGCAGACCGTGGCGGTAATCGATTACGGCATGGGCAACCTGCACTCGGTGGCCAAGGCGCTGGAGCACGTGGGCGCCGGTCGGGTGCTGATTACCAGCGATGCCAACGTTATCCGTGAAGCGGACCGCGTGGTGTTTCCCGGTGTGGGCGCAATTCGCGACTGCATGGCGGAGATCCGTCGTATGGGCTTCGATTCGCTGGTGCGTGAAGTCAGTCAGGACCGCCCGTTTCTCGGCATCTGCGTGGGCATGCAAGCCTTGCTCGACAGCAGTGAAGAAAACGGCGGCGTGGACTGCATCGGTCTGTTCCCGGGGCAAGTGAAGTTCTTCGGCAAGGACCTGCACGAAGACGGCGAGCACCTCAAGGTGCCGCACATGGGCTGGAACCAAGTGCAACAGAAGGTCGATCACCCTCTGTGGCACAGCATCCCGGACTTGGCGCGTTTCTACTTTGTACACAGCTACTACATTGCGGCGGGCAATCCTCGCCAAGCGGTCGGTGGCGGGCATTACGGCGTCGACTTTGCGGCGGCGCTGGCCGAAGGTTCGCGCTTCGCGGTGCAATTCCACCCCGAAAAGAGCCATACCCACGGCTTGCAGTTGCTGGAAAACTTCGTGGCCTGGGACGGTCGCTGGTAATGGCGCCTCGCAAAAAGCCGCCGATTCTTACGCTCACCCCCGAGCAAGAGAACGAAGCCAACAGCAAGATCAAACGCTTTATGGAAGACCGTTTCGAACTGGACCTGGGTTCGTTCGAAGCGGCTGAAATCCTTGAGCTGTTCACGCGTGAAATCGCGCCGCATTACTACAATCGCGCGATTTTCGATGTGCAGGCGCACCTCAAAGAGAGGTTCGAGAGCATCGAAAGCGACGTGTGGGCGCTCGAAAAGAATTGATTTCCGAGTCACTGACTCCCGAATTTAAAGGTTTGCCAGATGCTGATTATCCCCGCTATCGATCTTAAAGACGGTGCCTGTGTACGTCTGCGCCAGGGCCGCATGGAAGATTCCACGGTGTTCTCCGATGACCCGGTGAGCATGGCCGCCAAATGGGTTGAGGGCGGTTGCCGCCGCTTGCACCTGGTCGACCTGAACGGTGCCTTTGAAGGCCAGCCGGTCAATGGCGAAGTGGTCACGGCGATTGCCAAGCTGTACCCGCATTTGCCGATCCAGATCGGCGGCGGGATTCGCTCGCTGGAAACCATCGAACACTACGTCAAAGCGGGCGTGAGCTACGTCATCCTGGGCACCCAAGCGGTGAAGAACCCTGAGTTCGTGGCACAGGCGTGCCGTGCCTTCCCCGGCAAAATCATCGTGGGTATGGATGCCAAAGACGGTTTCGTGGCCACCGATGGCTGGGCAGAAGTCAGCACCGTGCAAGTGATCGACTTGGCCAAGCGTTTTGAAGCGGATGGCGTGTCGGCCATCGTTTATACCGATATCGCCAAAGACGGCATGATGCAGGGTTGCAACGTGAGCTACACCGCAGCACTGGCGGCCGCGACCACCATCCCTGTGATCGCCTCGGGCGGCATTCATAACCTGGGCGATATCAAGGCCCTGATGGACGCCAAGGCACCCGGTATCGTCGGTGCCATCACCGGCCGTGCAATCTATGAAGGCACGCTGGATGTGGCCGAGGCGCAAGCCTTCTGCGACAGCTACAAGGCCTGAGGAGAACGTCATGGCGTTAGCCAAACGCATCATCCCTTGCCTGGACGTGGATAACGGCCGGGTGGTGAAGGGCGTCAAGTTCGAAAATATTCGCGATGCGGGCGACCCGGTCGAAATTGCCCGTCGCTACGACGAGCAAGGCGCTGACGAGATTACCTTTCTCGACATCACCGCCAGCGTCGATGGTCGCGACACCACGCTGCACACGGTGGAACGCATGGCCAGCCAGGTGTTTATCCCGCTGACGGTAGGCGGCGGCGTACGCTGTATTCAGGACATTCGCAACCTGCTCAATGCGGGCGCGGACAAAGTCTCGATCAATACCGCAGCGGTGTTTAACCCGGAATTCGTGGGCGAAGCGGCGCAGCATTTTGGTTCGCAGTGCATCGTGGTCGCCATTGATGCGAAAAAAGTCTCCCAGCCGGGCGAAACTCCGCGCTGGGAAATCTTCACCCACGGCGGGCGCAAGCCAACCGGCCTCGACGCAGTCGAGTGGGCGATGAAGATGGAAGGTTTGGGCGCCGGTGAGATCCTGCTGACCAGCATGGATCAGGACGGCATGAAGAACGGCTTCGACCTGGGCGTCACCCGTGCCATCAGCGATGCGCTGGGTATCCCGGTGATTGCTTCGGGCGGCGTCGGCAACTTGCAGCATTTGGCTGACGGCATCCTGGAAGGTCACGCCAGTGCAGTATTGGCGGCGAGTATTTTCCACTTTGGCGAATACACCGTGCCTGAGGCCAAAGCGTACATGGCTGAACGCGGGATCGTGGTGCGTTAGGCCGACGGTTGCAACTGTCAGCGTCCTTGGGTCAGGCGCTGACAGTGCGGCGCTGAGAGGGATAACAATCAACGGTAGGCGATGTTGTGCCTCGTGGGTGCTCGACATCGCCTACAGAGAAATTCGCGCGTAGTTTGAGGGGCTTAGTCTATGAAGTCATACACAGGCTCGAGCATCTCCTTGGTAAATACCCCTTTACCCGTATCCTCTATCAGCTTGAATGTTCCATCGGGATAAACAGTCACGCCCAGTGAGCTGGCTACGGTGACGGAGACACCTTCTCGATCTTTTAACAAGCTCATCAGTGGCCGTTGGTTATTCGTCGTTTGCCCAATGATAATCCCCATTCCGACAGTGGAGTGAGAGTTTATGCCGGCCACCATAATGACTTTTCCTCCACGCTCCAAAGAGTCTTCTAATGTGCTCAGCAGTTTTGAGGCATCTTCACCTATTAATCCCTGCTCCACGTTGCTACCGCTCAAGTGCATCAGTGTGCGTGTGCGATAAACTTTGCCATCCCAGTCCGTCAGAACCGCGATGGCCGAGCAATCGGTCAGACTGCGAGTAGTCAGTATTGATTCGTTGCCCTGGTTAAGGGTCTGCGAGTTCCCCATGAAAATATCAATTGGCTGTGATGTTTGTGCCGGGAGGGCAGGCTTTACAGGTGGCGGCTCAGGCAGTTTTCGTGCGCTCGTTTGCAATAGGGTGGAAGTGTTGTTGGGCTGGAAGTTTTTCAGCGGTGGCCCAAAGAGCTTTTCGGTTTTTGGGTCGTAGGCATATAAGACGCCTGAGTCATCGCGCTTTGCGAGCACTTTTAAGGGGTCGGCATTGTTGGCAGTTTTAATGCTTCCCTGGATAACGTCGGGTCTTTTGATCGTCGAAAGAAGGTCCGCACTATTGGCTCCACGACGAAGGAATTGGAAACCTTGATTGGCCAGGGATACCCCCGAATTCAACAGCTTTACTGCGCCGGAAAATAGCGCTTTCCCGCCGGAAAATGGGTTGGCTCCGCTGGCCGCAGCCCGGCCCAGGATATTCACCCCTTTTTTAAATTTGCTGGCCAGGCTGCCAGTGTGACCTGCCACTTTGGCTATTCCGCCTGCGGCTTTGGCGCCCACGAATAAAAATCCAAAGATGTCTTGCACCAGATTCTCATACCCGTCCCGAGTATTACCTTTTGAAAAGTTGTGAATGGCCGATGCGAAGGGGACGAGGATGCGTGTGAAGTTCTGGATTTTTTCAAAGTCAGTAACTTCGGTGTCCAAGGTAGTGAGGCCTTGGGTTTGTTCGAATAAATTCCGGCTGTCATTCGGGAAGAACTTATTCGACATGAGCTGGGCAATGTATTGCGTTCGGCTGCTGTTGAACGACTGGAGGGGCGCGTCGGTTTTTTGGGTGGACTCACGCTGGCGGCGTTCTGCGTCGCTTTTGCCGTGAACTTCATTTATCTCCTTATTTGAGTACGTCGTATAGTTTGAAAAGCTGTTGTTGTCCTTGGGCGGCAGTTTTGTCCACTCACCCTGCACCCCCGGCTTAAAGTTTGTGATGGGGCGAATAAAACCTTGTGGGGGGTTGATTTCGTAGTGGTAGGTTTTGCCGTTGTACTGGGTTTCTATAATTAAGCCACGGTGATGTTCGTCTATGCTCCGTTGAACGCCATGTCGCCCAGGTGTTGTATCATCAAAACCGTTTAGTCTGAGGCCACTGATCGAACTGGTGGCATTGTGTTGTTCATATACTTTAATGGCCCCAAACTCCAGCCGCTCACGATCTTTCAGAGGCAGTTGGGATATAAGGTGTCGAACGGAGATGGCGGTGGAATTTTTTTTCCCCTCATAATAATTTGAGAAGGATTGTTTGAAAGCCTCTTGAATATCGGGAATTTCATGGCGACGCAGTGCAATCGTGTCGACAGGGATTGAGGGGTCGGATGATTGATAAATACCACGGGCAAGTTCACCTGAAATAACAAGATCAATGATCGAGTAAGGGCCTTTTAGGTGGTTCCACTGGTCAATGGGGGTGAGGCATTTTTTCTTGAAGTCAATACCGTCTCCAAACTTTTCTTTTAATATCTTATCGGCCAGGTCTTCCCGTGTAAGCAACTCAGTGTCTTTAGCCGAAGACGCTTTTTCTAAGGCAATGAATCGCTCTTTGGCTTTTCCTCGTACGTGCTCAATCTGTGCATCGGTGTAGCGGTTGTTGTCGTTTTTCTTGAGGATGCCATCGTTGATCGCCCAATACATCATTGCCTGTAGAGAGGCCTGTTGTTCGACCTGTTTTTCGGCCGCTGTAATGGGCGAGATGTTGGCGTATTGCATGATTTTTTCGTAACTCATGTTCAACGCCTGGCCAGGCGCTTGCGCCTCTATTCGGGCAACGGCAGCCTTCAGGCTGATCCAGCTGGGTGAGCCGTAGGTCACGCTATCCGGGATCTCTTTTACCAGCAGTTCCGGCGCATGACGGGCTAATAACGCAAAGGCTCTGACAGGCGCAAAGTCAGCAGCGGGCGTTTCAGGATTCGCCAAGTGTTCAGTGAGTGCCTTGACCACCTCGCTCAGAGGTTTACCCCCGAGGTCGGGGCTTGAAAGATCAAAGCCTGCGACCTTGTTGGTGCTGTTGTCCGGGTCGAGGATGCTCTTTGCGTCGATACCTATGGCAATGGCGGTCATGGCCCAATCGTTAATGCTGGTCGCTGAGGGTGCGCCTTTGAATTGGGTTTGCAGGGCTTGACCCAATGCATAGGCTTCAGGGGTGTTGAGGAGGTTGGTAAGAAATGCACGTGGGTCGCTCAACTCTTCGGGCGACCATTGCCGTGACTGGGTCAGATAACCCAATGCATCTTTGCTGCGGCGCAGATATTCAAACTCCTCGAGCTCTATGGCGTTGTTTCTCACCGATGCCAGGATGTTTTTTTTCATCTCTTGGCTCAAAGGGGGCGCAGACCAGGACAGTCCCCCACCGAAGTTACCGTAGGGAGCAGATTGAAGCGGGGGGTGGGATAAGGCGTTTGCGAGGTTTTGAATATCAGCGACGTTTTGAGGCAGGATCCAGTCGTTGGCGAGAATACATTGCTCCAGGCTAATTTGCTTTCCAGCCATGGGCTCGCCATTGAGTTGCAGGGGAGAGTCGGCGGGCAGGGTAATGCGCGTATCTCGCAGGCTGTCGCTCGCTGAGGTGACTCTTTTCCAGTAAGCCGGGCTTTTAGAAAGTTCGGCAACGTTATTTGTTACTTTTGCTTGGGCATAGACATGTGTTTTTTCGATGACTTGTTTATATGCCTGTACGAGTGCGTTTTTAATTGCGATTTTAGTTGCGTCTGGAGCGTGGTACTCCTCATGCGTGGCCACAGACGCCCATTTTGATATGTTTCTCCACCCCGAGGTGGCTCCATTTTGAGTCCGTTGCCTGGAGGGGGAGGAGGCTGATGAAGAGGGTAATTCTTGATCTGTCTCAGGGTTCGGACTACGCCTGACTCGGGGCAAGGGTTCAGAGGCGAAAGGAGGGGCTTGGTGTGTTTCGTTGGACGGGGGCTCAGCGTGTGCATTATTCGCGGTGTTGAGTGCGGGACTCAGGGGTTTTTCGACTTTTTTTTCAGGCGATGTTGTTGGGTAAGGATGATGGGAAGCAGAGGGTGTGAGTGACGTGATCATTGAGGAACTCCGGTCTCATATTTTTGTGAATTTCACAGTTGAGTGGCGAAGTTATTGGTGGTTGTTCCAGAGTAAGAATCCCTGTTCTATGTCCGTCTATGAGTTTACGAATTTTGGTGTGCCGCGCTGTCTTCAGTAGAGCTGCCCTTATTGCTATTGCTATTGCTATTGCTATTGCTATTGCTATGGCTTTGACTGGCGGCGGTCTATAGCCCATCCAACGAGTTCTTAGGGAGTGGCCTATCACTTGAATGGTCTGAATTGCTCTGCGTTTTTTGATGCCCTCGCTGCCTGACGTTCGCTACATCAAGTGGGGTCGAGTCATCACACTTTTTTGCGCTTAATTCATGATTGTTTTCATTCATCGCGCCTTTCCAGAATGTCGACGTGTGTGGAAAGTTGTACGGGGCCGTCTTCCAGTGTAAGGGGACTCAGAGGCATGGGCCGTGGTGTATGAATAGGGCGTACTTAACGTAATCAATAAAAAATGGTGGACGGTAATAAACATAAGGTTGACCTGCGAATAAGTCGTTGTTTCTTTCCTTCAAAATCACTCGCGGCATTAAATCAGGTCAATGCGACGCGTTGAGTTAGTTAAATAGGGTTAGCGACGGATGCACGCTGGCAGCACGTAGAACCGAGTCAGTCTAAAGGCGACTGGACAGCATGGCGTGCTCGCGGCACTCTTGGGCACGCCATGGATTTAGGTAGCTCGTATGTTCAAACGTCTTTTGCCAGTCTTCGCCGGCCTTTCACTGCTGTTGGCGAATGCGGCCTCAGCCGCCGAAAGCTCGGCTTACTCGATGGTCTTGCTGACAGAGAATTTTCCGCCCTACAACATGGCGAAAAATGGCAAAAACTTTGCGCAAGACGAAAACATCGAAGGCATCGCCGTCGATGTACTGCGCGAAACCTTCAAACGGGCCGGTATTTCCTACAGCATGACCTTGCGCTTTCCATGGGAGCGCATTTATCACCTCGCCCTTGAAAACCCCGGCTATGGGGTATTTGTAACGGCGCGCGTGCCAGAGCGCGAAGCCCTGTTCAAATGGGTCGGCCCCATTGGGCCAGATGACTGGGTGCTGCTGGCACGCGGTGACAGCCCGATCAACGTCACGTCTCTGGAGAAAGCCAACCAATACCGCATCGGCGCCTACAAAGGCGATGTCATTGCATTGTCACTGGAGCAAAAAGGCCTGCGTCCGGTGATCGTGTTGCGCGATCAGGACAACGCGAAAAAACTGCAAGCCGGGCAGATTGACCTCTGGGCCACAGGCGATCCGGCGGGGCGTTTTTTAGCGCGTCAGGTCGGGATTTCAGGGTTCAAGACGGTGCTGCGTTTCAATCAGGCTGAGTTGTATCTGGCGTTGAATAAAGACGTGCCGGATGCGGTAGTGGCCAAGCTGCAAAAAGCGCTGAATGAGCTGCGCGCTGAAGGTGTGGTCGAAAAGATCGTTGCCAAGTACCTGTAACGCTCGAAAAAGCCGGTAGCGCAGTGATGGGTTTACGACCGGTTGCAGCTTGCGTGCCTTGGCAGCGCCTAGAGGGTATGTGCGGTGCTTATGGCTGGCGATACACGCCATTTTCACCATGCCCGGCCATCGCTTTGTTGCTGCGCACGCCGATCATTTGCCGAATGTCGATCCAGTCAATGCCTTGGGCTTTGAGCTTGGGCAGTTCACGTTCCAGCACGGCCAGGGTTTGCGGGTAGGGGTGGCCAATCATGACCGTCGAGCCTTGTTTCCTGGCCAGTTTGATGGCGGTTTCAAGTTGTGTGGTGATGGCTTGCTCGGTGCGTACGTCGTCCAGAAACACATCCCGCGAGACGCTGGCCAAACCAATTTTTTGTGCCTGGGCCGCCGCCACCGTTTGTGCGCTGGTACGGCTGTCGACGAAGAATTTGTGACGGCGCTGCAAGTCGCCCATCAGCCAGGCCATCGCTTGCGGCTGGGAGGTCATGCGGCTGCCCATGTGGTTGTTGATGCCACTGGTATAAGGCACGGCCTTGAAGGCCGCATTGAGGCGCTTTTCGAGTTCATCGACGGGTAAGTCGGGGTGCCAGGCAAACGGCCCCGTCGCCGGGTCCATAGGCATGTGCAGGATTACGATTTTCCCGGCTTTGTACGCTTCACGGGCAAATTGGGCCGCGTGCGGGGTGTCGGGCATCACGGCCGCAGTGACCGGGCCGGGCAAGCCCAGCACACGGCGATCGCGTGGCAGGTTTTGCCCCAGGTCATCAATGATCAGGCTCAAATAAGCCTTGTGCGGGGCGGCTGGAGGGCTGGCCGGCGCCGCGTGGGCGGCCCCGGTCAGGCAGCAAAGCAGGCTGATGAGCAGCGAAAAACGCATCTCAATTGCCGCGCGTAATGCTCAGGCCCTTGAGCAGGCTCAGGGCCTGGCTCAACTGGAAGTCGTCATCCTGTGGCATTGGCTTGGCTTTAGGGCTGGAACCCGTTGGCTTGTCGGCACCGCCATTGCCATTGCCCAAGTGACCTTGCAGGTCGGCCTCTTTGAAGTACTCGGTGTCTTGCTCGCGGGTGATTTTGGCGCGGCTGACTTCGATGTCCGGCACGATACCCTGCGCCTGAATCGAGCGCCCGTTGGGCGTGAAGTACAGCGCGGTGGTGATTTTCAGGGCGCGGTCATTGTTCAGTGGCAGTACGGTTTGTACCGAACCCTTACCGAAACTGGTGGTGCCCATCACCACGCCGCGTTTTTGGTCTTGCAAGGCACCGGCGACAATTTCTGAGGCCGAGGCGCTGCCACCGTTGATCAACACCACCAGCGGTACGTTCTCGCTGAGGTCTTTACCGGTGGCCGAGAAACGCAATTCGGAATTGGCGATCCGGCCTTTGGTGTAAACGATCAGCCCTTTGGTGATGAAGTGGTCGACCACTTCAACGGCCGATTGCAGCACGCCGCCGGGGTTGTTGCGCAGGTCGAGGATGATGCCCTTGAGCTTCTTGTTACCGTTTTCGCGGCGCAACTTGGACAGGGCTGAGGCGACTTCTTCGCCGGTCTTGACCTGGAACTGGGTGATGCGGATATAACCGTAGCCGTCTTCGAGCAGCTGAGACTTAACGCTTTTGACCTGAATATTGGCGCGGGTCAGGGTCACATCAAACGGTGTGCCGCCATTGCGTACCAACGTAAGCGTGATTTTTTGCCCGACTTTGCCACGCATTTTGTCCACGGCTTCGGTCATGGTCAGGCCGCGTGTGGGCTGGCCATTGATCTTGACGATAAAGTCGCCGGCCTGGATGCCGGCTTTGCTGGCAGGCGTGTCGTCGATCGGCGAGACAATCTTGATATTGCCGTCTTCGGTGCCGACTTCGATCCCCAGCCCGCCAAATTCGCCGCTGGTGCTTTCTTGCAGCTCGGCGAAGTCTTCAGGGCCCAGATACGCGGAGTGCGGGTCGAGGTTGCTGAGCATGCCTTTGATGGCGTTCTCCAGCAGGGTTTTATCGTCGACCGGTTCAACATACGCCGCCTTGATTCGGTCCATGACCTCGGCGAAGGTGCGCAGCTCATCCAGTGGCAGCGGGGCCTTGGCGCTGGCTGCGGCGACTGGCTGGGCGGCTTGCCCGGCGGCCAGTGCCAAAGGCGCGGCAATCACCAGGGCGATCGTCAGGGCCAGCGAGTTGAGGCGGGACAAATGCGGCATGTTGAACGAACTCCTACGTATTAAAGGTGATGGGCTCATCCTTGAGCACGGCACCATTGTGCAGGGTCGCTGGGGCGGCCCTGCTGACGAATAGCAAAATACAGCGCCGCAGTGGCTTGGCCACCGCTGTTGCCCACGGTGGAAATCACTTCCCCGGCTTTAACAATGTCGCCGGCAGACTTGAGCAGTGTCTGGTTGTGGCCATACAAGCTCAGGTAGCCGTTGCCGTGGTCCAGAATCACCAGTTGGCCAGCGCCGCGCAGCCAGTCGGCAAACACCACGCGACCGCCGTGTACAGCGTGCACTTGGGTGCCTGCGCCGGCACTGATCATGACCCCATCCCACTTGGTACGGGCATCATCGCCGCGGGTTTCACCAAAGCGTGCAAGCAGTCGACCATCAACTGGCCAAGGAAGTTTTCCCCGCGCCTGAGAAAAAGGCCCGCCGTATGAAACGCCGGCGCTTGAAACCAATGCGCCGGGTGTGGATTTGACGGGTTTACGCGGGGCGTCGGTCACAACCGATTCAGCTTCGCGTTGGCGTTTGCGCTCGGCTTCTTGTTGAGCGAGCAGGGCTTTTTGGCGCGCGGCTTCGGCTTCGCGAGCCTGGCGTGCCAGTGTTTCTTCAATGGTCTTGAGGACTTTAGCCAGATCGGCCTGATCCTGCTCGCGGGCCTGCAATTTTTGGTCGCGGTCTTTGACGTCGGTACTGAGCTTGGCCAGCACTTGCTGACGTTCAGCCTTCACTTTGTCGAGTTCGGCGCGCTGGCTGTCCAGGCTGCTTTTTTGCGTCAGCAACTGGGCCTGTTGCAGGTTGATATCCGCTTCGACGTTGGCCAGTTGGCGCAGGGTTTCATTGAACCCCTTGAGCTGCTCCAGGCGGGCCTGGCTCAGGTAGTCGTAATAGGTGAGGGTGCGGGCGAACTTTTCTGGGTTTTGTTGGTTGAGCAGCATTTTCAGGTATTCCTGACGACCGCCCTGATACGCGGCACGGGCCTGAATGGCGATCAGGCGTTGCTGTTCAACTTTTGCGCTGTTGAGTTTTTTTTTCTCACTATCAAGGCGCAGCAGCTCGCCTTCACTCTTTTTTAGTTCTTTTTGCAGTTCCTCCACCTGTTTTTCCAGCTTGCCGATTTCGGTCTCGGTGCCGCGCAGGTCTTTTTGCACGCCGGACTTTTCTGCCTGGAGTTTGCCGAGGAGCTTTTTCAGCTCGCCGATATCCTGGCGCGTGGCGTCGAGCTGTTGTTGGGTTTGCGCGCGCTCATCGGCAAAGGCCGGTTGCAGCAGGCACGTGAGAGTCAGGGCTATAAGGGCGCGGAGCATGGGGCGGGCGACACCTGGGGAATGGGACGGCCTAGTATGCCCGCCCTCGTTGAGTATGAGAAATCCGTGACATGAAATAGTCGCTGGCGCAGGCTGCGAAGGGCAGCGCAGCTGCCCGTCTTCTCAAACCCACGCGATGACGTGGCGGGCGGGCAGCCTTTTTCGTCGCCAGTGGCAGCGATCACAAGGTTTACATTAGTCCACCAAAATAGAGGTGCCGGTCATTTCTGCTGGTTTTTCCATACCCAGCAGTTTGAGCATGGTGGGGGCCACGTCGGCCAGTACACCGCCGTCGCGAACCTTGAACTTGCGCTTGCCGACATAAATAAACGGCACCGGCTCGCAGGTGTGAGCGGTGTGCGCCTGGCCGGTGGACTCGTCTTCCATCTGTTCGACGTTGCCATGGTCGGCTGTGATCAGGGCTTCGCCGCCGACTTTTTCCAGCGCTTCAACGATACGGCCCACGCAGGCGTCCAGGCACTCAACCGCTTTGACCGCTGCATCAAACACGCCGCTGTGGCCGACCATGTCGCCGTTGGCGTAGTTGACCACGATCACGTCATAACGTTGATGTTCGATGGCATCGACAATGTTGTCGGTGACTTCGGGCGCGCTCATTTCTGGCTGCAAGTCGTAGGTGGCGACTTTAGGCGACGGGATCAGAATGCGTTCTTCGCCGGGGAACGGTTCTTCGCGCCCACCGGAAAAGAAGAAAGTGACGTGCGCGTATTTCTCGGTTTCGGCAATCCGCAGTTGGGTTTTACCGTTTTTGGCCAGGTAATCGCCCAGCACGTTTTCCAGGCTGCCCGGCGCAAACGCGCTAGGCGCCGGGATGCTGGCGGCGTATTGAGTCAGCATCACGAAACCGGCCAGTTTTGGCTGGCGCGTGCGCGGGAATTCTTTGAAGTCGTCCTCGACGAACACGCGGCTCAGCTCGCGGGCGCGGTCGGCGCGGAAGTTCATGAACACCACCGCGTCACCGTCTTCGACCTTGACCGGCTCGCCCAGGGTGGTGGCTTTGACAAACTCGTCGCTTTCGCCACGGGCATAAGCGGCTTCAAGACCTTCTTGCGCGGTGGCGGCGTTGAACTCGCCTTTGCCGTCAACGATCAGGTTGTAGGCTTGCTCGACACGGTCCCAACGGTTGTCGCGGTCCATGGCGAAATAGCGGCCGATCAGGCTGGCGATACGGCCTTTGCCGAGATCTTTGAAGGCTTCGTCCAATAGCTCTATAGAGGACGCGGCGCTTTTAGGCGGAGTGTCGCGGCCATCGAGGAAGGCGTGCAGGTAGATTTTTTCGGCGCCACGCTTGTACGCCAGCTCGGCCATTGCCACGAGGTGGTCTTGATGGCTGTGAACTCCACCCTCAGACAGCAGGCCCAGAATATGCACGGCCTTGCCATTGGCGACGGCTTTGTCGACGGCGGCGCAAAGGGTCGGGTTTTCGAAAAACTCGCCGTCGCGGATCGACTTGGTGACACGGGTGAAGTCTTGATACACCACGCGGCCAGCGCCCAGGTTCATGTGGCCGACTTCGGAGTTGCCCATTTGCCCGTCCGGCAGGCCGACATCCATGCCCGAACCTGAGATCAGGCCATTGGGCATGCTTGCACAAAGGCGATCGAGCACCGGTTTCTTGGCTGAATAAACGGCGTTGTAGTCGTGGCTTTCACTGTGACCGAAGCCATCCAGGATGATCAGGACCAAAGGTTTAGGCGTGGTAGTCATAGATCCCACTCGTGGCTGGTTTAAAAAGGAGGTATGCAGAAGACGGGCAGTTTAAAGCGAAGTTCATGTGGCGTCACCGCCGGGCGGGGTTTGGCCGACCAAGGCGGCTGTGTATACTGGCCCACATTTTACGACCCTGGAACCTTCTGATGGTTGATCACCTGATTGCATTTGCCACTTCTCACTACCTGTTGGTGGGCGCGTTTGTCATCCTGCTGGCGTTGTTGATTGCCCACGAAATGAGCCGTGGCGGACGTAGCATCAGTACCGGCGAGTTGACCGGTCTGGTTAACCGCGACGAAGGTGTGGTGATTGATATTCGCCCGGCCAAGGATTTTGCCGCCGGCCACATCGTGGGTGCATTGAACATCCCGCAAGACAAGCTGATGGCGCGCATTGCCGAGCTGGACAAGCACAAGGGCAAAACCATCATTCTGGTCGATGCCCAGGGCCAGCATTCTGGCTCCCACGCCCGTGAACTGCTCAAGGCTGGCTACAACGCCGCCAAGCTGTCCGGTGGTATCGCCAGCTGGCGCGCCGATAACCTGCCTGTGGTGAAGTAACTATGTCCAAGGTCATCGTTTACTCCAGCGATTATTGCCCTTACTGCATGCGGGCCAAGGCTTTGCTTGAGAAGAAGGGCGTTGCCTTTGAAGAAATCAAAGTCGACGGCAAGCCTCAGGCGCGTGCCGAGATGGCCCAGAAAGCGGGTCGCACCTCGGTGCCGCAAATCTGGATCGGCGACCAGCATGTTGGTGGATGCGATGACCTGTTTGCTTTGGAGCGCGCCGGTAAATTGGATGCGCTGCTGAACGTCTGACTCTCATTCTCTATAAGCCCCAAGATCAACAAGGATCTGTGATGACTGACCAACAGAATACCGCTGCGACTGAAGACGATACTTCTCCACAATTCTCGTTGCAGCGTATCTATGTGCGTGACCTGTCGTTCGAAGCGCCGAAAAGCCCGGCAATCTTCCGTCAGCAGTGGGAGCCGACCGTGGCTCTGGACTTGAACACGCGTCAGAAGCCGCTCGAAGGTGATTTCCACGAAGTGGTCCTGACCTTGTCGGTCACGGTCAAGAATGCTGACGAAGTGGCGTTCATCGCTGAAGTGCAGCAGGCTGGCATCTTCCTGATCAAAAACCTGGATGCGGGTTCGATGAACCACACGCTGGGCGCGTTCTGCCCCAACATCCTGTTCCCGTACGCACGCGAAACCCTGGACAGCCTGGTCACCCGTGGCTCGTTCCCGGCGCTGATGCTGTCCCCGGTGAACTTCGATGCCCTGTACGCGCAAGAGCTGCAACGCATGCAAGAAGAAGGCACGCCGACTGTTCAATAAACAGCCGCTGCTGGATTGAAAAAGCGCCGTAAGGCGCTTTTTTATTGGGCTTTGGAGCTGTGTGCTTACTTGAAGCCTAACTGGCGCCAGGCTTCGTACACGGCGACAGCCACGGTGTTGGACAGGTTCAGGCTGCGGCAGCCTTCGCGCATCGGCAAGCGCAGGCGGTGTTCGCCGTCCAGCGCATCCAGCACCTGGGGCGGCAAGCCACGGCTCTCAGGGCCGAAGATAAAAGCATCACCTTCGGCAAACTGCGCGTCATGAAATGGCTTCGAACCTTTGGTGGTAAAGGCAAACAAGCGCGGATGCCCCAGGTGTTCAAGGCAACTGGCCAGGTCGGCGTGACGCTTGAGTGGCGCATACTCGTGGTAATCGAGCCCGGCGCGGCGCAAGCGCTTGTCGTCGAGTTCAAAGCCGATGGGTTCAATCAAATGCAGGTGGCAGCCGCTGTTGGCGCACAGCCTGATAATGTTGCCGGTATTCGGCGGAATTTCTGGTTGAAAAAGGATGACGTGAAACATGCACGGCTCCGAACTTAAAGATGGCGAGGATTCTACTCCCGAAGAGGACCCGCGACCTAAACTATGGCCGCGTGTTTTAGGTTCTTTGGCGATTGTGGGGTTTATGGTCGGGATGATGATCGGCCGGCTGACGACGCCTGAGCCTGTGCAGTTGCAGCAGGTTGAGGTCTTGCCGGGGGCGTTGGTGGTGTGGTTCAGCGATGAGCCCAAACTGCACGGTGAAATGGTCGATGGCACAGTCGGCTTGCTGTTCGATGCGCAGGGTAAGGCGCAGAACGGCCAGTTCAAGCTCAATGGCAAAGATGTGAATTGGCGGGTGCAGCGCACCGATGGTGGGTTGCTGCTGACGTTGGTGGCGGCCCGTGCCCTGCACGGCGACTGGGCCGGAGCGCCACAGGATGGCCGCTGGCGGTTGCAGGTAAACCTGCGCGAGTAATAAAAGAGGGAATGCCGGCCTGCCTGTACCGGGTTCCCCAAAACGGCTGCGCGTTGATGCGCGGGGCATCAAGGCTGCGGGTGTAAAAGTGGGGAGTCCTGGCCTGCCTGTACCAGGGTCCCCTAAAGCGTTATCAGGGTTATTGCAGGGCGCGTGCCAGTTTTAGATTTTTTTGTCGAAAATGTCTTATGCAAATGCAAAGCCCCGGATTCCGGGGCTTTTTGTCTGTAGGGCAGGTTTGAGGCGCGGCTGCGGCTGCAGCCCTTGAGCCAGAGCTGTGCGCGTTAATGGTGCAGCCTTGCTCAAAAATGCCCTCTCCCGCAGGAAAAGGGCTGGGGTGAGGGCTTTTGATCTGCCTTAAGCTTCGTCAGCATCCTCCTCGTCGCCGTCGATCTTCATGCCCAGTTCTTTGATCTTGCGGGTCAGGGTGTTGCGGCCCCAGCCCAGCAGCACGGCGGCATCGCGACGGCGGCCCGCGGTGTGTTTGAGGGCGGTCTCGATCATGATGCGTTCAAATGTTGGCACCGCACTGTCCAGCAGGTTGGATTGACCACGGGCTAACGCTTGATCGGCCCACTGACGCAGCGCGTGTTCCCAGTTGGTCACGGGGGAAGCGTCTTGCTGGAGGTTGAGCAATTCGGGCGGCAAATCGCTGATATGCACTTCGCGCCCGGATGCCATCACGGTGATCCAGCGGCAGGTGTTTTCGAGTTGGCGCACGTTGCCCGGCCACGGCAGGTTTTTCAGATATTGCTCGGTCTCGGCCTTCAGCAGTTTTGGCTCCACCGACAGCTCTTGCGCCGCGCTGCTGAGAAAGTGGCGGGCCAGTGTCGGGATGTCTTCACGCCGATCCGACAGGCGCGGTATATGGATGCGGATCACGTTCAGGCGGTGAAACAAGTCTTCACGAAACTTGCCTGCCTGTACCAGTGTTTCGAGATTCTGATGCGTGGCCGCAATGATGCGCACGTCGACCTTGACCGGAATGTGCCCGCCCACGCGATAGAACTCGCCATCAGCCAGAACCCGCAGCAATCGGGTTTGTGTGTCGGCAGGCATGTCGCCGATTTCATCCAGAAACAAGGTCCCGCCATCAGCCTGTTCAAAGCGCCCGCGGCGTAAGTTGGCAGCGCCGGTAAACGCGCCTTTCTCGTGGCCGAACAGCTCGGACTCCATCAGGTCTTTAGGAATGGCCGCCATATTCAACGCAATAAACGGCGAGGCAGCACGCGGGCTGTGGCGATGCAGCGCATGGGCAACCAGCTCTTTACCGGTGCCCGACTCGCCGTTGATCAGTACGGTGATGTTGGAATGGCTCAAGCGGCCAATGGCGCGAAACACTTCTTGCATCGCCGGGGCTTCGCCAATGATCTCCGGGGTGCGTGCCAGCGTGGGCGCCACGGCCAAGCCTTGTTGCTCTTGGGCGTGCTGGTTGGCGCGCTTGACCAGCGACACGGCTTCATCAACGTCAAATGGCTTGGGCAGGTATTCAAATGCGCCGCCCTGATAGGACGCCACGGCGCTGTCCAGGTCGGAGTGCGCCGTCATGATGATCACTGGCAAGCGCGGGTGCTGTTCGCGGATCTTGGCCAGCAAATCCAGGCCGCTCGCACCGGGCATGCGGATGTCGGAAATGATCACGTCGGGTTGCTGGCGAGCCAGGCGACTCATCACCCCATCGGCGCTGTCGAAGCTTTGTGTGGTCATGCCTTCCTGCTGCAAGGCTTTTTCCAGGACCCAGCGGATTGAACGGTCGTCGTCGACGATCCACACGGTTTCACTTCGGCTCATGTCGATGCGGCTCCTTGTTCCAGTGGCAGAAAGATCGAAAAGAGTGTGTGGCCAGGGTGGCTTTCACACTCGATCAACCCCTGGTGCTGACTGATGATGTTCTGGGTGATGGCCAGGCCCAGCCCGGTACCGTCGGGGCGGCCGCTGACCATGGGGAAGAAGAGGGTGTCTTGCAGCTCGGCCGGGATGCCCGGCCCGTTGTCGATGATTTCGATTTTGGTCACCAGGCGATGGCGGATGTGGCCAATGGTGAACTGACGCATGGCCCGCGTGCGCAGGCTGATGCGCCCCAGCCGCAGTTCGTTTTGGCTGCCAATGGCCTGCATCGCATTGCGCACGATATTGAGCACGGCCTGAATCATCTGTTCGCGGTCGATCAGCAGGTCGGGCAGGCTGGGATCGTAATCGCGCACCAGGGTGATGCCGCCCTGGGTCTCGGCTTCGACCAGGTTGCACACGCGCTCCAGCACTTCATGCACGTTGGTCATGGCCAGCGAAGGCAGTTTGTTGGAACCCAGCATGCGGTCTACCAGGTTACGCAGGCGGTCAGCCTCTTCGATGATGACGTTGGTGTAGTCGCGCAAGCCTTCGTCGGGCAGCTGACGGGCCAAGAGTTGGGCCGCGCCACGAATGCCGCCCAAGGGGTTCTTGATTTCGTGAGCCAGGCCGCGCACCAGCATTTTGCTGGTCTCTTGCTTGGACAGCTGGGCTTCTTCTTTAGTGATGCGCAGCAGGCGATCGCGGGGGTGCACTTCGAGCAGCAGCAAGGTCGTGCCGGCACTCAAGATCGGTGTCACGGCGTAATCCACGGTCAAGGTTTGACCCGTGAGCGAGGTCAGCATGGCTTCACGCTTGGTGAAAGGGTGCGCTTGCTCAACGGCTTGACGCAATGAATGCAGGGCTTCAGTGGACTCGGTAAACAATTCGCTGATGAATTGCCCGTGGCTGCGTTGACCGCTGATGGCCAATAGCATCTCTGCCGCCGGGTTCATGTACTCAAGGCGCAAGTCGGCATTGAGCAACAGGGTTGCGGTGGTCAGATTGTCGAGTAGCAGTCGGTGCAAGGCATCACTGATGGTCATGGGCCGATCCCGGATTACGTGCGTGGGTTACACGCTGAGACAAGGAAAATGCAAAAACCAAACCAAGGCTCTGAAAAGAAGCGCTAATCGCCTGAAATAAGACGTTACAGCTCATCAACAGGGTGTAGATGCTCACGGAGTGAGTCGTTTTGAACCAAATTGGGCTGGCGAGGTGGGCGGTGATGTTTCTATTGCACCAATATAGTGCAAATCAAGTGAAAGGTTTCAGTCTCGGCTGCATGTTCATGGGGCAGAAGGTCGTTGGCTTGATGTTGATCACTGTATGGCCGGAGGCGGCTTGCCCATCCGTGACGGCAACGGCCACATCCCGCTGATGGCCAGTCACGTGTTTTTCACGTTTTGACATCAGCAGGTGCGGATGGGCGCGGAGGGTGAGATCAGTCGGGTTTCGAGAGCGGTAAGCCGGGAGCGCCTGCATAGAAAACAATCAGTTCCACGGGGCTGTTACCGCTCGTACCACGGTGTGGAATATTCACCAGTTCGGGCAGTACTTCTCCGGGTTTAAGCCGGGTTTGATGACCGCTGCGGGTTTCAACCATTAACTCGCCGCTGAGCACATACGCCACGTTGGGCATGGGGTGGGTATGCCACTTGAGCGTGGTGTTGGCGGGAATGGTTATTTTAAGGACCGTGAGTTCCGGGGTTGAACCGGGGTAGGTGTCATAGGCTGTGCCATCCCAGGAATGGCTGGTTTTGAGCAGTTGTTCGGTCTGGACTTCCTGGGGGCCATGCGTACAGCCCAGCAGGCTCGTACAGAGGGTGGCGAAGAATAAGGGCTTGATAAGGCGTGCTGGCAGCATGGGCGAGTCCTGAGGTGATTGAACGCGTGTGAGGCGCTCAAACTACGCAGGGAGGCATGCAATGGCTGTCAGTCGAAGCAATATGGCGTGCGAGTAAAGGATGGGATGTGCGTAAGACCGCGGGCATAAAAAAACCTCCCGAAGGAGGTTTTTTTACATCACGCGGCGATCACCGGTGTGACGGGATCAGCAGCTGTAGTACAGCTCGTATTCCAGAGGGTGCACGAAGGTGCGCACTTTGATTTCTTCTTCGCTTTTCAGAGCGATGTAGGCGTCGATGAAATCGTCGCTGAAAACGCCGCCTTTGGTCAGGAACGCACGACCTTTGTCCAGCTCTTCCAGAGCTTCTTTGAGGCTGCCACACACTTGCGGGATCTCTTTGGCCTCTTCAGGCGGCAGGTCGTACAAGTTTTTGTCAGCAGCGTCGCCCGGGTGGATCTTGTTCTGGATGCCGTCCAGGCCAGCCATCATCAGTGCTGCGAAGCACAGGTACGGGTTGGCAGCCGGGTCCGGGAAACGCGCTTCGATACGGCGAGCTTTAGGGCTGGACACGTAAGGGATGCGGATCGAGGCAGAGCGGTTGCGGGCCGAGTAGGCCAGCATGACCGGCGCTTCGAAACCTGGCACCAAACGCTTGTAGGAGTTGGTGGCCGGGTTGGTGAAGCCGTTCAGTGCTTTACCGTGCTTGATGATGCCGCCGATGAAGTACAGGGCGGTGTCGGACAGGCCGGCATAGCCTTCGCCAGCGAAGGTGTTTTTGCCATCTTTGGAGATGGACATGTGTACGTGCATACCCGAGCCGTTGTCGCCGTACAGAGGCTTGGGCATGAAGGTCGCGGTACGGCCGTAGGCGTCAGCCACGTTGTGTACGCAATATTTGAGGGTCTGAACTTCGTCAGCCTTCTTCACCAGGGTGTTGAACTGCACGCCGATTTCGTTCTGGCCTGCGGTTGCCACTTCGTGGTGGTGAACTTCGATAACCAGACCCATTTCTTCCATGGCGTTGCACATGGAGGTACGGATTTCGTGGTCATGGTCGAACGGTGGCACCGGGAAGTAGCCGCCTTTGATGCCTGGACGGTGGCCACGGTTGCCGCCTTCTACGTCCTGGTCGGACATCCACGAACCTTGTTCGGAGTAGATCTTGAACATGGAACCGGAAATGTCGGACTTGAACTTCACTTCGTCGAAGATGAAGAACTCAGGCTCCGGGCCCACGAACACGGTGTCACCGATACCGGTGGACTTCAGGTATTCCTCGGCACGGTTGGCGATAGCGCGCGGGTCGCGGTCATAGCCTTGCATGGTTGAAGGCTCGATGATGTCGCACACCAGGATCAGCGTTGGCTGTTCGGTGAACGGGTCCAGAACGGCCGTGCTGTCGTCTGGCAGCAGGATCATGTCGGACGCTTCGATACCTTTCCAGCCCGCAATGGAGGAGCCGTCGAACATTTTGCCGTCGGTGAAGAAGTTTTCATCCAGCGCATCACGAGCCGGCATGGTCACGTGGTGTTGAGTACCTTTGGTGTCCGTGAAGCGCAGATCAATCCACTTGACGTCATGATCTTTGATGAGTTGAACCGACTTCGACATATGTCCTCCGGGGTGGCTTCGGGCGGGTAGTAGTGGTGCGCCCTTAGTAATGTGCTTGATGCCGGCGCGAATACTCTGCCAAGGCAACCTGCCTCACAAGGGAGCAAATTGCATGCCAGTGCCCCGAGTTGGGTGTAATGCGCCAAACTCAAGCCGGTAAGCGGTGCAGCCTACCGATTAGCGCCCGTTATCGCACTCAAATGAAGCGAAAAACCGTGGTTTTGCTCTATTTTGGTGCGTGCAAAACCGTTTGTACGATAACTGGTTAAACCTTGAGCAATTTCCGCTATAATCCGCGCCCCCCTTTTTTGGCAGGCTGCTCGCGCGCTGTTTTCATGAAACTAATCGTTAAAGTCTTCCCCGAAATCACTATCAAGAGCCGTCCGGTTCGGATGCGTTTTGTCCGTCAATTGGCTAAAAACATCCGTGCTGTGCTCCGCGATCTGGACCCGGCTGTGGTGGTGACCGGTGTGTGGGACAACATCGAGCTGCAAACGCGCGTGAGCGACCCCAAAGCCTTGAAAGAAATGACTGCGCGCCTGAGCTGCATGCCAGGCATTGCGCATTTTCTTCAGGTAGATGAGTACCCGTTGGGCGACTTCGACGACGTGGTAGAAAAGTGCAAATTGCACTTTGGCGAGTCGCTGGCCGGCAAGGTTTTTTCGGTGCGTTGCAAACGCGCTGGCAAGCACCCATTTACCTCGATGGAAATCGAGAAATACGTGGGCAGCAAGCTGCGTCGCGAGTGCGGTGCGGCCGGAATTTCGCTGAAAAACCCGGAAATCGAAGTCCGAATCGAAATTCGCGACCAACGGTTGTTTGTGATTCACAGCCAGCACGACAGTATTGGCGGCTTCCCGTTGGGTGCGCTTGAACAGACCCTGGTGCTGATGTCCGGTGGTTTCGACTCTACCGTGGCGGCTTACCAGGTCATGCGTCGCGGCTTGATGAGCCACTTCTGCTTCTTCAATCTGGGCGGGCGCGCCCATGAATTGGGCGTGATGGAAGTCGCGCACTATATATGGAAGAAGTACGGCAGCTCGCAGCGCGTGCTGTTTGTCAGTGTTCCGTTCGAAGAAGTTTTGGGCGAAATTCTCGGCAAAGTCGATAACAGTCATATGGGCGTCATTTTGAAGCGTATGATGTTGCGCGCTGCGACCCGTATTGCTGAGCGACTCGACATCGAGGTGTTGGTCACCGGAGAAGCGATTTCTCAGGTTTCGAGCCAGACACTGCCCAACTTGTCGCTGATTGACTCGGCAACAGACAAATTGGTGTTGCGTCCGCTGATCGTCAGCCACAAGCAAGACATCATTGATCAGGCGGTTGAAATCGGTACGGCCGATTTTGCCAAGCATATGCCTGAATATTGCGGGGTGATTTCGGTCAACCCCAAGACCCACGCCAAGCGCAACCGCGTGGAGTATGAAGAACAACAGTTTGATATGGCCGTGCTTGAGCGTGCGCTTGAGCGGGCCAAACTGGTGCCGATTGATCGGGTAATCGATGAATTGGGCCAGGACTTGCAAGTCGAAGAAGTCAGCGACGTGCTGGCGGGCCAGATCGTCATCGACATCCGTCACCCGGATGACCAGGAAGATCGACCGCTGGAACTGGCTGGCATCGAAGTACAAGCGTTGCCGTTCTATGCTTTGAACAGCCGCTTCAAGGAACTGGATGATACCCGTCAGTACCTGTTGTATTGCGACAAAGGCGTGATGAGTCGCCTGCATGCTCACCATTTGCTCAGTGAGGGACATGCCAATGTGCGCGTTTATCGACCGAGCTAAGAGCCCGGGGCTGTATGCCTGTGGCCTGCGTCACCGGCCCCCCGACGCCGCCGTCAAGCTGTAATGGTTTGCACGGACTCTACTGTTAATCGCTGCCTGGACTCAGTCAGCACACCGAATCCTCTGATCGAGATACACAAGTGATCGAAAATCTACGTAACATCGCCATCATTGCTCACGTTGACCACGGTAAAACCACCCTGGTAGACAAACTCTTGCGTCAATCCGGCACTCTGGAGCGCAACGAGCTCAACGACGAGCGCGTGATGGACTCCAACGACCAGGAAAAAGAGCGCGGCATTACCATTCTTGCCAAGAACACCGCGATCAACTGGAACGGCTACCACATCAACATCGTGGACACCCCGGGCCACGCCGACTTCGGCGGTGAAGTAGAACGCGTAATGTCGATGGTTGACTCCGTTCTGCTGCTGGTTGACGCTCAAGACGGCCCTATGCCGCAAACCCGTTTCGTGACCAAAAAGGCGTTCGAAGCCGGCCTGCGTCCAATCGTGGTAATCAACAAGGTTGACCGTCCAGGCGCGCGTCCGGACTGGGTTCTGGATCAGATCTTCGACCTGTTCGACAACCTGGGTGCTACCGAAGAACAGCTGGACTTCAAAGTGGTTTACGCCTCTGCCCTGAACGGTATTGCTGGTCTTGACCACACCGACATGGCTGAAGACATGACCCCGCTGTACCAGTCGATTGTCGACAACGTACCAGCACCACAAGTTGACCGTGATGGTCCGTTCCAGATGCAAATCTCGGCACTGGACTACAACAGCTTCCTGGGCATTATCGGCGTTGGCCGTATCGCTCGTGGTCGCGTCAAGCCGAACACCCCGGTTGTTGCCATCGACGCTGACGGCAAGCGCCGCAACGGTCGTATCCTGAAGCTGATGGGTCACCACGGTCTGCACCGTGTAGACGTTGAAGAAGCTTCGGCAGGCGACATCGTGTGCATCAGCGGTATGGATTCGCTGTTCATCTCCGACACCCTGTGTGATCCGCTGAACGTTGAAGCGATGAAGCCGTTGACCGTTGACGAGCCAACCGTTTCCATGACCTTCCAGGTAAACGACTCGCCTTTCTGCGGTAAAGAAGGCAAGTTCGTGACGTCCCGTAACATCAAGGAACGTCTGGACAAAGAGCTGCTGTACAACGTTGCACTGCGCGTTGAAGAAGGCGACTCGGCTGACAAATTCAAAGTATCGGGCCGTGGCGAGCTGCACTTGTCCGTACTGATCGAAACCATGCGTCGTGAAGGCTTCGAAATGGGCGTTGGTCGTCCAGAAGTGATCATCCGCCTGGTTGACGGCGTTAAGCACGAACCGTTCGAAAACGTCACCATCGACCTGCCTGAAGAATCTCAGGGCAAGGTGATGGAAGAGATGGGTCTGCGTAAAGGCGACCTGACCAACATGGTGCCGGATGGCAAAGGCCGTGTGCGTCTGGAATACAACATCCCTGCTCGTGGTCTGATCGGTTTCCGTAACCAGTTCCTGACCCTGACCAACGGTGCTGGCATCCTGACCTCGATCTTCGATCGCTACGACACCATGAAGTCGGGCCACATGTCCGGCCGTCAGAACGGTGTTCTGGTATCGGTTGAAACGGGCAAGGCGCTGACCTACTCCCTGGAAACCCTCCAGGCGCGTGGCAAGCTGTTCGTTGAGCACGGTCAAGAGATCTACAACGGTCAGATCGTTGGTCTGAACAGCCGTGACACCGACATGGGCGTTAACCCTACCAAGGGCAAAAAGCTCGACAACATGCGTGCTTCGGGTAAAGACGAAACCATCGCTCTGGTTCCACCTGTTCGCTTCACTCTGGAACAGGCTCTGGAATTCATCCAGGACGACGAGCTGTGTGAAGTGACGCCTAAGTCCATCCGTCTTCGTAAGAAGATCCTGGACGAAGGCGAGCGCACCCGCGCTGCTAAAAAAGCCAAAAACTAAGTCACTTAGTTAGCGGTTACAAAAACGCCCCCGACCTTGCGGTCGGGGGCGTTTTTTTATGTCCGGGATTTGTGTCTACAGCAGCCTCTCACCCCAGCCTTCTCTCAAGGGAGAAGGTGAGGGTCTGTACTGAATCAAAAATCCATCAATTTAACGCTGCTGTTTTTGCGCTCGACAGCCTTTGGAATATACGCGCAGTACCCTGGACGCGGACCGATGCGCGGGTGGTTGCGGCACGTGTCCGGGCGCTTGTCGTAGATGGTGCACATGCGCGACTTGCGGTCCAGGTACAGGCAATCGTTGTTGCTCATGCGCTGCAACGTGAAGATGCCCGACTTCTGGTTGAAACGTTCCACAATCCCTTCTTTTTGCAGGCGCTTGGCGATGTTCTTCGGCGGATCGCCGAGTTCGAACTCATCAACCAGACCGATGCGGATCAAGTCTTTGACCTTGACCTCAACCGGCAGGGTGCAGCAGCTGGAAATGCAGGAGCCGCACATGGGCGCGGTGTATTTGGCCCACGTATCGAGACGGTCGATTTCCGCGGCGGCGATCAGGTTGGACTTCATCAGGCTTATATTCCAGCGTGTAACAGGGCGCGCGATCATACCGGGGTTGATGAATATTTGAACAACCATTTGCCGGTTTTTTGCTCGCCAGGGGGTTCTGCCTCTTTTCAGGGCGTATTTGCGCGCTGCGGGCACCATAAAAACCTGCAAAAACCTCGAACCTGAGCCGCCGCCTTTTGTCAGAGCGTCTAGGCTGACTCCATTCGTTCTCCAAATCGCTCCATCTCGCTTGAGGTCGTATCGATGTCCCAGGAACCGCTTGTTTGTGATGCACAAGTGGCGGCATTTCGTGCTGCTGTACTGGCTAAACTGACGTACGCGGTGGGTAAGGACCCTGAACACGCGTTTGACCACGACTGGTTTGAAGCCATTGCGCTGGCCGCCCGCGACCACATGGTCGAGCACTGGATGGACCACACGCGGCAGATTTATCGCAAGGGTCAGAAGCGGGTGTACTACCTGTCTCTGGAATTTCTGATCGGCCGGTTGCTCTACGACAGCCTGAGCAACCTCGGGCTGCTGGACATCGCCCGTGAAGCATTGACCGAGCTGGGTGTCGACCTTGAGCAGATCCGCCTGCTTGAACCCGACGCTGCGCTGGGCAATGGCGGGCTGGGGCGTTTGGCGGCGTGTTTCATGGAAAGCATGGCAACCCTGGGCGTCGCGGCCCACGGGTATGGCATCCGTTATGAGCACGGGCTGTTCCGCCAAAGCATTGTCGATGGCTGGCAGCAGGAGCAAACCGAGAATTGGCTGGATTTCGGCAACCCGTGGGAGTTCGAGCGCGCCGAAGTGGTGTACCCCATTGGTTTTGGCGGGGCGGTTGAAACCAAAGTCGACGAGCAAGGGCATTCGCGGCAAATCTGGTGGCCTGGCGAAACCGTACGCGCCATTGCCTATGACACCCCCGTCGTGGGGTGGCGCGGAGCCAGCGTTAACACCTTGCGGTTATGGCGGGCGAGGGCGGTGCATGAATTGCACCTCGAACGCTTCAACGCTGGCGATCACTTGGGCGCGGTGGCCGAAGTGGTGCGCGCCGAAAGCATTTCGCGGGTTCTGTACCCGGCCGACAGCAATGAGGCGGGCCAGGAGTTACGCCTGCGTCAGGAATACTTCTTTGTGGCGGCCTCTTTAAAAGACTTGATCCGCCGCCACCTCGATCAAGGCTTCACATTGCTCAGCCTGGGCGAGCATGTCGCCATCCAGCTCAACGACACTCACCCCTCCATCGCCGTGGCCGAGCTGATGCGCATTCTGGTCGACGAGCACGACATGGAGTGGAGCGTGGCCTGGGATGTCACGGTGCAAACCCTGGCGTACACCAATCACACCCTGCTGCCAGAGGCACTGGAGACCTGGCCGGTAGGACTGATGGAGCGGTTGCTGCCGCGCCACATGCAAATCATCTACTTGATCAACGGGTTGCACATTGATTCGCTGCGTGAGAAGGGCGTGCATGATTTTGACGTGCTGCGCGCCGTGTCTTTGATCGAAGAAGACAACGGCCGTCGCGTACGCATGGGCAACCTGGCGTTCCTGGGCTGCCACAGCGTCAACGGCGTGTCGGGGCTGCACACGCAACTGATGCGCAGCACTGTGTTCTCTGAAATGCACAAGCTGTACCCCGATCGCATCAACAACAAAACCAATGGCGTCACCTTTCGCCGCTGGCTGTATCAGTCCAACCCGCCGCTGACGGCGATGCTGGTTGAGGCCCTGGGCCCGCAGATTCAGGACGATCCGGAGCACAACCTGATTGAACTGGAGCCATTTGCCGAGCGCGCCGACTTTCGCCAGCAGTTCGCAGAGCAACGGCTGCAAAGCAAATGCACCCTGGCCGCTTTGATTTACGAGCGCCTCGCCATCGTGGTCAACCCTGAGGCCATGTTCGATGTGCAGGTCAAGCGCATCCATGAGTACAAGCGCCAATTGCTCAATTTGCTGCACACCGTGGCGCTGTATCAGGCGATTCGGGCCGAGCCGGGCAACCGCTGGGTGCCACGGGTGAAAATTTTCGCGGGCAAGGCCGCGGCCAGTTATCAACAGGCCAAATTGATCATCAAACTGACCAACGACATCGCCCGCACAGTGAACAACGACCCCACCGTGCGCGGGTTGCTCAAAGTGGTATTTATCCCCAACTACAACGTCAGCCTGGCCGAAAACATCATCCCGGCGGCCGATTTGTCCGAGCAGATATCCACCGCCGGTTATGAAGCGTCCGGCACCAGTAACATGAAGTTCGGGCTTAACGGTGCGTTGACCATCGGCACGATGGATGGCGCAAACGTTGAAATGTGCGAGCGGGTAGGGGCCGAAAACATGTTTATTTTCGGCCTTAGCGCGCAGCAAGTCGAAGCACGCAAGCGCAATGGCGAATTTAACGCCAGTGCTGAAATTGCGGCGTCGCACCGCCTCAATGATGTGTTGCAGGCCATACGCGGTGGCGTGTTTTCCCACGATGACCCGGCGCGCTACACCGGCCTGATTGACTCGCTGATTGATTACGACCGTTTTTTGGTGTGCGCAGACTTCGATGCCTATTGGGAGGCGCAAATGCGCGTCGAACAGCTGTGGCACGACAAAGACGCGTGGTGGCGTACCGCAGTGCTCAACACGGCGCGCATGGGCTGGTTCTCCTCAGACCGCACCATTCGTGAATACGCCACAGACATTTGGAAGGCGCTATAACCGCCCCGTAGCCGCTGCCGCAGGCGGCGTCCGACGGCGTAGCCGTTGTAAAAAAGCGCTTTGTATTTGTCCGGCTAAACGCAGGCGCTGAATCCACGAGCGCTTCGCAATCGGACGCGGCGCCCGCTGCTACGGGGCGCCAGCGCCTGTTTTTGCGCCTCAACTGAACCCGCCCGGCCGGTTATCAGTCTGATTAGAAGATTTGCACGGCAACACGCGTTAAACTGCGCGGGTTTTTTGCCCCCTCCCCCTTGTTCGGAGCCTTACATGTCCCGCGTTACCCTGAGTCGCTATTTGATCGAGCAGACCCGCAGCAACAACACGCCTGCTGATTTGCGTTTCCTCATCGAAGTGGTGGCGCGTGCTTGCAAAGAGATCAACCACGCCGTGTCCAAAGGCGCCCTGGGTGGTGTTCTGGGCAGCATGGGCACCGAAAACGTGCAAGGTGAGGTGCAGAAAAAACTCGACGTGATTTCCAACGAAATCCTGCTCGAAGCCAACGAATGGGGCGGTCACCTGGCCGGCATGGCGTCCGAAGAAATGGACAACGCCTACCAGATCCCTGGCAAATACCCTAAAGGCGCGTACCTGTTGGTATTCGACCCGCTGGACGGCTCGTCCAACATCGACATCAACGCGCCGGTCGGCACGATCTTCTCCGTGTTGCGTTGCCCGGAAGGCCACCTGGCTGAAAACGGCGACCTGGGCGAGAAAGCCTTCCTGCAACCGGGCACCACCCAAGTGGCTGCCGGTTATGCCATCTATGGCCCTCAAACCATGCTGGTACTGACCTTGGGCGATGGCGTTAAAGGCTTCACGCTGGACCGCGAAATGGGCAGCTTCGTGCTGACCCACGAAAACATCACCATTCCTGAAAGCACGCAGGAATTCGCCATCAACATGTCCAACCAGCGTCACTGGGAAGCCCCGGTACAGCGCTACGTCAGCGAGCTGCTGGCCGGTGAAGACGGCCCGCTGAAAAAGAACTACAACATGCGCTGGGTGGCCGCGATGGTCGCTGACGTGCACCGTATCCTGACCCGTGGCGGTCTGTTCATGTACCCGCGCGACAGCCGCGAGCCGTCCAAGCCGGGCAAATTGCGTTTGATGTACGAAGCCAACCCGATGTCGTTCCTGGTTGAACAGGCCGGCGGCGCTTCAACGGACGGCCACCAGCGCATTCTCGACATTCAGCCTGAAGGCCTGCACCAGCGTGTAGCAGTGTTCCTGGGGTCGAAAGAAGAAGTGGCACGCATCACCGCTTACCACAAAGCGTAAGCCCTGCCTCAAACGCGCCGTCGCTGGCGCAGGCTGCGAAGGGGGGCCAAGGCCCCCTTTTCTCAAATGCCTTCGCTATTCTCCTCGCAGCCTTTGGCAGCGTCAGGGGGCCAGCATTCCCTCGTCGTATCTGCATTCAACAAATCTCCCCCTGCCTTCGGGAACCCCGTCACGCTTTTCTCTTCTAAGCTCTCATTGAGGCAGCGATGCCGACTTTCCCGTTCAGGAGCTTGTCCATGAAGTTGCGTTCTTTGGCGTTGTTGTCGTTTTGTGTGTTGCTGGCAGCTTGCAGCAAGGTCAACCAGGAAAACTATTCAAAACTGTCGGCGGGCATGCCCAAGGCCGAGGTTGAAAAGTTGCTGGGCAGCCCGACCGATTGCTCTGGCGCGCTGGGCATGTCGAGCTGCACGTGGGGCGATAAAAACAGCTTTATCAGCGTGCAATATGCCGGTGACAAAGTGTTGATGTTCTCGGGCCAGGGCTTGAAATAAGCCATCGCAGGAGCGTTCACCATGAAACGTCTTTTAGCGTGTCTAGGCGCTTCGCTGGTGTTGGCCGGTTGCGCCAGCTCTGGCGATGACACACTGGCGCCCAAAACGGTCGACAACGTTGATCTCAAACGTTACCAGGGCACTTGGTACGAGCAGGCACGGTTGCCGATGTTCTTCCAGCGCAACTGTGTGCAATCACAAGCGCATTACAGCCTCAAGCCCGATGGCAACGTGGCAGTGTTGAACCGTTGCCTCACGGCAGAGGGCAAGTGGGAGGAGGCCAAAGGCACAGCGACGCCACAAGTACCGGGCAAGACCGACAAGTTGTGGGTTGAGTTTGATAACTGGGTGTCGACGCTATTGCCGGGCGTGACCAAAGGCGATTACTGGGTGTTGTACCTGGGCGATAACTACAGCACGGCGCTGGTGGGCAACCCCGATCGCCGCTACCTGTGGCTGTTGTCGCGCAAGCCGACCATTGACCAGCAAACCCGCGATGAACTGCTCAGCAAGGCTCAGCAGCAGGGCTATGACACGACGCGCTTGATCTGGCGGGGGCAGGAGTAAAACCCTGGTCGCTACCTGCGCCACCCTCGTAGCAGGTGCCGCAGGCTGCGTCCGGCGGCGCAGCCGTTGTAGGTCGATGTAGGTGTTTTACCGGCCATACCGCGTTTTAAGGCATGGCGACGGCTTCGCCCTCGGACGTCGCCGTCGCCAACTTCGGCATGCTCACAAAACCCGACGTTGCGGCCTTAACCGCGCAGCAAGGTCTTCCAGGCGCGGTTCTGGTAGACCGCGATGGCTTGGTGCTTACGGGCGTCGAGCAAGGCATCGTTGGCCTCAGCGTCTTCTGTGATGGGTTGATTGGCCAAGTCTTGCAACTTGTTCATCTCACCGTACAGACGGTCAACTTCGGCGATGTCCAACACCCCACGCGCCAGACGCAGCCATGCCTGAATTCGCTCGATGCGTGGCAGTTGCTCGGCCAAGTCTTCCGGCTGCTGCTGGTAGCGGTTCAGACGCAATGCGATGGCTTCATCCGACAGCAAGCGCGGCAACCAGCTGCTCAGTTGTGCAGCACCCTGACGATTGCCACGGGTGGTGCCACGGTCCACGGTCCAGCTGCGGTCCATCAACCAGCGCGACGTGTTGAGCGAGAACTGGCCCCAGCGCGGGTCTTCGAGTTCTTCAAGGAACTGCTCCGGTGCGGCTTTGCGCACGTCTTCGTCGTCCTGACCGATTTGCACCAGCGGGCGCCAGTCTTCCAGCAGTGCGTCGAGGGACGCGCGCAACACGCTGGTGGATTGGCGTGGCGCGGCCTGGCCGAGGCTGCTGACCAGGGCGCGCAGGTCGATCAACTGTTGCACCCAATCTTGCAGCAGACGCCAGTGGCCATTGAAACGGTATTGCTCGGCCAGACGCTGGCTGCTGGCCAGCAAGTGCCAGGCCAGTGCGGCAAAGGCGTCGTCCAGTGGCGTTTCGGGTGTCAGCTCAGGGGCTGGCAGGTTGACTGAGTAGCTGTTGGCATCGAACAGGCGATAGCCGCGCTCAGCCTTGCTGATGTCACACGGCATCAACGCCAGTTTTTCAGCCAGCTCGGCGGCCAGTTCCAGCAGGGCAGCTGGCTCGCCTTCGCGCAGTTCGAGTTCCAGTTCGCAGATTTCTTCTTTGTGCTTGCCAGCAATTACATGGCCCAAGTCCAGTGCGGCTTCGATCACCACTTTGGCTTTGCCGCGGCCCCACGAGATTTCAGCGCGCTCGCGCACGAAATCAGTGGTGAAAATCGGTTTCAGGGTCTTTTTGTCCAGCTCGGCCAACGCTTCAGGCCAGCATTCACCGTCGAGCTTTTTGACGTCGAGTTTGGCTTTGGGCAGGTGCCAGTCGTATTCATTGCGCACCGACAGCCCGGCAACGCTTTCGCCGCGGGTCTTGAGGGTTTGAATGACGTCTTCACCATCACGGCGCAGGCGCAGAGCAACCTTGGCCTTGGCCAGGTCGCGCTCTGGGGTGTCGAAGTACTGATTGAGCAACTCACGGCTTTCCCAGCCACTTTTGTTGCGTTTTTTCAGCAAGGGGTGCTCGCGCAAGGCGGCGAGGGTTTCGCGGCTGACGCGGAGTTTGATTTCGGTTTCTTTCTGCATGGCCGGAAAATCCAGGAACGGTGCGCAGCCGGGGAAAGGTGTGGCTGCCAAGGCCGTGCAGTGTACAGGACTCGCCGCCCGGGCGCCCCGCATGGGTTTATTCTGCAAAGCAGATGGCTCTATGATGGGCCTCGTCCCGCCAACAGGAAGTCAGCGCATGCCTATACCTTCCATGAAAGAGCAATTCGCGGCCTTGATCAGCACGCCGTCCGTCAGTTGCACCCAGGCTCATCTGGATCAGAGCAATCGCCCGGTCATCGATTTACTGGCGGCATGGCTGGGCGACCTGGGGTTCAAGTGCGACATCCAGCCAGTCAGCCCCGGCAAATTTAACCTGCTCGCCAGTTATGGCAGCGGTCCCGGCGGTCTGGTGCTGGCGGGTCACAGCGACACGGTGCCATACGATGACGCCCTGTGGCAGACCGATCCGCTCAAGCTCACCGAAGTCGATAACCGCTGGGTTGGCTTGGGCAGTTGCGACATGAAAGGCTTCTTTGCGCTGATTATCGAAGCCGTGCGTCCGTTGCTCGACCAGCCGTTCAAGCAGCCGTTGCTGATTTTGGCCACTTGCGACGAAGAAACCTCGATGGCCGGCGCCCGCGCACTGGCCGAAGCGGGGCGGCCACTGGGCCGGGCGGCAGTGATTGGCGAGCCGACGGGCCTCAAGCCGATCCGCCTGCACAAAGGCGTGATGATGGAGCGCATCGACATTTTGGGGCGCAGCGGCCACTCCTCCGACCCCAGCCTGGGCCACAGCGCGCTGGACGCCATGCACGATGCAATCACCGAGCTTAAAAGTCTGCGCCAGCAATGGCTGCACGAATACCGCAACCCTCAGTTCAGCGTGCCGCAGCCGACCCTCAACTTTGGCTGTATCCACGGCGGCGACAACCCCAACCGTATTTGCGGCCAGTGTTCGCTGGAGTTCGACCTGCGACCTTTGCCGGGGATGGACCCGCAGGCCCTGCGTGCGATTATCCGCAGCAAGCTTGACCCTTTGGCCGAGCGGCATCAGGTAAGCATTGACTTCGCGCCGATTGCGGCGGGTGTTGCGCCGTTCGAGCAAGACGCAGACTGCGAACTCGTGCGGGTGGCCGAGCGCCTTACCGGGCATCGCGCGCAAGCAGTAGCGTTTGCCACCGAAGCGCCTTATCTTCAGCGCCTTGGCTGTGAAACCATTGTGCTGGGCCCCGGTGACATCACCTGCGCGCATCAGCCGGGTGAACACCTTGAAATGTCACGTTTGCAGCCGACCGTGCGTCTACTGAGTCAGTTGATCGAACATTATTGCCTGACCCCGGCGCAGTAAATCACCGCAGGCCCAACCCGTACACAAGGAGAGCACGCGTGTCGCCATTGTTTCGACGATAACTACCAGCCCGTTGTGCGTTTGCTGTTCAGCCCTTTTTAGGCGACTCACTTTTCTACAGGCTTCGGTTATGCCCGATTACGTTAACTGGCTACGTCACGCGTCCCCTTACATCAATGCCCACCGCGATTGCACCTTCGTCGTCATGCTGCCTGGCGATGGCGTTGAACACCCCAATTTCGGCAACATCGTTCACGACCTGGTGCTGCTGCACAGCCTGGGCGTGCGGCTGGTGCTGGTTCACGGCTCGCGCCCGCAAATCGAACACCGCCTGCAAGCCCGTGGCCTGACACCGCATTACCACGAAGGCATGCGCATTACGGATGCGCCGACGCTGGAATGTGTGATCGACGCCGTAGGCCATTTACGCATTGCCATCGAAGCGCGCCTGTCGATGGACATGGCCTCCTCGCCGATGCAAGGCTCGCGTCTGCGGGTGGCCAGTGGCAACTTGGTGACCGCGCGCCCGATTGGCGTACTTGACGGCGTGGACTATCACCACACCGGCGAAGTGCGGCGGGTGGACCGCAAGGGCATTAATCGCCTGCTCGACGAGCGCTCAATCGTGCTGCTGTCCCCCCTGGGGTATTCGCCGACCGGGGAGATTTTCAATTTGGCCTGCGAAGACGTGGCCACGCGCGCGGCCATCGATTTGAGTGCGGACAAATTGCTGTTGTTCGGCGCCGAACCGGGCTTGCTCGACGAAGACGGTCACCTGGTGCGTGAGCTGCGCCCGCAACAAGTGCCTGCACACATGCTGCGCCTGGGCAGCGATTACCAGGCCGAACTGCTGGAAGCCGCCGCCGAAGCCTGCCGTGGCGGCGTAGCCCGCAGCCACATCGTCAGCTACGCCGAAGACGGCGCATTGCTGACCGAACTGTTCACCCGCAACGGTGGTGGCACGCTGGTTGCGCAGGAGCAATTCGAAAAGATCCGCGAAGCGGCGATTGAAGACGTCGGTGGCTTGCTCGACCTGATCAGCCCGCTGGAAGAGCAGGGGATTTTGGTGCGTCGTTCGCGCGAAGTGCTGGAGCGTGAGATTGAGCAGTTCAGCGTGGTTGAGCGCGAAGGCATGATCATCGCCTGCGCGGCGCTGTATCAGATTGCCGACTCGGACGCGGGCGAACTGGCGTGCCTGGCAGTGAACCCGGAATACCGACATGGCCGCCGGGGGGATGAACTGCTTGAGCGCATCGAACAACGGGCGCGGGCACAGGGCCTCAAAACCCTGTTCGTATTAACCACGCGCACGGCCCACTGGTTCCGCGAACGTGGTTTCGAGCCGAGCAGCGTCGAGCGTTTACCGGCGGCGCGAGCGTCGCTCTATAACTTCCAGCGCAACTCCAAAATCTTTGAAAAGGCGCTGTAAAGAGCCGGATCGACGCAAGCCTCGTCGGCGCTGACGAGGCACGAGGCTGAGTCCGGTGGCGCAGCAGTCGTAAAGCCTGCGCACCGGATATATAGATCGCAACTATCAACTGCCTTCCCTAAAACGCTCGCAAGCACAAATAGTCAATTACCCCGGCAGGCCAAATGCTTCCCTTGCACAGCCGCCTAACACGGTTAGCGGGTACATAAAAACGCCATCTATCGTGGGGGCGGTGTCGCTCAGGTCGCTATTCTTTCTCGGTTTCTCAGGCCGCCCGGCCGCTGTTTATTTCAGCGGCGTTCTACAGTAAGCCGACGTTTAAACCCTGAAGTGGTCTATTGCCGTAGTTTGCGTAGGAGGCTGCGCTTTTGCGTGCGTGTATCTCAACCCGTGCTTTATAAAATGCACTCGACTATAAATCCAGTGCCCTACACAAACTCCGGACTGGGCTGATTTCGTTCAGTTTGTTATGCCGATAATGTGCGACGCTCTCCCCATAGGAAAGCATCATATGGCCAGCCCCAAAGGAAGTTTTAGGCAACGGAGATCTGGACAGAGGGCTTTACCTCAATCGGCACTTGATTGAAAACGCATTTGCCTGCCCGCAATGCTATAACCCAGCCTGCCTCAAAATGCACACGAGAATTAATCACATTGTTCGGCATAATACAGGTCCGTCCCTAAGTGAACTTTAAATACTAAGCCAGTACAACAATGTATAAAAATATAAGGAGGGCTCGTGAAAAATTTATATGGGGTTGTCGTAATATCGCTCTACTGCGCGACTGCTAATGCCGCGCTGAATGAGTTGTCAGGGGCGTGGGCTGGGAGTATAGGGGGGGCTAGTATCGCTGTTTGCTTTAATGAATCCGAAGAGTTAAAGGGTGTGTATTATTCGGATGAGTTTAAAGCGCCTATTCGACTCATCGCAATTGATGATGTGTTTTCCGCGAAAGACAAAAAAATTGAAACGTTGAGCGGTACCAAGAGGTCAGTAACTCATCTTCTTGTGCGCTATGAAAATACCTTGGCTAAAACTGAACAAGTCGTCAGTCTTAAAAGAGTAAATAATTCAGCGTTGTACGATTCTTGCTCGAGTGTCGCTTTTGCCGGGAAACTAGCGACCTCACGTTCGATGCCGACAATAGAGTATCAAGGGCATGTTTATAATTACTATAAAAAAAATGGCGTGCCGCTATTTTCTCTCACCGAAAAAAACGCTGTGACAGATAAAATAAATAAAGATATCTATGATCTAATCCACCCCCTAAAAACAATTAAAGCGTTTGAGTTGGAGCTAAAACCTTCTCTGGGTAGCAATGGAAGTATCGAAACAAGCGAGGCTTCAATTACGCCACAATTTTGGTCTTCTGATTATCTCAGTCTGAATTTTAATCAGTGGTCTGTCGATACTGGAAGGTCAGGCGTATCCTGGGCAAGTCACACATGGGATTTAAAAACAGGGGATAGAGTTGATCCATGGGCCTGGGTCAATACCAAATATCTGTGGAAGACACCTTATTCAGGTACTGTCAAACTTCCAAAGAAATTGACCAATCTTTTATACGCTATCACAGACAACTTAAAAAATTGCCCTGCTCTTGACTCGTACGATACTTACGAAATGGTCATTACACGGCAAGGCTTACTCGTCAGCAGTCCTGCCACCGGCAATGATTGCGACAAAGAGTGGAATTTGACGTGGGCGCAACTTTATCCAATATTAACGCCCGAAGGAAAAATAGCGGCTGCGAAGATGAGTGGTTCAAATAAATAACTTACAGCGACTTACGAGTCAATTGCCAGTCACTTTCGATGGATATCATTATAAATCGCTATTTTAAAGTATTCAGTGCATTCAGCGCTGCGTTGAGTGGTTTTGGGGGAGCGAGCGTCGCTTTACAACTTCCAGCGCAACTCCAAGATCTTTGAAAAGGCGCTGTAAAGCGTCGGATCGACGCAAGCCTTGTCGGCGGCTACAGAGCGTCCCGGATGGAACCCCTGTGGCCGCCACGCCGCCTTAGTTACTGATCGCCAAAATACTGGCTTGGTAGGAAGCTACGAACAGGTCGAAATCGCCTTCTTCAGTCTGCTCAATTTCAGTTTGTTCGAGCAGTGATGTGCGGGCTTTTTCTTCGAATGCCGCCTGGTCTTCCGGGCTCAGTGCTTCACTGCGGAAATACTCGGCGTGAGCCTGGCTTTGGCGCATGGAGAATTGGGCAAAGCTTTCTTTGCGCTCAATCATGCTGGCCAATACTTTGGCCGACGGGGTCAGGGACACGTCTTTGATTTTGGCCAATTGCTCGTCCAGGGCTTTGCTGTGCGCATCGCCACCATGACTTTGATCCAGCAACGCGGCCAATGGCGCGATCTGCTCCAGCAATTCGGCTGCCCATGCCTTCATGTCGACCGCTTCGCCGTCGCGCTGCAATTGCAGGCCCGGGCGGCGACCTTCTTTGACCACACTCATGAAGTTGGACGTGCAACTGCCACATTCCGGGCTGTTGAACTGCGGGCTTTCTTGCAGCGCGCAGTACAGCAAGAAGGCGTCCAGAAAGCGTGCCTCGGGCAGATCAATGCCTACCGGCAGGAACGGGTTGATGTCCAGCAATCGCACTTCAACGTATTGCACACCGCGGGCTACCAGCGCCTGAATCGGGCGCTCGCCGCTGTAGGTCACGCGTTTTGGGCGGATGTTGGAGTAGTACTCGTTTTCAATTTGCAGGATGTTGGTGTTCAGCTGCACCCACTCGCCATCCTGATGTGTGCCGATTTCGACGTACGGTGCGTAGGGCGTGGCTACAGCTTTACGCAGGCTGTCGGTGTAGCTGTTGAGATCGTTGTAGCAGGGCGTCAGGCCCGCTTGGGCATTGCTCTGGTAACCCAGGTCGCTCATGCGCAGGCTGGTGGCATAGGGCAGGTAAAGCGTGTCGGCATCCAGTTGTTCCAGCTGGTGCGCACGGCCGCGCAAGAAGCCTGCGTCCAGCGCCGGTGACGCGCCGAACAGGTACATCAGCAACCAGTTGTAACGACGAAAGTTACGAATCAGCGCGATGTAAGCGCTGGACTGGTAATCGCGGTCGGTGCCCACAAAGCCATCAGCCTCTTTGAGCACCGGCCACAACGCCTCGGGCAGCGAGAAGTTGTAGTGAATCCCGGCAATGCATTGCATGGTTTTGCCGTAACGCAGGGCCAAGCCCTTGCGATAAACGTACTTGAGCTGTCCGATGTTGGAGGTGCCGTAGTAGGCAATCGGAATATCCGCTTCGGCCGGCAATGGGCACGGCATCGAAGGGCTCCACAGGAACTCGTTGCCGAGCTTGCTGTAGGCAAAGCGGTGAATCTTGTCGAGGCTGGCCAGCGTGTCCGCCGGGTCAGGCAGGGCCGGGGTGATGAACTCCAGCAGCGACTCGGAATAGTCGGTGGTGATTTGATCGTTGGTCAGGGCCGAACCCAGTTCTTCGGGGTGCGGCGTCTGTGCCAGGCGGGCATCGCCGGTGACGCGCAAGCATTCGCGCTCGATCCCGTGCAGACACTGCTCCAGCAGAGTGAGGTTAGCGCGCTCGCTGAGCAGAGCCAGGCGGCGGTTGAGAAGTTGGCTCAAGTTGGATTCCTTCACGCGTCAGTCGCCCCAATATGGGGGTGGTCAGGACGGTCTACAAGGGTGAAGTTGAAGCCGGCGTGGTCGCCTGGCTTTAAAAAGTAGCGCTCAGCCCCGTCCGTGTTTCGGCCCCAGGCGCTCCAGGCGCATTTCGGCACCGCGTATGCAGTGCCGAAATTAACTCAAATCGACCGGTAACCGCTACAGGACAGCGAATGTGCCTAGTGCTTTTGCGACCAGCTTGTCGCCTTGCAGCACGTCAGCTTCGACGACCAGCGTGCGACGACCGGGGTGGATGACCTTGGCGATACACAGCACTTCGCCGTCGGACACCGCCCGGATGTAGTTGATTTTGCACTCCAGAGTGACGCTTTGTTGGTCACCCTGGGCGCTGGAGCAGGCCAGCCCCATGCTGATATCGACCAGGCTGAATATCACCCCGCCATGCAGCTTGCCGCCACGATTGCGCAGGTGCGGTTCCAGACTCAGTGCGACATGCGCCAGCCCTTCATCCAGTTGCACCACGCGACAGCCGATCAGTTCACTGAAAGCGCTTTGGGTTAGCCCGGTCGGGATCTGCATCAGCGTTTCTTCAACGGCTTGGCGTTGGCGAACAGCGAGGCCATCGCGTTATTGGAAGGGGCCGGGGTCACGGTTTCTTTACGCGGCGCGGTATTTGGCTGACGCCCGGAGGAACCCGGACGTGCGCCGCGTGCGCCGTCGATTTTCTCGCCGGGGGTGTCGCTCATGCGCATCGACAGGCCCACGCGTTTGCGCGGGATGTCGATTTCCATCACTTTGACCTTGACCACGTCACCGGCTTTCACCGCTTCACGCGGGTCTTTGATGAACTTCTCGGACAGCGCCGAGATGTGCACCAAACCGTCCTGATGCACGCCGATGTCGACGAAGGCACCGAAGTTGGTCACGTTGGTGACCACGCCTTCCAGCATCATGCCCAGCTGCAAGTCCTTGAGGTCTTCGACGCCTTCCTGGAACTCGGCGGTCTTGAACTCGGGACGCGGATCGCGGCCCGGTTTTTCCAGCTCTTGCAGGATGTCGGTGACCGTTGGCAAGCCAAAGGTTTCGTCAGTGAATTTTTTTGGATCAAGACGTTTGAGAAAGCCTGCGTCGCCGATCAGCGAGCGAATATCGCGTTCTGTGTCGCCGGCGATACGTTTGACCAGTGGATACGCTTCGGGGTGAACCGCCGAGCGGTCCAACGGGTTGTCACCGTTCATTACACGTAAGAAACCAGCAGCTTGCTCGAAAGTTTTTTCGCCCAGACGGCTGACTTTTTTCAGTGCTGCACGGGTTTTAAACGCGCCATTTTCATCGCGGTGATTCACGATGTTTTGCGCCAACGTGGCGTTTAAGCCGGAAATACGGGCCAGCAGGGCCACCGAAGCGGTGTTTACGTCCACGCCCACGGCGTTTACGCAGTCTTCGACCACCGCATCCAGGCCGCGCGCCAGCTTGAGCTGGGACACGTCGTGCTGGTATTGGCCTACGCCAATGGATTTAGGGTCGATTTTCACCAGTTCAGCCAGCGGGTCTTGCAGGCGACGCGCAATCGACACGGCGCCACGGATCGACACGTCCAGGTCCGGGAATTCCTTGGCGGCCAGCTCGGACGCCGAGTACACCGATGCGCCAGCCTCGGACACCATGACTTTGGTGACTTTCAGCGCCGGGTATTTTTTGATCAGGTCGATGATCAGTTTGTCGCTTTCGCGGCTGGCCGTGCCGTTACCGATGGCGATCAGTTCCACCGAATGCTTGGCGCACAGAGCCGCGAGGATCGAAATCGTCTGGTCCCACTTGTTGTGCGGCACATGCGGGTACACGGTGGCGTATTCGAGCAACTTGCCGGTGGCATCGACCACGGCAATTTTGCAACCGGTGCGCAGGCCCGGGTCCAGCCCCAGCGTGGCACGCGGGCCAGCCGGTGCGGCCAGGAGCAAATCGTGCAGGTTGTGCGCAAACACGTTGATGGCTTCGGTCTCGGCGCCGTCGCGCAGCTCACCCAGCAGGTCGGTTTCGAGGTGGGTGTAAAGCTTGACCTTCCACGTCCAGCGCACCACTTCGCTCAACCATTTGTCCGCCGGGCGGTTCTGGTTTTGCAGGCCGAAACGTTCGGCAATCATCATTTCGCCGGGGTGCATGCTGCCCGGCAGTTCTTCGCCGACTTTAAGCGAAGAGCTGAGAATGCCTTCGTTGCGACCGCGAAAAATCGCCAGCGCGCGGTGCGACGGCATGCTTTTGAGCGGTTCGTCGTGTTCGAAATAATCGCGGAACTTGGCGCCTTCCTCTTCTTTGCCGGCAATGACGCGGGCACTGAGGGTGGCTTCTTGTTTGAGAAAGCTGCGCAGTTTGTCCAGCAGGGTGGCGTCTTCTGCGAAGCGCTCCATGAGGATGTATTTGGCGCCATCGAGGGCGGCCTTGACGTCTGCCACGCCTTTTTCGGCGTCGATGAAACGGGCAGCTTCGGCCTCGGGGCTCAGGTCTGGATTATTGAACAGGCCGTCAGCCAATTCGCCAAGGCCCGCTTCCAGGGCGATTTGGCCCTTGGTGCGGCGTTTTTGCTTGTACGGCAGGTACAAGTCTTCAAGGCGGGTTTTGGTGTCGGCCAGCTTGATGTCACGGGCCAGTTCTGGCGTCAACTTGCCTTGTTCTTCGATGCTGGCGAGGATGCTGATGCGCCGTTCGTCGAGTTCACGCAGGTAGCGCAGGCGTTCTTCCAGATGACGAAGTTGGGTGTCATCCAGGCTGCCGGTCACTTCTTTACGGTAACGGGAGATGAAGGGAACGGTGGAACCTTCATCCAGAAGAGCGACGGCCGCTTCGACCTGCTGCGGGCGCACGCCAAGTTCTTCGGCGATGCGGCTGTTGATGCTGTCCATAAAACCACCTGACAAATTGTGATGCAGGCTCGCATGCCCGGGCTTGAAGGCTTGCGAGGCTGGTTGAGCGGCTCGTTAAACGCCGCTGCCTGGGCCAAAAGGGCAGCCTGTTGACCCGTGAAGTCAGCAAATTACGGCACGTATTGAAAAAATAAATTCGGCCGCAAACTTTGAAAATACGAGGTTGCCTGACACAAAAGGCGGCGCATTATAACCAGCGTTCCCGGATTCAGGGGACTGCAAGCTGCGCCCGCTATGATCTGTGTACTGGCTGTGAAGGAAAAATCTGCTAACAATGCACACGATGCGTATAACAGCAGCTAAGCCATAATGCGCGCCGAGATCACAGGAGCATCTAATGAGCAGCACTGCACAAACTGCTGAAGGCGAAAAAATTCTCATCGTTGACGACGACCCGGGCCTAAGCAGCCTGCTCGAACGTTTTTTCACCAGTAAGGGCTATCGTGCCCGCGCGGTGCCGAACGTCGAGCAAATGGATCGCCTGTTGGCCCGTGAGGTGTTCAACCTTGTGGTACTGGACTTGATGCTGCCTGGCGAAGACGGCTTGTCTGCGTGTCGACGTTTGCGCGCTGCCGGCAATCGCGTCCCGATCATCATGCTGACCGCCAAGGGCGACGAGCTGAGCCGTATCAAGGGCCTTGAACTGGGCGCTGACGATTATCTGGCCAAGCCGTTCAACCCGGATGAGCTGATGGCGCGTGTCAAAGCCGTCTTGCGGCGCCAGGCAGCCCCCGTACCGGGCGCTCCCGGCAGCGAAGACGAGAGTGTCACGTTCGGTGATTACGAGTTGTCGCTGGCCACCCGCGAACTCAAGCGTGGCGATGAAGTGCACATGCTCACCACCGGTGAGTTTGCGGTACTCAAAGCCTTGGTCATGCATGCCCGCGAACCGTTGACGCGCGACAAACTGATGAACCTGGCCCGTGGCCGTGAGTGGGATGCGCTTGAGCGTTCAATCGACGTTCAAATTTCCCGTCTGCGCCGCATGATCGAGCCTGATCCTTCCAAACCGCGCTATATCCAGACGGTCTGGGGCGTAGGTTATGTGTTCGTACCGGACGGTAACGCGACCAAGTGATGAACCATTTGTAGGAGCGGGCCACGCGGGTTATCAACACCTGAGTGGCTCGCAATCCCCTTTGTGCGAGTATCTGAACTCGCTCCTGCAAACTGCAAAAGCAGCAATCTATGAAAACCCCTCTCTGGTTTCCCCAAAGTTTTTTCTCTCGCACCCTCTGGTTGGTATTGATCGTTGTCTTGTTTTCCAAGGCTCTGACGCTGGTCTACCTGCTGATGAACGAAGACGTGTTGGTTGATCGTCAGTACAGTCACGGTGTTGCACTCACCTTACGTGCCTATTGGGCGGCAGATGAAGAAGATCGCGACAAAATTGCCGACGCGGCCGGGTTGATCCGTGTAGTGGGCGGCGGTGTCCCCGAGGGTGAACAACATTGGCCCTACAGTGGTGTTTATCAGCGTCAGATGCAGGCAGAGCTGGGAGCTGATACCGAGGTTCGCTTGCGTGTGCATTCTCCTCCGGCGCTGTGGGTACGAGCGCCGAGCCTGGGCGATGGCTGGCTGAAAGTCCCTTTGTATCCGCACCCGCTACGCGGGCAAAAAATATGGAGTGTGCTGGGCTGGTTTTTGGCCATTGGGTTGTTGTCCACAGCGTCGGCATGGATCTTCGTCAGTCAGCTCAACCAACCGCTCAAACGACTGGTTTACGCAGCTCGCCAGTTAGGTCAGGGGCGCAGTGTGCGCTTGCCGATCAGTGACACACCCAGCGAAATGACCGAGGTGTACAGCGCCTTCAACCAAATGGCTGAAGACGTGGAGCAGGCAGGCCGCGAGCGTGAGCTGATGCTGGCAGGCGTGTCCCACGACCTGCGTACGCCGCTGACGCGTTTGCGTTTGTCGCTGGAGCTGATGGGCAACCACAGCGACCTGACGGACGACATGGTGCGAGACATTGAAGACATGGACGCGATACTTGATCAGTTCCTGGCTTTTATCCGCGATGGCCGTGACGAGCTGGTCGAAGAGGTGGACCTGTGTGAGCTGGTGCGCGAAGTGGTGGCGCCCTACAACCAGAACGAGGAGCGTGTGCGTCTTTGTTTGCAGCCGATTCAGCCGTTTCCGCTGCGTCGGGTATCAATGAAGCGTCTGCTCAACAACCTCATTGGCAACGCCCTGCACCATGCGGGTGAAGACGTTGAAGTGGCCGCCTATGTGTCGGGTGACGTCAGCGCGCCGTATGTGGTGCTGAGCGTGATGGACCGGGGTGCCGGTATTGATCCTTCGGAGCTTGAAGACATCTTCAATCCGTTTATCCGCGGGGATCGGGCACGGGGCGGTAAAGGGACGGGGCTGGGCTTGGCAATCGTCAAGCGAATTGCCTCCATGCACGGTGGCAATGTTGAGTTGCGCAACCGCTCGGGCGGCGGCCTTGAAGCCAGGGTTCGCCTGCCGTTGGGCCTGATGCTGCCGCGCGGAGCGGTGTAAGGATTGCGCCGGGCGGCTGCAAGGTAGGCGCTGGCGAGGCGCGAGGCTGCGATCGGTCGCAAATCGGATCACGGCGATGTTTGTGAAACACCGTGATCGTAGGGTTTACGACGGCTCTGGCGCCGATCACAGCCTCGCATTACTCGTCAGTGCCTACGGGCTTGTTTAGCCTTTGCCTTTGGTGCGCGTCATGTTCGGGCCGCTGTTCTTCTCCAGATGCTCGATGATGATTCCGGCCACGTTCTTACCCGTGGTCGTTTCGATGCCCTCAAGGCCCGGTGAGGAGTTGACCTCCAGCACCAACGGGCCGTGGTTGGAACGCAAAATATCCACCCCCGCCACACTCAACCCCATGACCTTGGCCGCACGAATGGCGGTCATGCGTTCTTCCGGGGTGATTTTGATCAGGCTGGCGCTGCCACCCCGATGCAGGTTGGAGCGAAACTCCCCCGGCTTGGCCTGACGCTTCATCGCGGCAATCACCTTGTCGCCTACCACGAAGCAGCGAATATCGGCGCCTCCGGCTTCCTTGATGTACTCCTGCACCATGATGTTTTGCTTGAGGCCCATGAAGGCCTCGATCACGGATTCTGCGGCCGTGGCGGTTTCACACAGCACCACCCCAATGCCTTGCGTGCCTTCCAGCACTTTGATCACCAGTGGCGCGCCATTGACCATTTCAATCAAGTCGGGAATGTCATCCGGGGAGTGCGCGAACCCGGTCACCGGCAAGCCCAGGCCACGACGGGACAATAATTGCAGGGAGCGCAGCTTGTCCCGCGAACGGGCGATGGCGACGGATTCGTTAAGCGGGAACACCCCCATCATTTCGAACTGGCGCAGCACCGCGCAGCCGTAAAACGTCACCGAAGCGCCAATACGCGGGATAACTGCGTCGAAACCTTCCAGCGGCTTGCCGCGATAGTGGATCTGCGGCTTATGACTGGCGATGTTCATATAGGCGCGCAGGGTATCGATCACTACCATTTCATGGCCTCGTTCAGTCCCGGCTTCAACCAGACGACGAGTGGAATACAGACGCGGGTTACGCGACAGCACAGCGATCTTCATGCAACACCTGTGGCAAAGGTAGTAGTGACCGGAAATACCGGCTTGTCTTGAACGTATTTGAGCCCCGGATTGACGACCAGTTGGCCGTCGATCAGCGCTTTGGAACCCAACAAAAGGCGATAACGCATGGACTTGCGGCAGGCCAGGGTGAATTCAACCTGCCAGACCCGATCGCCCAGCGCGAGGCTGGTGCGGATCACATACCGTACTTGGGTATGGCCATTGGAGCTTTTAATGGTTTTTATCGCCACCAACGGGGCTTCGCAACGGCGGTGACGCAGTTGCACCAGCGTGCCCAGATGGGCATTGAACCGTACCCACTCGACACCGTCGCGCTCAAACGGCTCGATTTCAGTGGCGTGCAGGCTGGAGGTACTGGCACCGGTGTCGATTTTGGCGCGCAAGCCTGCGACGCCCAAATCTGGGAGCGCCACCCACTCGCGAAGACCAACAACGGTCAGATGATCAAATGTCTTCAATATGAATAACCAGCGATTAACGTGACCAGGCCGCAGCAGGAGCTGGGGCCAATGCTTTCTATGCAGGGCTGGCGAACCCAAGAGCCTGCATCAGAAACTTTCTACACTCGCCCAGAAAATCCCTTTTACCGACGCGTTTGATACTTTCGACAAGCACTCTAACGATCAATTTAGAACCCGCCATGACAAGCCCGCGAACATGTGCTGGTCGCGTGCATCATCACGGGTCGTTTAGACGCCGAATGTGCGGTATTCACGCAGAAACTGCTTCAAATGGCGACTGTTATCTCGCGTTCAAGTGTTTCATCGCTCGGCATGGCGTGTGCGATGCCAGGTTCATCTATTTACCTGAAACGGTAGTACAGTTCTGACTCTGTCTATGTAGAGGAATTCCAATGGCGCACAAGCAAGAGGACGACGACAAGATCCGTCTGGATAAATGGCTATGGGCGGCGCGTTTTTACAAGACTCGTGCGTTGGCCAAGGCGGCGATTGAAAGCGGCAAGGTGCATTGCCGGGGTGAGCGCTGCAAGCCGAGCAAAGAGCCGCGAGTTGGCGATGAGCTGCAAATCCGTGTCGGCCTTGAAGAGCGTACCGTGCACGTCAAGGCGCTGTCTGTGGTGCGCCGTGGTGCCCCCGAAGCGCAACTGCTGTATGCCGAAACGGAGCAGAGTATCGCCAAACGCGAACAGGCAGCCGCGTTGCGCAAGGCGGGTGCGATGGGTATCAGCACCGAAGGTAAACCGACCAAAAAACAACGGCGCCAACTGCATCAATTTCATGATGCCAGTGGCGCCGAGTAAATCCGCCTGACGGTGACGGATTCAGGCAACTGAAGCGGGTTGCCTAGCCGCGGATCACGCTCATGCGCGACACCAGCGGCAGGCGTTGCAACAGCGAGAAAATCGGTGCTGTAACGCGCATCAGTGCGTCAGAAACCTTGGCTGCAAACGGGGTGTAATAGCCCCAGCCCAAGGCGAGGAAAGCCAGCAGCAGCCCGCCGATGTAGTCGTCCTGGCCCCAATGGGCGCCCGCCACCAGGCGCGGCATCATAAACAGCAGCGTCAGGCCCCAAATCACGACCTTCTGACCTGGGGTGCGGCTGAACACAGTCATGAACATGCCCCAGATCAGCAGCACAGAGGCATGGTCGCCGGGAAAGCTCTGGCTGGAGCGGTCTTTGAGTTCCCAGGTCTTTTCCAGGCCCGGGAAGTAATCGCTCAAGTGAATAGCGTCTTCAAACACCATCGAGGGGCTGTTGTGCTGCCAGCCCATAGCGGCTGTGAGCTTGGAAAATACCGCGCGAATCACCACCAACAGCAACAGAATCGCCAAAAAGCCAAAGAAGGCGCGACGCACCTGGGTGGCTTCAAACACCCAGTTGCCCTTGATCAGCAGCGACAACATGATGATGCCGACCACTGCGTCAAAGGGTCGCAGACTTGCAACAGCCCACATGTGGAGCCATATAGGGTTATCAGCCAATGGGCGATTGAGCAGATGGAACAACCAGTCGTCGAAAGTCAGGCACAGAATTTGGCCGAATGGCCATAACCAGAAACACAGAAGTCCCAGAGCGAGTAAATTACATCCCGCTAGGGCTCCGAGGTTCCACCTTGTTTGGAACAGAGTGGGATTGTTCATGACGTGCCCCCTTGGCTGGTTTTTGCACCATACCGGTGCTAAAAACGCGCCTTTATAAAGACTCGAACACATTTTGTCACCAATTTAGAACCCTATTCCTATGTCAGATCTACCTAAAACCGACTTCACTCAGCGCTTCATCTTCGACAACTCCGACACCCGTGGCGAGTTGGCTTCGCTGGATCACAGCTACGCCGAGGTACTGGCCAAGCACACGTATCCGCAGCCGGTTCAACAGTTGCTGGGTGAGTTGATGGCCGCCGCTGCGTTGTTAGTGGGCAGCTTGAAATTTGATGGGTTAATGAGTCTTCAGGCGCGCTCCGAAGGCCCGGTTCCCTTGCTGATGATCGAAATCACCAGCGAGCGTGAAATTCGCGGTCTGGCCCGTTTTGAAGCCGACCAGATCAAGGCGGATGCCACCTTGGCCGACCTGATGCCCAACGGTGTGTTGGCCCTGACCATCGATCCTGCGGTTGGCAAACGCTATCAAGGCATCGTCGATCTTGACGGTGCAGACTTGTCAGCCTGTTTCACCCACTATTTTGTGATGTCGCATCAGGTGCCAACGCGTTTTTGGCTGGCGGCTGACGGTAAACGCGCGCGCGGCATGCTCTTGCAGCAACTGCCTGCCGAGGTGATCAACGATGAAGAGGCGCGCGCCGAAAGCTGGCAGCGCCTGAATATTCTGGGCGACACCCTGAAAGTCGGAGAGCTGTTGGGGTGGAACAACAAAAAGATCCTGACGAGTTTGTTTCACGAGGAAGACTTGCGCGTATTCGCTGACGAGCGCATTGAATTCCAGTGCAGCTGCTCGCGCGAGCGTTCGGGCAATGCGCTGACCAGTTTGGGCCATGACGACGCGCTCAATCTGGTCAAGGAATACGGCGGCCATGTCGAAATCGACTGCCAGTTTTGCAATGAGCGCTATCTGTTTGACGCGGCCGATGTTGATCAATTGTTCGCCGGTGCAGGGGTTGAGTCGCCTTCCGGCACTCAGCACTAAAACGTTTCAGCGCAGGTAAAACCCCTGTCAAAGCCCCGTACAACGCGGTTCTGACAGGTGGACCCTACTTTTTTTGGGCGTTTCTGGCATAATCCGGCCCACTTTTTTCGCGGTAGTAGTGCAAAAATTTCTACTACAAAACGTTTGGCGCAATCGGCCAATGGCCGACGGGGAACCTCATGACGCAAGCTAATAACGCCGTGTACACCGATCTGAGCATCGACGATCTGGTCAAAGAAGCCCTGAACCGTGGTGAAGGTGAGCTTGCCGACAATGGCGCACTGGTTGTTAAAACGGGCCATCGCACAGGCCGTTCGCCAGCTGACCGCTTTATCGTTGAAGAGCCGAGCACTCAGGACGCCATTGCCTGGGGCCCGATCAACCGCAAGTTCCCGGCTGACAAGTTCGATGCCCTGTGGGACCGCGTTTCTGCCTATCTGGGCGAGCGTGAGCGTTTCGTGTCCCACGTTCATGTAGGCTCTGATCCGGCGCACTACCTGCCCGTCAAAATGACCACCGAAACCGCGTGGCACAACTTGTTTGGCCGTTGCCTGTTCATCAACCCCGAGCAGTACAACCCGGCCGGCAAAGACGAGTGGCAAGTGATCAACGCACCGAACTTCGTGTGCGAGCCTGAGCGTGATGGCACCCACTCCGACGGTTGCGTGATCATCAACTTTGCAGCCAAAAAAGTCCTGATCGCGGGCATGCGTTATGCCGGCGAAATGAAAAAAGCCCTGTTCTCGGTTCAGAACTTCCTGCTGCCAGCGGTTGACGTTCTGCCGATGCACTGTGCGGCCAACATGGGCGAAGAGGGCGACGTGACCCTGTTCTTCGGCCTGTCGGGCACCGGTAAAACCACCCTGTCGGCGGATGAAAGCCGTTACCTGATCGGTGACGACGAACACGGCTGGGGCGTAGGCGTCGTGTTCAACATCGAAGGCGGTTGCTATGCCAAGTGCATCGACCTGTCCGAGAAAAACGAGCCGGTTATCTGGAAAGCCATCCAGCACGGCGCCGTGCTGGAAAACGTCGTACTCGACGCCAACAAAAAACCTGATTACGCCGATGACAGCCTGACGCAGAACAGCCGCGCCGCTTACCCGCGTGAGCTGATCGAAAAACGCGCCCCGCTGAACCTGGGTGGCGAGCCAAACGCTGTGATCTTCCTGACTTGCGACCTGACCGGCGTACTGCCACCGGTGTCGATCCTCAGCGAAGAACAAGCGGCTTACCACTTCCTGTCTGGCTACACCGCACTGGTGGGTTCGACTGAAATGGGTTCGGGCAGCGGCATCAAGTCGACCTTCTCCACCTGCTTCGGCGCGCCATTCTTCCCGCGTCCGGCGGGCGAATACGCAGAGCTGCTGATCAAGCGCATCCGTGGTTTCGGCTCCAAGGTTTACCTGGTTAACACCGGCTGGACCGGCGGTGGCTACGGCGTTGGCAAGCGTTTCAACATCCCGACCACCCGTGCTGTGATCGCTGCCATCCAGAGCGGTGCGCTGATCGGCGCAGAAACCGAGCACCTGGACATCATCAACCTGGACGTGCCAAAAACCGTACCGGGCGTGGACACTGTTCTGCTCAACCCGCGCAACACTTGGGCTGACCCGGCTGCCTACGATGAAGCCGCCAAAGCATTGGCTGGCCTGTTCACCGAGAACTTCAAGAAGTTCGACGTGAGCGACGCGATCAAAGCGGCTGGCCCGAAGGCATAAGCCTTCGATCAGTGAGCTGATCCATGAAAAAGCCGCCTGAAAGGGCGGCTTTTTTGTACCTGAAGATTGATGCAGCTCTTGCGCGGGTATTCAGGCTTCCAGTGTTTGTGTATCCCAATACCCGGCCCTGATCGCCTCGTACAGCATGCCAATCGTCAATGGCACTTTGCGTTCCCGGCCTTTGGCATTGCGCTTGAGGTGCGGGTCGTTGCCGGCCGGTTGAAAATAGCGATAGGCATCGTAGTCGGCCAGTTCCAGGCCGAAGTGCTGCTCCAGGGTTTCCATCAAGTGCTGGGCATCGCTGCCGTTGCACGCCAGGTCGATGTTGATCGAGGTCTTCAGGCTGACGGTCTTGTGTTCTGGCAGGCCGATTTCTTCGTGCAGCACCTGCATCAATTCGCGCAGGGTGTGAGAGTCCGGGAGGTCAGAGGCGAGTTTCATGGGCACGAGTCCTTAACAGAATGCGCCCAGTACAGCGCAGTCGCGTAGCCGCTGTCGAGGCACGAGGCTGCTATCGGGCGCGAAGCGGCCGTAAACCGGAGCACCGGGAGAGGGCCGCAGCCTCGCGCAGCTACACCGCTCTCAATGCCCGAAGAATGGCAGCCGACCCTGTATCATCCCCACTCAATTTACCCGCGACCTTTTCTCGATCTGCGCGCTAGCCTTTTGCGCTGTGCAACGGTCAATGGAGTGACAGTCATGTACAACACCCTGGAACAGGTATTCGGTTATCCACAGTTCAGAGCGGGCCAGGAAGCGGCGATCAGCGCTGTGCTGGCCGGGCGTTCGGCGGCGGCGATTTTCCCCACCGGCTCAGGCAAGTCGTTGTGCTATCAACTGCCTGCTTTATTGCTGCCCCACCTGACGCTGGTGGTGTCGCCATTGCTGGCGCTGATGCAGGATCAACTGGCGTTTTTGCAGCGCCACGGCATTGCCGCCGCCAGTATTGATTCGGCGCAGAGCCGCGACGAGGCCAATTCGGTCATGGCCCGTGCCAAGGCGGGGGAGTTGAAGATTCTGATGATTTCGGTCGAGCGCCTGAAAAACGAGCGCTTCCGACATTTTTTGCAGCAAGTACCCCTGTCTCTGCTGGTGGTGGATGAAGCGCATTGTATTTCCGAATGGGGCCATAACTTCCGTCCGGACTATTTGAAGCTGCCGGACTACCAGCGCCAGTTCAACATCCCTCAAGCCTTACTGCTAACGGCTACGGCGACGCCGAATGTGATCGCTGACATGCAGGCCAAATTCGCCATTGCCGAGGCGGATGTCATCACCACCGGTTTTTACCGCGCCAACCTTAATCTGTGGGTTGAACCCGTGACCGGTGCCGCCAAGCGCCAGCGTCTGGTGCAGTGGATGGGCGAGCGCAGCGGCCAGCCGAGCATTGTTTACGTCACGCTGCAAAAGACCGCCGAACAGATCGCGCAACACCTCAACCAGCACGGCATCAGTGCCAATGCCTACCACGCAGGTTTGCCCCACGATCAACGCGAAAGCATTCAGCGCCAGTTCATGGGCGGGCAACTGAACTGCATCGTCGCCACCATCGCCTTTGGCATGGGGATCGATAAGAGCGACATTCGCAACGTGGTGCATTTTGACTTGCCCAAGTCGGTCGAAAACTACAGTCAGGAGATCGGTCGGGCCGGGCGTGACGGCCAGCCTTCGGACTGCCTGGTGCTGGCCAATCGCGACAGCCTGAACGTGCTGGAGAACTTTGTGTACGGCGACACGCCGGAGCTGCAAGGCATTCGCTGTGTATTGGAAGAATTGAAGGCGGCCATCGCCCAAGGGGAGTGGGAATTCATGCTCTTGCCTTTGGCCGATCAGAGCAATATTCGTCAGCTACCGCTCAAAACCTTGTTGGTGCAACTGGAACTGCGTGGCCTGATTGCGCCGCGTTACGCCTATTTTGCCGAGTACCGTTTCAAATACCTGATCGAGCCAGACGCGCTGTTGGCCAGGTTTGAGGGCGAACGCCGGGATTTCGTGAGCGCCATTATCCAGACGTCCAGCCGTGCCCGTACGTGGGCGACGGTCAATTTCGACGCGCTTTATGCACAGCATCAGGCAGAGCGTAATCGGGTGGTCAAGGCCCTGGATTATTTCCAGGAGAAAGGCTGGATCGAGCTTGAAAGCAAGCAGATGACAGAGGTCTACAGCCTGCTGGTGAGCGACGTTGACGTGGACGCCTTGAGCGTTGAGTTGCATCGCTACTTCACGGCCCATGAGCAGGGCGAGATCGAGCGCATTCACGCGATGCTGGCCTTGTTTGCCAGCGATACCTGCCTGAGCTATCGCCTGGCGCATTACTTTGGCGACGCGCAGGCACCGCAACAGTGCGGGCATTGTTCGGTGTGCGCAGGCCACGTGGCGCAACTGCCTGAGCCTCCCGCGCTGGCGCCGCTTGTGGATAAAAACTTCGAAGCCCTGTGCGGCGCGTTTATCCACAGGCACCAGGAGTACGCGGGAAGTTATCCCCCGGCTGAACGGGTGACCCGATTCTTGTGCGGCATCAGTGTGCCGATGTTCACCAAGATGAAAGCCCGGGCGATTCCTGGTTTTGCCGTGTTGGAAAACTACCCCTACGCAGCGGTGCGTGACTGGGCGGCGGTGCATTTGCAGGCCATGTAAACCCAACGATCACGCACAAAAAGCCAGCCCCCTTGCTTGGGGGCTGGCGTTAGCGCGTTACATCAAACGATGTCTTTGTAGGTTACCGGGTTGTAGGCCAGGCTCTGTGACAGACCGGCTGGCGGCACATACGGAGCGCCTTTGATGGCGCTAAAGGCGATGCCTTTACTGCCCAGCGAGGCGTAACGTTCGTTTTTCTCCGACTCGGTGATCTTGGTGTAGGAGTACTTGTGCATCGCTGCGTATTTCGCGTCGTCGCTCACGATGGCTTTGTGCTGGGTTTCCAGATCTGCCGCTGACAGGCTCAAGCGCTTGTCCAGAGTCACGCCCCAACGGGTCAGGCACATTTCAGCGAAGTGACGCACCACCACACCCGGCGCAGCCAGCACTTTCGCACCTTTATCGCCATCAGCCGCTGCGTTGCCCACCAAAGTGGCGTGACGCCCGGCCATTGGGTAAATGTGTACGCGAGTGTTGGAGGCAGTTTCTGGAACGACGCAAGAAAACCCTTTAGAGCGTTCATCACGAGCAAAAAAGCCTACGTACTCCTGAACGTTTTTACCCAGTTCAACCCGTGCATTCTGGAAGTTCATCGGGCCTGGCACCGGGTCCACAGCGAAGATATTGACCGGGATGTTTTTCAGCTCATTGTCATTGAGCATGGCGTTGGCCAGCATATGGCAGCTCACCGCGCCACGGCTCCAGCCCACCAGGTTGACCTGGGTCGGAATCACGCCGTCCTTGCGGAAGGTTTTGATCAGCTGCTCTTGCAACTGTTGCTGGGTCACGGCGCGGTTGCCGTAATCGTATTTGCGCCACATCCACGAACCGGTCACGGTCACATCTTCGATGGGAATGCCGGCCGCTTTGAGGCGGTTGTATTCGGCTTCGGTGAGTTTCTCGCGTTGCCATTCACACTTGCCTTTGAGAATGCTCAACGCGTGCTTGACGTTCTCTTCCCAGCCTTTGCCGAACAGGCTGCCGGTCATGCCGTATTCCTTGTTCTGCACGAACATCTCATCGGCTTGCAAGTTGCCGCTGCCTGGGCCGTCGACGACGATCCATTCGGCAAATTCACGGCCTGTGCTGTGGGCGGCCAGTGTCGAAATCAGCTCGCCATTCCAATAGTTTTCATGGGTGGCGTCGAACTTGGTGGAGCCGGTGCCGCAGAAGTAAACAGTTACTGTAGTCACGATAAATCCTTGCGTTCATTGGAGAGAACACAAGGTAACTGTCGGCAAAATCGCGTATCAGCAGGAGAAGTTACCGCTACGGGAAGCGATTCCAATGAGGCCTGTAGTCGCTGACGAGTAACACGAGGCTGCGATCGGGCGCGAAGCGGCCGTAAAG
>NZ_LLWJ01000047.1:0-44078 GCF_001529285.1 Pseudomonas sp. TAA207 | reverse complement strand
GAACGCCCGGACGGCCGTCTCGACCGCTATGAGCGCGACAGCGCCGGCCAGATCATCGCTTACACCGACCCCGCCCAGCAGACCACCCGTTACCAGTACGACCTCAGTGGCCGCTTCAAACAGCGCACCGATGCTCAGGGCTATACCGTCCGTTTCAGCTACGACGCCTATGGCCGACTGAAAAAGCTGACCAACGAAAACAACGAAGCCTACGCCTTCGGCTGGGATGCGCTGGATAGGCTGATCGCCCAGAGCGACCTCGATGGCAGTGGGCGCTCGATAACAACGCCGCTGAACGCGCTATCCGCCTCTTCGTGATCGGACGCAAGAACTGGCTGTTTAGCGACACGCCCAAAGGCGCAACGACCAGCGCTCAACTATACAGCCAGGTCGAGACTGCCAAAGCCAACGGCCAAGAGCCCTATGCGTGGCTTCGCCACGCACTTGAAGGCCTGCCAACGGCGACGTCGCTTGGAGATTACGAAGCCTTTGCTGCCTTGGAACTGCGAAACTCGACTTCACAGCTAAGCGCTTTACCCATCTTTAGCCCGGCGGGGTTTATGGAGCGCTTACTATTAATCGCGCAGTTAAACCATGCAGTACGTGGCAAACATGGACTGTTTGAAAAACACAGATGGTTTGCAGAAAATACTGCACGCCCCGTCAATCAAATCGTTCTGACCCGTCTAAACATAGGGGCCATAGCATCATCATGCCCCTTCTTAATGGGCATGCCGTCGGGTACGTGATTTTTGGTACAGCGGAAGGGGAATCTGCGGCTTTTTTACGTACAACCAAAAAACAAAAAAGCCCCTGAAACCATTGATTTCAGGGGCTTTCATTTGTATGGCGGAGAGATAGGGATTCGAACCCTAGGTACTGTCGCCAGTACAACGGATTTCGAATCCGTCCCATTCGGCCACTCTGGCATCTCTCCAACGGCGCGCATCATAACAGCTGTTTTGATTTAGGCAAACCTTATTTTCAAAAAAACTGCGTGCTATCAGATGCTTGCGCGTTTTTTACGGTTTAAAGCGGTACACCCAGACGCTGTGCAACTTCTTCGTAGGCTTCGATCACGCCGCCCAGACCCTGGCGGAAGCGGTCTTTGTCCATTTTCTTGCCGGTGGCCTTGTCCCACAGGCGGCAGCCGTCCGGGCTGAATTCGTCGCCCAGCACGATGGAGCCATCGTGGAAAACACCAAACTCCAGTTTGAAGTCGACCAGCATCAGGCCAGCCTCATCGAACAGTTTGTTAAGTACGTCGTTAACCTTGAGCGACAGTTCTTTCATGCGAACCAGTTGCTCGGCCGTGCCCCAACCAAACGCCACGACGTGGGATTCGTTGATGAACGGGTCGCCCTTGGCGTCGTCTTTGAGGAACAGCTCGAAGGTGTAGGGGTTGAGCTTCATGCCCTCTTCCACACCCAGGCGCTTGACCAGACTACCTGCCGCGTAGTTACGCACAACGCACTCGACGGGGATCATGTCGAGTTTTTTGACCAGGCATTCGTTGTCGCCCAGCAGTTTGTCGAATTGAGTCGGTACGCCGGCTTCTTCGAGTTTCTGCATGATGAAGGCGTTGAACTTGTTGTTCACCATACCTTTGCGATCAAGCTGCTCAATACGCTTGCCGTCGAACGCCGAGGTGTCGTTGCGAAACAGCAGGATCAGGCGGTTTTCGTCATCGGTCTTGTAAACCGATTTCGCTTTACCGCGATAGAGTTCTTCACGTTTTTCCATGATGGGCTCCGCATGCTAAGTAGGTGGGCTAGGCGATTGTGCGCCAGTCGAGCCCTGAATCTTGATCGGCCAATTGCAGCCAGTCCGGGTCGCACCCCAGGGTGTCGACAAAACATTGCCGGGCCAGCTGCGGCAGGTTGTTCTTGCTGCTGAGGTGAGCCAGTACCAAGTGTTGCAGGTCTTGCCAGCCCAGCTCGGCCACCAGGCTTGCAGCCTGATGGTTGTTCAAATGTCCTTCCTGGCCGCCTACCCGCTGCTTTAAAAAGTACGGGTAGTGACCACGGGCAAGCATGTCGCGACAATGGTTGGCTTCGATCATCAACGCATCCAGGCCCCGGTAACTGTCCAGTACCCCGTCACAGTACGACCCCAGATCGGTCAACAAGCCAAAGCGTCGCTGACCATCACTGAAGACGTATTGCGTGGGCTCTTGGGCATCATGCGCAACCCGGGTGACGCTGATGCTCAACGCGCCTATCTGCAACGTCTCGCCACCTGCCACGAAGCCTGCAGGCTCAAGCGGTTTGCGCATCCCGCGCTGGGTGCCACGGCTCATGTACACCGGCAAATTGTAACGCCGAGACAGTAAACCCACGCCATGCACGTGATCGGCATGTTCGTGGGTTACCAGAATCGCGCTCAGTTGGTGTGGGCTAACCCCCAACCGAACCAGACGGCGCTCGGTTTCTCGCAAGGAGAAACCGCAATCGACCAGTACATACGTGCTGTCGCTGGCTATCAGCGTGCCATTCCCTTGGCTACCACTGCCGAGAACGGCAAAACGCATAGGTCAGCCCAGGTTGTCTTGGATCACGCCCAACACTTTGCGCGCCATTTCTGGCGAGGCAACGGTGTTGATGTTTTCTTCGACCGTCACCTGTACTGCATCGCCAACCTTGCTCAGGCGAACCTGATAACGCTGAGCACGGGCTTCAACTTCTTCCTTGTCCGGTTTGCTGCCAAAAAGACCGGCGAAGAAGCCAGGCTTCTCGTCTTTCTTCTGGGCTTTTTCGGCCAGGTTGATGTAGTAAAGGCCCAAGGTGCGGTTGATGTCTTCAACGCGCCATTCGCCTTGCTCAAGCGCGCGACCAACACTGGACCAGGCACGGTCCAGGTCTTCGTTGAGGGTCAACACCGGGTTGCCGCTGCCGTCTTCGCTCAAGGTGACGCGTGTCGGGGTGTCGAAGTCTCGTGCCGCCAGCAGCGACACAGTGCCGCCCTTGTCCGCGCTGCGGCTCATGCTGATCAGCATTTCGTCGACCAGCGCCGCGTCCAGACCGGTGTTAACCGAGCGGTTGGTGAAGTCGACATTAGCCGTGCTGCCCGCAGGACGGTTGGCACTGACCACATACACTTCGCTGGTGTTGCGCTGCACGCCTGGCTCGATGCGCACCCGCAGACGGGTTTCGCTGTCGGCGGCCAGACCGCTGCTGCCCAAGTGGCGCGCCATCGGAGCAGACAACTCGCTCGCGCCCTGCCAGGTCGTCGTGAACTCGCCGGTTTGCGGGCGCTGCTCGTCAATGCGAAAGCCATTGTCCTGGAAGAATTGCAATGCCAGAGGCCACACCTCGGACGGAGCACGCTGCGCCATCAGCCAACGGCTGTCACCGCTTTTTTGCAGGCTGAAATCGCTTGCACTGGAGGTCGCTACCAAAGGTTGCGGACGAGGTACTTCAAACTCACCCTTGACGTTGTCATTGGGCACGTTGCTCGGGATCGGCAACAGTGGCACCAGGCGCTTGTCAGTCTGGACACCCGGCGGCAACTGCATGGGCGCAGTTTGTTGCGCTTCCAGGTAATCGCTGCCACGGTCCCGGAAGTAACCCTCTGGACCCCACAGCCAACCGCAGCCGCTGGTGCTTGAAATAATCACGGCTAGTGCGGAAAGTCCGGCCAATCGCTTCATGCGTAGTGCTTCCTCAATTAAACCAATACGCCGCATTGGCGCAGGGCCTGACGCAGCGGTTCGTGGCAGGCTTCGCTGAGCCAGGTGAGCGGCAGACGGATACCGTCCGGCATCAAGCCCATCTCATGCAGCGCCCACTTCACGGGGATAGGGTTGGATTCGATAAACAGGGTTTTATTGAGCGGCATCAGCTTTTCGTGGATTTCACGGGCTGTGACTGCGTCGCCGGCCATTGCCGCTGCACACAGGTCACTCATGGCACGCGGCGCAACGTTGGCGGTGACCGAGATGTTGCCCTTGCCGCCGAGCAGGATCAGCTCAACCGCGGTGGCGTCATCGCCCGAGTACACCAGAAAGTCGCTGCTGACACCGGCCAGGATGTCTTTGGCGCGTTGCAGGTCGCCGGTGGCTTCCTTGATACCGATGATGTTTGGCACGGTCGACAGGCGCACGACCGTGGCAGGCAGCATGTCGCACGCCGTACGGCCCGGCACGTTGTACAGGATCTGAGGAATGTCGACCGCTTCAGCGATGGTCTTGAAGTGCTGATACAAGCCTTCCTGGGTCGGCTTGTTGTAATACGGCGTGACCAGCAGGCACGCATCAGCGCCGGCTGCCTTCGCGTTGGTGGTCAGCTCGATCGCTTCACGCGTCGAGTTGGCGCCCGTACCGGCGATCACCGGAATACGTCCTGCGACTTGTTTGACAACGTGACGAATCACTTCGATGTGTTCGTTCACATCCAGCGTTGCCGATTCACCTGTAGTGCCAACGGCAACAATGGCGTTGGTGCCCTCTTGCAGGTGAAAGTCCACCAGTTTGCTCAGAGCGTCCCAATCCAGGCGACCTTGTGCATCCATAGGTGTGACCAGTGCCACCATACTGCCCGCAATCATGCAACCGCTCCTGCCGGAAAAAGAGAGCCGTAATGGTACTGGCGCCTTGACCCTTGCACAAGCAACAGCGCGCCCGATGAGCATTCCCCTTCGCGCCGCTTTTCGCTACCCTTCAGCCTTTGATGGGTACTGATGTGTGCATGAGCCTGTTTCCCTGATCCTTGTTACGCGCCCAAAGCCCCGCCCAAGCGCCACCACGCGTGGTTTGCAGCCAGTGCAAATCGTAGGTGACGGCCTTTTTGTGGAAGCTGGGCGAGTCACGACTACCCGGGCCAGGCCACCCCTGCACCGCACGTACCGACCACTCATCGTTTTAGGAAGGCTGAATGTCCACCCCCTCAGTTCGCGAACAATTCCTTGTCATCAGTGCCCTTGGCGCCAACCCCATGGAGCTGACTAACGTCCTGTGCCGTGCCAGCCATGAAAATCGCTGCGCCGTCGTGACCTCACGCCTGACTCGCCACGGCGAGTGCAGCGCACTGGTCCTGGAAGTCACAGGTAGCTGGGATGCGCTGGCGCGCCTTGAGGCTGGCTTGCCAGCACTGGCTAAAAAACACGCTTTCACCGTCAATGTGGTGCGCAGCGCCGCGCTGGAAACCCGCCCGCAAGCTCTGCCCTACGTGGCCTATGTCAGCTCGGCTTACCGCCCTGACATCATCAATGAGCTGTGCCAGTTCTTCATCGACCACAACGTCGAGCTCGAAAACCTGACCTGTGACACCTACCAGGCCCCACAAACCGGCGGCACCATGCTCAATGCCACGTTCACCGTGACGCTGCCGGCAGGCGTGCAAATCAGCTGGTTGCGCGATCAGTTCCTGGATTTCGCCGATGCGCTAAATCTGGACGCACTGATCGAACCGTGGCGTCCGCAGAACCCAATGTAAGGAAACCGCCTCATGGCCGTTGCAATTGACCAACCCGTAAGCGGCTTCCAGATCCCGGCCACCAGCGACAAAACCGTCGCGCTGTCGGATCTCAAGGGCAAGCAGGTGGTGATTTACTTCTACCCAAAAGACAGCACACCGGGTTGCACCACCGAAGGCCAGGGCTTTCGCGACCATTACGCGCAGTTTCAGGCCGCCAACACTGAAGTGTTTGGCGTGTCGCGTGACAGCCTCAAGTCCCATGAGAACTTCAAGGCCAAGCAAGGTTTCCCGTTCGAGTTGCTGAGCGACAAGGATGAGGCCCTGTGCCAGCTTTTTGAGGTGATCAAGCTGAAAAAGCTGTACGGCAAAGAGTACCTGGGCGTGGATCGCAGCACGTTCTTGATCGACAAGGACGGTGTATTGCGTCACGAGTGGCGCGGGGTGAAAGTGCCAGGGCATGTTGAAGCCGTGCTGGAGCAGGCGAAGGCGCTGAATAACGGCTGAGGCGCTTTACCCTAACCCTGCGCAGAGGGTTAGGGTGAGGGCTTTGCTTTTACTGACGCACCAGTCGCACGTTTTTGAACGCCACGGTTTCGGTTGAGCGGTACGGGTTGATGTCCAGCCCGCCGCGACGCACGTAACGTGCGTACACGGTCAGTTTTTCGGGCTTGAGCAGGCGTTGCAGGTCAAGAAAGATCCGCTCCACGCATTGTTCATGGAAGTCCGAGTGCTGGCGAAAGCTCACCAGGTACGCCAACAAACTGGCATGGTCCAGCGCCGCCCCACGGTACTCGACCACCACGGTGCCCCAATCAGGCTGGCTGGTGACCGGGCAGTTGGATTTGAGCAAGTGGCTGTAGACGCTTTCTTCGACAATCCGCGAAGCGTCACACGCCAACAACTCAGGACGCGGCTGCGCATAGTCGCTGACCGTGATGTCCAGATCATCAATGCACACACCCGGCAAAACACCTACGCCATCGGCCTGCACGTCATCCAGGCTGCGTACTCGCACGCTGACAGGCTTGCCAGAAGCGACTGACAAGTCGGCCTGCAAGGTGGCGACAAGGCTTGGCGTGTCGGCAAACACGCTCTGATTCAACGAGTTCAGGTACAGCTTGAACGATTTGGACTCAACGATATTGGGCGAGTCGGCAGCAAAGCAGAACTCACCAATGGCCACAACCGGCTTGCCCGAGGGCAGCAGCCACGACAGCTCAAAACAGGTCCAATAATCGACCCCGACATAAGGCAACGTTTCGGCGCTTAGCCCCAGCTCTGCCCATTTCGCCGCACGCGGGATCGGGAACAGCAAGGAGGGGGTGTAGGTACTGATGTATTCACTGGACTTGCCCAGCGGCGAATGTTCGGCTGCGGGATGCATGACAAAAACCTGGCTAGAAAAACCCGGCAATTCTAGCGGGTTTACGCCCCGCTTTCAGCGCCCGCAGACGAACTTCCCGATTTAAGGGTCAACTTTAAGCGTGCCCACCATGCCTGCCTGATAGTGGCCGGGGATATTGCAGGCAAATTCAAGGTTGTCCGCCTGGCTGAACGTCCACGTCAGCTCAGCGGTTTTACCCGGTTCGACCAGCACGCTGTTCGGGTCGTCATGCTTCATACCGGCCATGCCCATCGCGCCATGCCCCATCGCGCTGTGATCCATGCCATCGTGGCTCATGCCAGTAGGCGTCATCGCTCCGCTCTGCTGCATCTTGAGCATTTCTTTCTGATGCGCGGCATGCATCGCGGCATCGCCCAGGTTGAATTCGTGCAGCAATTGGCCTTTATTCACCAGCACAAAGCGCACCGTCTCACCGGCCTTGACTTGCAGGGCCTTGGGCGTGAAGGCGATATCCGTCATGTCAACTTCTACCGTGCGCGTCGCATTTGCCGCCGACGCAGGCTGGCCAAACGTGTAAGTGCCCGCGGGTGAGGCAAGAGCCGAAACACTCAGCACCAGTAAACCACCCGCGAGAGCTAAACGATTTCGTAGGGTCATGCGAACTCCTGAAAACTACTATTCAAACGTTGCCTGACTTTAAAGCACGGCGCTGGCAGCCAACTGACCGTAAGATTACAACTTTGTCAGTTTAGCCCTGCACCCTAAAGGCCACTGTATAAGGCTGAGGTTAATTGCTGATGGGTCGCCCATGAAACTGCTGATTGTCGAAGACCAGACCAAAACAGGCCAATACCTGCGTCAGGGCCTAAGTGAAGCAGGCTTTAGCACCGAACTCGCCACCGATGGCATCACCGGCCAGCACCTGGCCCTGACCGGTGATTATTCGCTGCTGATCCTCGATGTGATGTTGCCTGGACGTGATGGCTGGCAAATCCTGCAAGCGGTGCGCAGCGCGGGGCTGGACATCCCGGTGCTGTTTTTGACCGCGCGCGACGCCGTTGAAGACCGCGTACATGGCCTTGAACTGGGCGCCGATGATTACCTGGTCAAACCGTTCGCCTTCTCTGAACTGTTAGCGCGGGTGCGCAGCCTGTTGCGCCGTGGCAGCAGCACGACGCAGGAAACCAGCCTGCAACTGGCAGATTTGCGGCTGGACCTGATCCGTCGCCGCGTCGAACGTAATGGCCAGCGCATCGACCTCACTGCCAAGGAGTTTTCGTTGCTGGAGTTGCTGCTCAGGCGTCAAGGCGAGGTGCTGCCCAAATCATTGATTGCCTCACAGGTGTGGGACATGAATTTCGACAGCGACACCAATGTCATCGAAGTGGCCATTCGCCGTCTGCGCCTGAAAATCGACGACAGCCACGAACAGAAGCTCATCCACACCGTGCGCGGCATGGGCTACGTGCTTGAAGAGCGTGCCGATTGATGCGTCGCCTGTCACTGAGCAGCCGTCTGGCCTTGCTGTTTGCAGGCTGCACAGCCGTGGTTTCACTGTTTGCCGGCGTACTGTTTGGGCGCGCCAGCGAAGTGCATTTCGTCGAACTGGACCAGCAACTGATGGAAAGCCGCCTGGCAGGGCTACGCAGTACCCTGCACGGGGCCAGTACCCTGGAACAATTCACCCAACGCCTACCCCTGTTGTTGCAGGACCTCAGCCATCAACCCGACTTGAGCGTTCGGGTGCGCGGCCCCGACGGCCACGTGTGGTTCGACAGCTCAACGCAACTGCCTGACGAACTGCCGACAATACCGGGGCTGGTCAGCCTGCAAATCAGTGGCACCGATTACCGCGTGCTTAACCCGACGCCTGACTCACCCGGCGCACCCCGTCTGACCTTGCTGCTGGACATCACCCACCACCAGCATTTCTTACAGCGCATGCAGCGCCTGATCTGGATGACCGTCAGCCTCTCGGCGCTGGCCACCGCGATTCTCGGCGCCTGGGCAGCCCGTAGCGGCTTGCGCCCTTTGCGCCGCATGAGCGCGATTGCCGCCAGCGTCTCGGCCGACTCACTCAACGCACGCCTGCCGCAAGCACAGATGCCCGCCGAACTGGCCGAACTGGCCAATGCCTTCAACGCCATGCTCAGCCGACTGGACGCTTCATTTCAGCGGCTCTCGGCCTTTTCAGCCGACATTGCCCACGAACTGCGCACCCCGCTCTCAAACTTGCTGACACACACCCAAGTCACCCTCACCCGCCCGCGCGACATAGATGCCTACCGCGAAGCGCTGCACAGCAACCTCGAAGAGCTGCAATGGATGGCGCAACTGGTCAACGACATGCTGTATCTGGCCAAAGCGGACCATGGCTTGCTCACCCCCAAACGCGAGCCGCTGGACGTGGCCCATGAAGTTGACGCGCTGTTGGAGTTCTACGCGCTGTTGGCCGAGGATTCGCACATTCAGTTGAGCCACACAGGCAACGGTCAGATAGCAGGCGACCGCAGCATGCTGCGTCGCGCCCTGTCCAACCTGCTGGATAACGCTTTGCGCTACACACCGGCGGGCGGCGCGATCAAGGTGTTGATCAGCGGATCAGCGTCCAGTGTCAGCATCACGATTGAAAATACAGGGCCAGGCATCCCCGCTGAGCAGGTGCCACGCTTGTTCGACCGATTTTATCGGGCAGACCCGGCGCGCCGCGAAGGCAGCAGTGAACATGCCGGGCTGGGACTGGCAATTACCCAATCGATCATTCGCGCCCATGGTGGGCAGATTCGCTGTGAGTCGCAGGAAGGATTGACGCGGTTTGTGGTAGAGCTGCCCGCAAAACCAGCGATTTCGTAGGCGCTGGCGAAGACGGCGATCTTTTTGAAGGTCAAAGGTCGCCGTCTTCGGGGTAGAAGCAGCCGGTCAGGAATAACGCAACGCGTGCGCCGGTTGGATTTTGGCGGCCCGATACGCCGGGTACAGCGTCGCCAAAAAGCTCAACACAAACCCCGCCGTGCAGATGAGCGCCACGTCACCGCCTTGCAGTTCAGACGGCAGGTTACTGACGAAGTACACGTCAGAACTGAAGATGTGCTGCCCTGACACGCGCTCCATCCAGCCCACCAGCTCGCTGACATTCAACGCAGCAATCACCCCCAGCACACCACCGATCAGCGTACCGACAATGCCAATCACCGTGCCCTGAACCATGAAAATCGCCATGATCTGGCGCGGCGTAGCGCCGATGGTACGCAGGATCGCGATATCGGCGCCCTTGTCGTTCACCACCATGATCAGCGTGGCGATGATGTTGAACGCAGCCACGGCAACGATCATCAGCAGCAGCAAACCAATCATGGTTTTTTCCATTTTCATGGCGCTGAACAGGCTGCCCTGGGTGTGGGTCCAGTCATCAGCCCGGTAGCCCTCACCCAGACCTGCGGCCACATCGGCCGAGACTTTGGGCGCAGCGTACAAATCCTTGACTGCCAGGCGCACGCTTTGCACCTGGTTCGGCGCCCAGCGCTGCATCGCGGCGGCGTCTGCGACGTGGATCAGGCCCATGGAGCCATCCAGCTCAGCGCCGACCTTAAAGATGCCCACCACGTTCAAGCGCTGCAAGCGTGGGGTAATGCCGCCCGGTGCGGTGCTGGCCTCGGGCACGATCAAGGTGATTTTGTCGCCCACCCCCAAACGAAAGCGCCGCGCAGTGATGTCGCCGAGCACCACGCCATATTCACCGGGTTTAAGGTCTTCCATGCGACCTTGCACGATGTGCTGGGTCACGATGGACACCTCACCTTCGAGCGCCGGATCGACACCGCTGATCTGGATCGGCTGCATCGAGCCTTTGTAGGACAGCATCCCTTCCATTTCGGTGAACGGCACCGCCGCCGTCACTTCAGGGTTTTTCATCGCCGCTTCAGCCACCGGCCGCCAGTCATCAATCGGCTTTACGCCTACGATGGTGGCGTGCGGCACCATGCCGAGGATGCGGTTACTCATTTCACGCTGGAAGCCGTTCATCACCGACAACACCACGATCATGGCCAAAACGCCCAAGGCGAGACCGATCATCGAGGTCATGGAAATAAACGACACAAAACGATTGCGGCGCTTGGCGCGGGTATAGCGCGTGCCGATAAAAATCGATAACGGTCTGAACATTCGCGGGCACCGTATAAAAATAAAAGACCCGACGCCGGTCAAGGCGTCGGGTTGGGGGCCGATTAAATCGTGGTCAAGCGACCTTCTTGAAGGTGCAACACGCGATCCATCTGGCGGGCCAGGTTCATGTCATGGGTCACCACCAAAAATGCGGTGCGCATCGAGGTGCTGAGTTCCAGCATCAGGTCCTGAATGCCTTGCGCGGTGTGCGAATCGAGGTTGCCCGTCGGCTCATCGAGCATCACCAGCCCCGGATTGTTGACCAGCGCACGGGCGATGGCCACGCGTTGGCGCTCGCCACCGGAGAGTTCAGCCGGTTTGTGCTCCAGACGGTGGCTCAGGCCCACGCGGGTCAGCAGGGCTGTCGCCCGCTCACGCGCCTCGGGAATCGGTGTTTTGCCGATCAACAGCGGCATGCACACGTTTTCCAGCGCGGTGAACTCGGGCAACAGATGGTGAAATTGATACACAAAGCCCAACGAACGATTGCGTAACTGACCACGGGCCTTTTCGCCCAGCGCCGACAATTCTTCACCCGCCAACCAGACACTGCCGCGGGAAGGTGTGTCGAGGCCACCGAGCATATTGAGCAACGTACTTTTGCCCGAACCCGAGGTACCGACAATGGCCACGCGCTCGCCGGGGTGCAGTTCAAGCTGCAAGCCCGACAACACCACCACCGACTCCGGGCCTTCGTCGTACGACTTGCTCAGGTCGCGGCAACTCAACACTGCTTGTTCTTTCATGCCCAACTCACTCATAACGAAGCGCCTGCGCAGGCTGGGTGCGTGCAGCACGCCAGGCCGGGTACAAGGTCGCGAGGAAACTCAGAACCAATGCCGCACCGCACACCATCAACACGTCTTGTGCCTGCAATTGCGACGGCAAGTAGTCGATGAAGTACACGTCGGCGTTGAGAAACTTGTGCCCGATTAGGCCTTCAAGGCCCGAAATCGCCGCGCTCACATTGAGCGCCGCCAGCATGCCCAGCACCGCGCCGATGGCCGTGCCGACCACGCCAATCACCGTGCCCTGCACCATGAAAATCGCCATGATCGTGCCGGGAGTGGCGCCTAATGTGCGCAAAATCGCGATATCGCCCTTTTTGTCATTCACCACCATCACCAGCGTGGAAATGATGTTGAACGCGGCCACGGCCACAATCAGCAGCAACAGCAGACCGATCATGGCTTTTTCCATGCGGATCGCTTGATACAGATTGCCGTGGGTACGGGTCCAGTCGCGGGCGTAGTAGCGGTCTTCGCCCAACTGCTGGGCGATGTCCCATGCGGCACGCGGGGCCTGGAACAGATCGTCGAACTTGAGGCGCAAGCCCTGGACCTGATCGGGTTTCCAACGCTGCAAGCGCGCCAGATCCTGCAAGTTGGTGATACCCAGATAGCCGTCGATCTCACCGGCGCCGACATGGAAAATGCCCTGCACGGTGAAGCGCTTCATGCGCGGAAACATGCCCGCCGGGGTCACCGTGACTTCCGGCGCCACGAACGTCAGCTTGTCGCCAATGGCCACGCCGAGCTTTTTGGCGGCCTTGTCGCCAATGACAATGCCGAAACTGCCGGGCGTCAGGGCGTCGAGCTGACCCTGCAACATGAACTGGTCAATGATCGACACCTTGCGCTCTTGCGCGGGATCGATGGCATTGAGCAGCACTTTTTGCACATTGCCGTCATGGGTCAGCAGGCCTTGCATCTGGGTGTACGGCGCCACCGCCGCCACCTTCGGGTTCTGCTCGACCTTGGCGGCCAATGATTGCCAGTCGCTGATCGGTTGATCACCGACGATGGTCGCGTGGGGCACCATGCCCAGCACGCGGGTGCGCATCTCATGATCGAAGCCGTTCATCACCGAGAGCACAACGATCATCACGACCACGCCGAGAGCGAGTCCGATCATTGAAGTCAGAGAAATGAACGACACAAAATGATTGCGACGCTTTGCACGGGTATAACGCGTGCCGATAAATACGAAGAGAGGTCTGAACATGTCGGGGCTTGTTCGAGGGAAAAGAAGACGTCCTTGTGGCGGGGCCTGGTAAGCAGCTTTACACTCAGACCACAGCCGCCACCATGGGTTCGCCATGTCGACATTAGATGAAGCAGATCGCCGCGAATACTACCGTATCGATGATGTGATCGCACTGGAAATAACCCCGCTTTCGGCCCCCGAAGCCGCGAGCGATGAAGTGTTGCAGGATGCTTCGCCTTTATTCAATTTACTCAGCGAGTTGCACCTGAGTGAATTCGAGGCCCAGCACCTGCTGCGCCAGATCAGCGAGCGCGACCGTACGATCTCCAGCTACCTCAAAACCCTGAACAAACGCATCGACCTGCTCAGCCAGGTCGTTGCGCAAACCGTGCTGGGCAAAATCGGCGAACTGCAACCGGTCAAGCTGTCCGAAGGCGGCATCGAATTTCGCCACGCCAAAGCCTGCCCGGCGGGCAGCCATCTTTCGATCAAGATGGTGCTCATGCCTCAAGCGCTAGGGTTGCTGCTACGGGCTAAAGTCACTCACTGCGATGCGCGCGACGGCCATTACGAAATCGGCACGGAATTCGAAGCCATCACCGATGCGCAACGCCAGCTATTGGCGCGCTACATTTTGCAAAAACAAGCGCAGGCACGCCGCCTGGCCCTCGAACAAAACGAAACCGGCGAAGAAGAGTAAACACCTCTCAACGCTGCGACTTGTAGGAAGGAGCAATTGTGACCCTGATTTATGGCCATCGCGGCGCCAAAGGCGAAGCACCCGAAAACACCCTTGCCAGCTTTGAGCAATGCCTCAAGCACGGCGTTCGTCGCTGCGAACTCGACCTGCACTTGTCCAAAGATGGCGAGTTGATGGTCATCCACGACCCGACCCTCAAGCGCACCACCGACCGACGCGGCAAGGTGATCGAGCATACGGCCGCCGACCTCGCGACCTACGACGCACGCAAAGGCGGCCCGGGCTGGGTGCATCCATGCCCGATTCCACGGCTTGAAGAGCTGTTCGAAAAATGCAACTTCGAGCATTGGCAGCTTGAAGTTAAAAGCGCCTCACGTACCCGCGCAGCCACTACGGTGCTGGCGATCCGCGAAATGGCCCAGCGCCATGGCCTGATGGACAAAGTCACCGTGACCTCAAGCTCGCGCGAAGTGCTCAAGGCGGCCATCGAGTTGACGCCGGATTTATCCCGTGGGCTGGTTGCCGAATACGCTTGGCTCGACCCGCTGAAGGTCGCGCAAAGCTATGGCTGCGACATGCTGGCGTTGAACTGGACGCTGTGCACGCCCGAGCGTCTGGAAAAAGCCCAGCGCCAGGGCTTGCATGTGTCGGTATGGACAGTCAACGAGCCTGCGCTGATGCGCAGACTCGCTGATTTCGGCGTAGACAGCCTGATTACAGACTTTCCCGGTTTGGCCACTGCCACCCTTGGGAATGGCTGAAATCGGTCTCCCCGGCCGGCTCAGGCCACCGGCCGGAGCCGCTCAAAAAAGCCGGTTAAGGCCGTCGTAAGCGGCTACCCGATAGGCTTCAGCCATGGTCGGGTAGTTGAACGTGGTGTTGACGAAATACTTGAGGGTATTGAGCTCGCCCGGCTGATTCATGATCGCCTGACCGATGTGCACGATCTCCGATGCCTGATAGCCGAAGCAATGCACGCCCAGCACTTGCAGGGTTTCGCGGTGGAACAGGATTTTCAGCATGCCTTGCGGCTCACCGGCAATCTGCGCACGCGCCATGCCTTTGAAAAACGCCTTGCCCACTTCGTACGGCACTTTTGCCTGGGTCAGCTCTTGCTCGTTCTTGCCGATCGAGCTGATCTCCGGAATGGTGTAAATGCCGGTTGGCACATCATTCACAAAGCGCCAGCTGCCGTTGTCGACGATGCTGCCCGCTGCCGAGCGACCCTGGTCGTGCGCGGCACTGGCCAGGCTTGGCCAGCCGATTACGTCACCGGCGGCGAAGATGTTGGGCACCGTGGTGCGGTAGTTTTCATCGACGCTGATCTGGCCACGGCCATTGGCCTTGATGCCGATGTTTTCCAGGCCCAACTGATCGGTGTTGCCGGTACGGCCGTTGCACCAGAGCAAGGCATCGGCCTTGATCTTCTTGCCCGACTTAAGGTGCAGGATCACACCGTTTTCAACCCCTTCAACCCGCTCGTACTCTTCGTTGTGACGCACGGTGATGTTGTTGTTGCTGAAGTGATAGCTCAGCGCCTGCGAGATCTCGGAGTCGAGGAAGCTGAGCAGTTGTTCACGGTTATCCACCAGCTCAACCAGCACCCCCAGACCGCTGAAGATCGAGGCGTACTCACAACCAATCACGCCAGCACCATAAACGATCAGCTTGCGCGGGGTGTGACCCAGGCTGAGGATGGTGTCGCTATCGTAGATACGCGAGTGGGTGAAATCGATATCGGCCGGGCGATAAGGGCGCGAACCGGTGGCGATGATGACCTGCTTGGCCATCAGCGTTTCGACCACACCGTTGGCGCACACCACTTCAATGGTTTGCTCATCGGTGAAGCTGCCGGTGCCAAAGAACAGGTCAACGCGGTTGCGGGCATAGTAGCCAGTGCGCGACGTCACCTGTTTGGAGATTACTTTTTCAGCGCTTTTCAGCACGTCCGGGAACGAGAACCAGCGCGGTTCACCAATGGCCCGAAACATCGGGTTGGTGTTGAACTGCATGATCTGCCGAACCGAGTGACGCAAGGCTTTGGACGGGATAGTGCCCAAGTGCGTGCAGTTGCCGCCAACCTGGCGCCGGCTGTCAACCATTGCCACCTTGCGCCCTGCTTTTGCGGCGTTCATTGCCGCACCTTCTCCTGCCGGGCCAGAACCCAGTACCACTACGTCGTAGTTGTAGACAGCCATGCGTACTCCTCAGAACGGGCCGCGGCGCATTTTTAGGCGCCTGCGGCTAAATCATGACGCGGCCAGCGCCATGAAGGATCAAAACGTGGGGCACAGTCTATAGAAGCCTGAACGCTGCGAACATTAACCCTTGGTCTGGTCGTTGGCTATTTTTGTATTCACTACATCGGCGACTGAGCTTCACTCTTCGATGTAGTCGCTGCCGTAGGCTGCGAAGGGTTGCGCAGCAACCCGTATTCCTGGAAACGCCACTGAACCCCTCGCAGCCTTCGGCGGCGATTACAGCCCGGCGAACAAACCCATCGATCAGAGCACATCCATCATGCGCAAGTTATTGATCGTATTGTTGCTGCTCCATAGCGCCGCCAGCCCGGCAGACGAGGCTGCACGATTTAAGGAAGCCAACTTCCCCGCCCTGGCACAAGCCGACACAACACCAATGGTACGTAAAGGCCAGATCGTACTGACCTACCTATGGGCCGACATTTACGCCGCCGCCCTGTTCACGCCACCCGATATCAGCGCGCAGCAGGCTTTTGATCAGCAGCGCGACCTGCGTCTTGAGCTGTTTTATTTGCGCGACCTGGCTCACAGCGACATCACCCAGGCCTCAGCCGCCATCCTCAAACGCCAACAATCAGCGGCCACCCTGAGCGCCATCGACAGCCCGCTGAAAAAGCTGCAAGCGAGCTTTTCAGACATCAAGCGCGGTGATCGGTATGCACTGGACTACGACCCGGCGCGCGGTCTGAATCTGGAACGCAACGGCAAGGTCATCTTCAACAGCCCCGACCCCGAACTGGCAAAGGCCTATCTCGGTATTTGGCTCGCGCCCCACGGCTTACCTGAAAAGCTGCGCCAGACGCTGATGGCACAAACGCCCTGAGCATTGGGTAGTTACAACAATTGTTGCCTACATTTTCAGTTACACATATGGTTACAAAACTGTTTGCGGTAGGCCCGAAGGTCTCTAGCTGGCAGTGCGGACGAGTAAAAACATGGATTACGCATAAGAATAGATAACAGCGGGTGATTTCTGATGGCCTCGAGTGCAGGTAACGGCAAGGCGATTTTTCGCGTTGTCAGCGGTAACTTCCTAGAGATGTTCGACTTCATGGTCTTTGGCTTTTACGCCACGGCCATTGCCAAAACCTTCTTCCCAAGCGATAGCGCTTTCGCCTCCTTGATGCTCGCGCTGGCCACCTTTGGTGCCGGCTTTTTAATGCGCCCACTGGGTGCGATCTTTCTCGGCGCTTATATTGACCGTCACGGCCGCCGCAAAGGGTTGATCATCACCCTGGCCCTGATGGCGATGGGCACTGTGCTGATCGCCTGCGTACCCGGCTACGCCACCTTGGGCGTAGCGGCGCCGCTGCTGGTTTTGCTGGGCCGCTTGCTGCAAGGTTTTTCCGCGGGTGTGGAGCTGGGCGGCGTATCGGTGTATTTGGCAGAAATTGCCACACCCGGCCGCAAGGGCTTTTTCGTCAGTTGGCAGTCTGCGAGCCAGCAAGCAGCGGTGGTATTTGCCGGGCTGTTGGGTGTGGGCCTTAATCATTGGCTCAGCCCGCAAGACATGGGCGATTGGGGCTGGCGAATTCCGTTTCTGATTGGCTGCATGATCGTGCCGGTGATCTTCGTCATTCGTAAATCGATGGAAGAAACCCCCGAGTTTGAAGCACGCAAACATCACCCTACCCTGCGTGAAATCGTGCGTTCCATCAGTCAGAACTTTGGCTTGGTACTGGGCGGCATGGCACTGGTGGTCATGACCACGGTGTCGTTTTACCTGATCACGGCCTACACCCCGACCTTCGGTAAAGCAGAGCTGAACCTCACCGACCTGCAAGCACTGCTCGTCACCGTGTGCATCGGGCTGTCGAACTTTTTCTGGCTGCCGGTCATGGGCGCACTGTCTGACAAGATCGGTCGCAAACCCCTGCTGTTGGGCGCAACCATTCTGGCGATTCTGACTGCCTATCCTGCACTGTCATGGCTGGTGGCCAACCCGAGCTTCAGCCACCTGCTGATTGTCGAGCTGTGGTTGTCCTTCCTGTATGGCTCGTACAACGGTGCAATGGTGGTTGCCCTGACCGAAATCATGCCGATTGAAGTCCGCACCACCGGCTTTTCGCTGGCTTACAGCCTGGCCACAGCGACGTTCGGCGGGTTCACTCCGGCGGCCTGCACCTACCTGATCCACGTACTGGACAACAAGGCCGCTCCCGGCCTGTGGCTGACCGGCGCAGCAGTACTGGGGCTGATCGCGACCGTGGTGTTGTTCCGCGGCGACAAGCACCAGTTGCGCACAGCGGTACCGACCAATGCCTGATCTGTAGTCGCTGCCGCAGGCTGCGTTTGGGGCTGCGGTGAGTTGAAGAAAACGGGTTGCTCCGCAACCCTTCGCAGCCTGCGGCAGCGACTACATGGTTTTTGCAGCACACACAAAAACGCCCCGAACCAGTCGGGGCGTTTTCAGTGGCAAGCGTTGCTTAGCGTGGAAACGCTGGCGGGTTGACCCCGGCCATGTCTTCCATGACGCGCACAACCTGGCAGCTGTAACCGAACTCGTTGTCGTACCACACGTACAGCACAACGCGGTTGTCATTGCAGATGGTGGCTTCAGCATCGACCACACCGGCGTGACGCGAACCTACGAAGTCAGTGGACACCACTTCCTGCGAGCTCACGAAGTCGATTTGCTTGTGCAGATCGGAGTGCAACGCCATGTGGCGCAGGTACTCGTTCATTTCTTCACGAGTCGCCGGCTTCTCAAGGTTCAGGTTGAGGATGGCCATCGACACGTTCGGCGTAGGTACACGGATCGCGTTACCGGTCAGCTTGCCCGCCAGCTCAGGCAGTGCCTTGGCCGCAGCGGTCGCAGCACCGGTCTCGGTGATTACCATGTTCAGCGCAGCCGAACGGCCACGACGATCGCCCTTGTGGAAGTTGTCGATCAGGTTCTGGTCGTTGGTGTACGAGTGAACCGTTTCTACGTGACCATTGACGATGCCGAACTTGTCGTTGACCGCCTTGAGCACCGGCACGATGGCGTTGGTGGTGCAGGATGCCGCCGAAACGATCTTGTCGTCTGCGGTGATTTCGCCGTGGTTGATGCCGTGAACGATGTTCTTCAGCTTGCCTTTGCCCGGCGCGGTCAATACCACGCGGTCAATGCCAGGGCACTGCAAGTGCTGGCCCAGGCCTTCAGCGTCACGCCACACCCCGGTGTTGTCCACCAGCAATGCGTTTTGAATGCCGTACTGGGTGTAATCCACCTCAGTCGGGTTCTTCGCGTAGATCACCTGGATCAAGTTGCCGTTGGCGGTGATGGTGTTGTTTTCTTCATCAACCACAATGGTGCCGTCGAACGGACCGTGCACCGAGTCACGACGCAGCAAGCTTGCGCGTTTGACCAGGTCGTTGTCGGCGCCTTTACGCACCACGATGGCACGCAGACGCAGACCGTCGCCGCCACCGGTTTTTTCGATCAGGATGCGCGCCAGCAGGCGGCCAATACGACCGAAGCCATACAGCACAACGTCTGTACCTTTACGGGCGCCAGCGTTTTGCTGACCCACCACCTCGGCCAGTTCTTCGCGCACAAACTGCTCGGCCGTACGGCCATTGCCGTGGGCTTTGAACTTGACGGCCAATTTGCCCAGGTCTACCGAAGCAGCACCGAGCTTGAGTTCGCTCATCGCTTTGAGCAGCGGGAAAGTTTCGTGCACGGACAATTCGATGTCATCGCTCTGGCGATGACGCGCAAAGCGGTGAGCTTTGAGAATCGCAATGACTGAACGGTTGATCAGGCTGCGGCCATAGATCGAACTCACCACGTTGTTATTGCGGTAGAGCTGACCAATCAGCGGAATCATCGCTTCTGCGAGTGCTTCACGGTCGATCCATTCACCAAGACACTGGTCGGGCTTCTGAGTCACGGGAACCTTCCACATGTAGGGGCTGAAAAAAGGGGCTACATTATGCCGCTGCGCCAGATCAGGGGCAATGTGCGCCTGTCACACAGCCCTGACTGAAACGATTAAGCACCCATATTTATAGGCGAAAAAAATCTCCGCACAGAGAATTCGCCCACTTTTGAGCGACTTAATGAAGGTTCTGGCACTGACTTTTGCCCTTCAAACGCTGGAATTAAGCCCCAGCAACAGACGGCAACTGACAGCCAGCCCCTTGGCCCGCTACAATCGGCCTCTTTGCCGCAACGCTTGGAGCTCAACCTTCCGTGCCCGTCCTGCGACTACCCAAACTGCCTGCTACGGCAGGTAAACAGCACTGGGGCAACCTGCCCGGTGCCGCCCTGAGCCTCGCCATTGCCGAGGCTGCCAGCGCCGCGAAGCGCTTCACCCTGCTGCTGACCGCCGACAGCCAAAGCGCCGAGCGCCTTGAGCAGGAGCTGAGGTTTTTCGCCCCCGAACTGCCCGTGCTGCATTTCCCTGACTGGGAAACCCTGCCTTACGACCTGTTTTCGCCGCACCAGGACATCATTTCCCAGCGTATTGCCAGCCTGTACCGGCTGCCTGAACTGGATCATGGCGTTTTGGTAGTGCCGATCACCACGGCCCTACACCGCCTGGCACCGACCAAGTTTTTGCTCGGCAGCAGCCTGGTACTCGATGTCGGGCAAAAGCTGGACGTGGAGCAGATGCGCACCCGACTGGAGGCCAGCGGCTACCGTTGCGTCGACACGGTGTACGAGCACGGCGAGTTTGCGGTACGCGGCGCCTTGATCGACCTGTTCCCCATGGGCAGCAAGCTGCCTTACCGGATCGATCTGTTCGACGACGAAATCGAAACCCTGCGCACTTTCGATCCTGAAAACCAGCGTTCGATCGACAAAGTCGACTCGATACGCCTGTTACCTGCGCGCGAATTCCCGCTGCAAAAAGATGCAGTTACACGCTTCAAGGCACGCTTTCGCGAACGCTTTGATGTCGACTTCCGTCGTTGTCCGATTTTTCAGGATTTAAGCAGCGGTATTACGCCTGCCGGTATCGAGTACTACCTGCCGTTGTTCTTCGATGAAACCTCGACCCTGTTCGACTACTTGCCCGGCGACACCCAAGTGTTCTCGCTGCCCGGCATCGAACAGGCGGCCGAGAATTTCTGGTCGGATGTGCGCAACCGCTACGAAGAGCGCCGTGTCGACCCTTCTCGTCCTTTATTGCCGCCCGCCGAACTGTTTTTGCCCGTCGAAGACTGCTTCGCCCGCCTGAAGAACTGGCCGCGCGTAGTCGCCAGCCAGGACGATCTGGACACCGGCAGCAGCCGCGAGCGTTTCCCGGCTCAATCGCTGCCTAACCTTGCGATTGAAGCCAAGGCCAACCAACCGCTGGCCGCACTCTCGGGTTTTCTGGAGCAGTTTGAAGGCCGCGTGCTCTTTACCGCCGAGTCCGCCGGGCGCCGCGAAGTGCTGCTCGAATTGCTTGAACGCCTTAAGTTGCGCCCCAAAACCGTCGACAGCTGGCCCGACTTCGTCGCCAGCAAACATCGCTTGGCCATCACCATTGCGCCGCTGGACGAAGGCTTGTTGCTGGACGATCCGGCACTGGCGCTGATCGCCGAAAGCCCGCTGTTTGGCCAACGCGTGATGCAACGTCGTCGTCGCGAAAAACGCGCTGATGCCAACAACGACGCGGTGATTAAAAACCTTACCGAGCTGCGCGAAGGCGCACCCGTGGTACACATCGACCACGGCGTGGGTCGCTATCAAGGGCTGGCCACGCTCGAAATCGACAATCAGGAAGCCGAATTCCTGACATTGCAATACGCCGAAGGCGCCAAGCTTTACGTACCGGTGGCGAACCTGCACCTGATCGCCCGCTACACCGGCAGCGATGACGAGCTGGCGCCGCTGCACAGGCTAGGGTCCGAAACCTGGCAAAAAGCCAAACGCAAAGCCGCCGAACAAGTGCGCGATGTTGCCGCCGAGCTGCTCGACATCTATGCTCGCCGCGCCGCCCGCGAGGGCCATGCCTTTGATGACCCGAAAGCCGATTACGCAACCTTCAGTGCCGGGTTCCCGTTTGAAGAGACGCCCGACCAACAGACCGCCATCGAAGCAGTGCGCGCCGACATGCTCGCGCCCAAGCCGATGGACCGCCTGGTGTGTGGCGATGTGGGCTTCGGTAAAACCGAAGTGGCCATGCGCGCCGCTTTTATTGCTGTACACGGTGGCCGTCAGGTCGCGATTTTGGTCCCGACCACGCTTCTGGCCCAGCAACACTACAACAGCTTTCGCGACCGCTTTGCCGACTGGCCAGTACGGGTCGAGGTGATGAGCCGCTTCAAGTCTGCGAAAGAAATCAATGCCGCAGTGGCTGATTTGGCCGAAGGCAAAATCGACATCGTGATTGGCACGCACAAACTGCTGCAAGACGACGTCAAAATCAAAAATCTCGGTTTAGTGATCATCGACGAAGAACACCGCTTTGGGGTTCGGCAAAAAGAACAGCTCAAGGCCCTGCGCAGCGAGGTCGATATTCTGACCCTCACCGCGACGCCTATCCCACGCACGCTGAACATGGCGGTGTCGGGCATGCGCGATTTGTCGATCATCGCCACGCCGCCCGCGCGCCGTTTGTCGGTGCGCACCTTCGTCATGGAGCACAACAACAGCACCGTCAAAGAGGCGTTGTTGCGTGAGTTGTTGCGGGGCGGTCAGGTGTATTACCTGCACAACGACGTCAAAACCATCGAAAAATGCGCGGCCGAGCTTGCTGAACTGGTCCCTGAGGCCCGCATCGGTATCGGCCACGGCCAGATGCGCGAACGTGAACTCGAACAGGTGATGAGCGACTTTTATCACAAGCGTTTCAACGTGCTGATTGCCTCGACCATCATCGAAACCGGCATCGACGTGCCGAGCGCCAACACCATCATCATTGAGCGCGCAGACAAATTCGGCCTGGCGCAACTGCATCAACTGCGCGGCCGCGTCGGGCGCAGTCACCACCAGGCTTATGCGTACCTGCTGACGCCACCGCGCCAGCAAATTACCGGCGACGCCCAAAAGCGTCTGGAAGCCATCGCCAACACCCAGGATCTGGGGGCAGGTTTTGTACTGGCCACCAACGACCTCGAAATCCGTGGCGCAGGCGAACTGCTGGGCGACGGCCAAAGCGGGCAGATCCAGGCCGTGGGCTTTACCCTGTACATGGAAATGCTCGAACGCGCCGTCAAGTCGATCCGCAAAGGCGAGCAGCCGAACCTCGACCAACCACTGGGTGGCGGCCCGGAAATCAACCTGCGCGTGCCAGCGTTGATTCCCGAGTCCTATTTGCCCGATGTGCATGCGCGGCTGATCCTCTACAAGCGCATCGCTTCAGCGACGGACGAAGAAGGCCTCAAGGACTTGCAAGTCGAAATGATCGACCGCTTTGGCCTGCTCCCCGAGCCGACCAAAAATCTGGTGCGCATCACCCAGCTCAAATTGCAGGCCGAGCAACTGGGCATCAAAAAAGTCGATGCCGGCCCGCAAGGCGGACGCATTGAGTTCGCGTCTGACACCCCGGTCGACCCGCTGGTCTTGATCAAGCTGATTCAAGGCCAACCGAACCGTTACAAGTTCGAAGGCGCGACGCTGTTCAAATTCATGGTGCCAATGGAGCGCCCCGATGAACGCTTCAATACGATCGAGGCGTTGTTTGAACGCCTGACACCGAAGTCTTCCTGATGGGATGCGCACAATGAAACACCCATGCCCTTAAGCCAGACACCACGACTGACCAAACCGCTGGCGCCGACATGGGTCAGCCGGTTTAAAGAACAAAGCCTTGAGCGTGGCCGCCGCTACGCGAGGGAAAACCGCGTCCGAATCGCTCAAATCGGTGACAGCCTGATCACCTCCAGCTGTCAGGGTTCGAGCGAACACCCCTACCGCCAGACCATTCGCTTACGCGAGTCAGCCAAAGGCTCGCTGCTGCTGGTGAGCGCTGAATGCACCTGCCCCGTGCGCACCAACTGCAAGCACACTGCTGCCGTATTACTGAAGATTGAAGACACCTTGAACTACCCCGCCGCCGCCCAGGATGCCGAACTCCTGGAAAAACTTCAGGCCGTACTCGACTCGCGCCGCCCTGCCAACCTGCCCGAGCAACAGATCGACGATGTACAACCGGTCCCGCGGTTATGGCTGGCCAGCGCCGAGTTCAGCGCCTTTGAGCCGCGCAACGGCAAAATGCAGCGCTACATCCAGCACCGCGCCGCGTTGTCGTTCAATTACCGCGAGACTTACGTGTCGGGGCAGAAAAACGCGGACGTCTTGATTCGCCACGAAGACCACATTCTGCGCATCAAACGCCACCCCGAAACCGAAAACCTCTACCGCGAACAGTTGCGGGCCCTGGGCTTCAAGATCGCCACGCGTCAGAGCAAAGCCTTGCCCGAAAGCGCAGGCGAGCTGTTTGAGCTGGTCAATGACAGTGCCTGGCTGAACTTCACGCTCAACCAGCTGGACACCTTGCGCGAGCATGGCTGGGAAGTGCAGATCGATGAACACTTCGGCTTTGATCTGAGTCCGGTCGAAGACTGGTACGCCAACGTCGATGAAGCGCCGGAGCGGGACTGGTTCGACCTGGAGTTGGGGATTATCGTCAATGGACAGCGCCTGAGCCTGCTGCCGATTCTGCTTAACCTGATGCGCTCGCACACTGAAATACTCAGCCCTGAAAAGCTCGCCAAGCGCCGCGATGACGAGCTGATTCTGGTGAATATCCCGGCCATCCCAAACAGCACGCAAATGCCGCTTCAAGTGGCGTTGCCCTATGGGCGCTTGAAACCGGTGCTGGCAACTCTGGGCGAGTTTTATCTGGGCGAGCCGGGCGCCACCACCTTGCGGATTAAAAGCGCCGACGCACCACGGCTCAATGCCCTGGATGCACTGCCGTTGCGCTGGGAAGGCGGCGAGCAGATTCGTGGCTTTGCCCAGCGCCTGCGCGACATCAAAGACTTCAGTGTCGAGGCGCCACAAGGGCTGAATGCCACGCTCAGACCGTATCAACTCGAAGGATTGAGCTGGATGCAGTCACTGCGCCAACTTGAAGTCGGCGGCATTCTGGCGGACGACATGGGTTTAGGCAAAACCCTGCAAACTCTGGCGCACATTCTGTGCGAAAAGAACGCAGGTCGGCTGGATCGCCCGGCAATGGTGGTGATGCCCACCAGCCTGATTCCGAACTGGGTGGACGAAGCGGCGCACTTCACGCCACAACTCAAGGTGCTGGCGCTGTACGGCGCCAGTCGCAAAAAACACGTCGAGCACCTCAACGATTACGACGTGATCCTGACCACCTATGCCCTGCTGCCCAAAGACATTGAGCTGCTGGCTAAAGTGCCGTTGCACATCCTGATCCTCGACGAAGCGCAGTACATCAAGAACCCCAACAGCAAAGCCTCGCAAGCTGCGCGCGAGCTGGTGGCGCGCCAACGCCTGTGCTTGAGCGGTACACCGCTGGAGAACCACTTGGGCGAGCTGTGGGCACTGTTTCACTTTTTGTTACCCGGCTGGCTGGGCGACGTCAAAGCCTTCAACCGCGACTACCGTGTGCCGATTGAACGTCACGGCAGCGATGAGCGTTTGCAGCACCTGAACGCGCGGATCAAACCGTTCCTGCTGCGTCGAACCAAAGAGCAAGTGGCCACCGAATTACCCCCAAAAACCGAGATCATCCACTGGGTTGATCTCAACGAAGCGCAACGGGACGTGTACGAAACCATGCGCTTGGCGATGGACAAAAAAGTGCGCGATGAAATTACGCGCAAAGGTGTAGGCCGCAGCCAGATCATCATCCTGGAAGCCCTGCTCAAACTGCGCCAGGTGTGCTGCGACCTGCGCCTGGTCAGCGATAACCCGCCAAAAAAAGGCAGCACCTCGGGCAAACTCGACAGCTTGATGGTGATGCTCGAAGAACTGTTTGCGGAGGGGCGACGCATTCTGCTGTTTTCCCAGTTCACCTCCATGCTGGGCCTGATCGAGGCCGAGCTGAAAAAGCGCAACATTGATTACGCCCTGCTCACCGGTCAAACGAGGGATAGGCGCACTCCCGTCAAAGACTTTCAGAGCGGTAAATTGCAGATATTTCTGATCAGTCTTAAGGCGGGTGGTGTAGGCCTGAACCTGACCGAAGCCGACACCGTGATTCACTACGACCCCTGGTGGAACCCGGCAGCAGAAAACCAGGCCACCGACCGCGCTTACCGGATAGGGCAGGAAAAACCGGTGTTTGTGTACAAGATGATTGCCCGCGGCACCGTCGAAGAAAAAATCCAGCACTTACAGCAGGAAAAATCAGATTTGGCGGCCGGCGTGCTGGATGGCCGTATTGCGGGGGACTGGAAACTGCAAGACGACGACATCGACGCCCTGTTTGCGCCACTGCCACCCAAAGTCGAAAAGCGTTGAAGCCTGTCAATCGCCTCTGAAGTCGCTGGCGCAGGCCCTTCGCCTGGGGGCTGCTACGCAGCCTATCGCAGCCTGCGCCAGCGACTACAAAACCCTTATCCCGCCAACACCCGCGCCAAAGTGGCTTTGACCTTACCCATGCCGTCGTGCAGCGCCTGCTCGATTTCGGCCATGGTGATGATCGCCGTCGACTTGCCCGCCGCCGGGTTAACCACCAGTGCCAAACAGGCGTAATCCAGTTCCAGCTCACGGGCCAATGCCGCTTCCGGCATACCGGTCATGCCGACAATGTCGCATCCATCGCGCTCAAGACGAGCGATTTCAGCCACCGTTTCAAGACGCGGGCCTTGGGTCGCCGCATAAACGCCGTGGCTGCTGTAGGAACATCCCTCGCCAGCCAGCGCGTCAATCAATTGCTCACGCAACGATTCGGTGTAGGGATAACTGAAGTCGATATGAGTCACGTGCTCCAGATCGTCTGCGAAATAGGTATGTTCGCGACCACTGGTGTAGTCGATCAGTTGATGCGGCACACAAAAATGCCCCGTGCCCATCGCCATGTGGATACCGCCCACCGCATTCACTGCCAAAATCGCTTCGGCGCCCGCCTGCTTCAATGCCCACAGGTTCGCGCGATAGTTCACCTGATGGGGTGGCAGGCGATGCGGATGGCCGTGACGCGCCAGAAACAAGACGTCGCGACCGGCGAATTCACCTATCTGGATATCAGCCGACGTCGGGCCATAAGGCGTGTCCAATGCCAACGAGCGCTTGATGGTCAACCCCTCAAGCTGGGTCAGGCCCGTGCCGCCGATAATTGCGTAAACCGTCATTGAGCCGATCCTTTAATCAATCAATTGAGCATCTTTGAGCGCACCCACCGCCACCAGCCAACGCGGGTCCTGCCGGTAGTCAGTGCTGGCAAACGCCTGGCTGCGCATGCGCGCGATACGCGGCGACGGTGTCACCTTCATGCGCTGGGCAGCGCTGAGCGCCAACTCGGCGGCCGCACGGTCGTTGCACACCAGCCCCATGTCGCAACCCGCCGACAAAGCCGCCTCGATACGACTGGCCGCGTCGCCCACCACATGGGCGCCTGCCATCGAGAGGTCATCGCTGAAGATCACGCCATCGAACCCCAACTCACCTCGCAAGATGTCTTGCAACCAGCGACGAGAGAAACCTGCGGGCTGGCTGTCGACTTGCGGGTAAATCACATGGGCGGGCATCACCGCCGCCAATTGCTGGCTCAGCCGTGCGAAAGGCACCAGATCATGGGCACGAATCTGCTCCAGCGTGCGCTCATCTGTTGGAATGGCTACATGCGAATCAGCCTCTGCCCAGCCATGTCCCGGAAAATGCTTACCGGTGGCCGCCATGCCAGCGTCATTCATGCCGCGGATAAAGGCTGCGGCCAATGTCGCGGCGCGTTCAGGATCGCCCTCGAACGCACGGCTGCCAACCACGGCGCTGCGCTGGTAATCCAGATCCAGTACCGGGGCAAAACTCAAGTCCAGGCCCACGGCCAAAACTTCGGTGGCCATGATCCAGCCGCATTGTTCGGCCAAATACTCGGCGTTCGGGTTATCTGCAATCGCGCGCATCGCCGGCAAGCGTACAAACCCTTGGCGCAGACGCTGCACCCGACCGCCTTCCTGATCAACGGCCAGCAGCAGGTCGGGGCGAATCGCACGAATCGAAGCGCTCAGTTCGCGAACCTGGCGCGGATGCTCAATGTTGCGCGCAAAAATGATCAAACCGCCCACTTCAGGCTGGCGCAGCAATTGCCGGTCTTCAGCCGTCAGCCAAGTACCGGCGACGTCCACCATCAAGGAGCCTTGCAAGGCAGAACTCATGGAAAATCCTTTAGAGAAAGAGTGCACTTATTGCCCACCGGACATGCACGGGCGCAACCTTACGCGCCGCCCGTTCAGGCAACCGTAATGCACGTACAAAGGGGAATAAGTCAGGAGTGAGCATGGCGCCAAGCTTAGCGGAACTCGACTGCCACGCCCACCCGCAGCCGATCAAACCTTGGCGGCAATCTGCGAGGTTTTGTTACGGGCGCGCATTTGTGCGCTGGCCATCACAGGGTCAACAACCCCGCTTTCGGCGCGCATGCCAGCAGCCAGGAAAGGCACCATCAAACGCATGACTTGCTCGATCGAGGTGTTAACACCGAAGTCTGTCTCGGCAATGGCGCGCAACGCCTTGATCCCGGACATGCTGAATGCCGCGGCACCGAGCATGAAATGCACGCGCCAAAACAACTCGATAGGAGGAATCTGCGGCGCGGCTTCGTTAACCAGCAACATATAGCGGCGGAACACTTTGCCGTACATGTCTTCAAGGTAGCGCCGCAAATGGCCTTGGCTCTGGCTGAAGGCCAGACCCAGCAAACGCATGAAAATGGAAAGATCGTTACCACTGCGCGGCTGGATCACCAACGCCTGCTCCACGAGCATTTCCAGCAGTTCTTCCAGGCTGGGGCGATTGTCCGGCTTGGCCTGGCGTCGCTCCAGCTCGCGGTCGAGGTTGGCGCAAAACGGACCCAGGAAACGCGAAAAAACCGCCTGAATCAGCGCTTTTTTAGAACCGAAGTGGTAATTGACCGCAGCCAGATTGACTCCGGCCTTGCTGGTGATCAGCCGCAGTGAAGTCTCGGCAAAACCTTTTTCCGCGAACAGCTGCTCAGCAGCATCAAGGATACGTTCAACGGTTTCCGACTGGGCCATGTCTACTCCGGCTGACAAACACTTAAACAGTTGTTTGAAACATACGTTTCAGTTTGTTAAAAGTCAAGATAGGGCATTCGTTTTGCGACTGGCCAGTTCCGCATTTAACCACAGCCTCGGCCCGCGTGGCCTGTGCTGATAAAGTAGCGTCCATCAGGCTCAGGCATGACCGTCCAGCGGACGGCCTGAAATGGATCATTGCCAATGCGCCTTCACTGTATATAATCCCAGTCACTGTATAAAAAGACAGAGCGATCAACATGCTAAAACTGACGCCACGCCAAGCTGAGATCCTGGCCTTTATCAAACGCTGCCTGGATGACAACGGTTACCCGCCTACCCGTGCCGAAATTGCACAAGAGCTGGGTTTCAAGTCACCCAATGCCGCCGAAGAACACCTGAAAGCATTGGCCCGCAAAGGTGCCATCGAAATGACACCGGGTGCCTCGCGCGGTATTCGCATACCTGGCTTTGAAGCCAATGCTGACGAATCCACGTTGCCCATTATTGGCCGCGTCGCCGCCGGCGCGCCCATTCTGGCGCAGGAACATGTCGAAGAGTCGTGCAATATCAACCCGACCTTCTTCCATCCGCGCGCCGATTACCTGTTGCGCGTCCAGGGCATGAGCATGAAGGATGTCGGCATCTTTGATGGCGACTTGCTTGCGGTTCATACCTGCCGTGAAGCACGCAACGGGCAGATCGTGGTGGCACGTATTGACGACGAAGTGACCGTCAAGCGCTTCAAGCGCGAAGGCAGCACAGTCTGGCTAATCGCTGAAAACCCGGATTTCGCGCCCATTGAAGTCAATCTCAAAGAGCAGGAACTCGTTATCGAAGGCCTGAGCGTCGGCGTCATACGCCGCTAAAGAAGGAGGCGCCATGCAGTTCCCGCACCCATCGCTACCAGCACAACTGCCTTTGTTCGAGGCATTCATGGCCCAGCCCATGCCACAAGCGATCAAAGCAGTACTTGATTCACCTTGGCGCGCAGAACCAGAGGTTTTCAGTGAGCTGTCGTTACGCGGTGCTGCCGAGAACTGCCTGAACCTTTTAGCGCCCATGCTTCGCGAACTCAGCGAGCAACAAGATGCGCGCTGGTTGACGCTGATTGCGCCACCCGCCAGCCTGACTCAAAGCTGGTTGCGCGATGCGGGACTTAATCGCGAACGCATACTGCTGCTGCAACCCAATGGCAATAAAAGTGCGTTGCAATTAACGTGCGAAGCACTGCGCCTGGGCCGTAGTCACACCGTCGTGAGCTGGATAAACCCGCTCAACTCGGCCGCCCGTCAACAATTGATCGGCGCAGCATTGATCGGTCACGGGCAAAGTCTGAATATTCGACTGGGCTAACCAGACGCTGCTGCCACAGGGTCGCCACCGAACGCATTCACTCATCTGTGGCAGGCTTGCATCTGTGGCCACTCAATGAAGAATGCGCGGCCCTTCGTCTTTTTCCAGCTCGCCTTCGGCCAGCCGACCCGCCATTTGCACACCCACGCTGAGCATGGCTTTGGCCACCTCTACGTGCTGCCCCTGAAGAAAAGCCTTGGCATCTTCAGAGAAGTTCAGCGTCACCAAAGACCCTTCGTCCTCAGCCCGACGCAACTCGATGCGGCCGTCAGGCAACTCGACAATTTCTAGAAAGGACGTTGGCATAAAAGTTTGTTCTCCACGAAAGCGCGGGATTATATCAGTCATCCCAACAGAATTTGCCAGGATCTATGGCGCTTTCATGACGGAGTGATGAATGACTGTGCAGTTCCAGATGCGACTTTTAGCACTCATTGAGACCATCGCGAAAGCGGATTGCCATTTTTTTCAGGTTTTGACGCCACTCCTCAAGCGTTTCGCGACTCAACGTTTGCGGCACGTCTTCCTCCAGACTGACCACCTCGATCAACGGCTGAAACACATCTGCCTTGACCTTTTTAGGTGCCTGCAACGGCTGATACAGCGCGGCATGGGCCGCTACCAGCTGTGCAAGCCAAGTGTTGGGAGCGCGCGCCAATTCAACCATTTCAGCCAGCTCGGGGATTGCTTTGGCATCCAGCACTTCCTGCGTCAGCAAAAGCTCCACTCTAGGTGCGCTGCCCTGGGGCAAACGATAGAAACCGGCAATCTCGTGGCATAAGCCAAGCAGTGCGCCATACAAATGAAACACTGCCGACTCTCGCTCAGCCTGCACCAAAGCTTGTGCATTCATGGCCCGACCCTCAGCCGCCTTGTGCATGGCCTCCAGCGCCAAGCCCGTGAAATATATTTTTTGATTGGTACGGGTATAGAGTTCGTAAGCCATTGGGGCATTCCACAACGAAGGGTTAAGGCAGATCGAGCAGTCTCAGGGACAGAGGTGGGCAGACGCAAGGGTTTAGCAGCGCCACGCTTGTGGTGCAGGTGCTGTCGAGGCATGAGCAGCGATCGGGCACAAAATGGCCGTGACGTAATGACTGCGGTGTAACTGACGCACAGGGTTGGATGGTTTTACGACCGCTGCGCGCCCGAACGCAGCCTCGTGCTACTCGTCAGCGGCTACATGTTTTTCACCCGCGATGCTTCGCTGGCAATAAAGTCTCTACGCCAACCGCTGAAGCGCTGCATAAAAAACCGCGCAAGTCCTACAGACCTTGCGCGGTTTTTTACTCTGCGTTCAGCTCAGATCAAGCGTCTTTTTCTTTACGCTTGTCTTCAACCTTCCAGCTCTTGCCATCGTAGAACGCACGCCACCCTGTCGGCTTGCCATCCACTTCAGTCTGCACGTACTGCTCTTTGGTTTTGCGACTGTAGCGGATCACTGCCGGGCGACCGTCGGGGTCTTTCTTCGGCGCATCACACAGGAAGTGGTACTTAGGATCGATTTCGTCCTTGTGCGGCACAATTTCGATCACCAACGGGGCACGGGTCTCACGATTTTTAGGGAACTGGCTGGCCGCCAAGAACAGACCAGAAGCACCGTCACGCAAGATGTAGGTGTCATTCACCTTCTCGCACTTGAGTTCCGGCATTTTCACCGGGTCCATCTTGGGCGGCGCCGCTTCACCGCTTTTGAGCAATTTGCGGGTGTTTTTGCACTCCGCATTGGTGCAACCGAAGAACTTGCCGAAACGACCCGTCTTGAGCTGCATCTCGCTGCCGCATTTGTCACATTCCAGGCTCGGACCTTCGTAGCCTTTGATGCGATAGCTGCCCTCTTCGATTTCATAACCCGCGCAATCCGGGTTGTTACCGCAGATGTGCAGCTTGTGCTTCTCATCCAGCAAGTAAGCGTCCATCGCGGTGCTGCAAATCGGGCAGCGGTGCTTGCCCAGCAACACCAACGACTCGGACTCACCCTCGTCATCAGCGGCGATTTCATCACCCGGCACCAGGTTGACCGTCGCCTTGCAACGCTCTTTAGGCGGCAGGCTGTAGCCCGAACACCCCAGGAACACGCCCGTCGATGCGGTACGAATCTGCATCGGACGTCCGCATTCTTTACACGGAATATCGGTCATGACCGGCTGATTGGCACGCATGCCACTGTCCGGGTCTGCGGCGATTTCAAGTTTCTTCTTGAAGCTGCCGTAGAACTCGTCCAGCACGTTTTTCCAGTCACGCTCACCGTGCGCCACGTCGTCGAGGTTTTCTTCCATGCCGGCGGTGAAACCGTAGTCCATCAGGTCAGAAAAACTTTCAGACAACCGCTCGGTAACGATATCGCCCATTTTTTCGGAGTAAAAACGGCGGTTGTGCAAGGCCACATAACCACGGTCCTGAATGGTCGAGATAATCGCGGCGTAGGTCGAAGGACGACCGATACCGCGTTTTTCCATCTCTTTGACCAAACTGGCTTCGGAGTAACGCGCCGGTGGCTTGGTGAAGTGTTGAGTCGGATCAATATTGATCAACTTGAGCACATCGCCCTGCGCCATGTCAGGCAATACGTCGTCGTCACCCGGCTTGGTGATTTGCGGCATCACGCGGGTATAACCGTCGAACTTGAGGATGCGGCCTTTGGCACGCAGCTCGAAATCACCGGCTGCAACGCTGACCGTGGTCGACAGGTACTTGGCCGGCAGCATCTGGCAAGCCACGAATTGGCGCCAGATCAGCTCGTAAAGGCGCTCAGCGTCGCGCTCCATGCCCGACAGCTTGCTCGGGTGCATGTTTACGTCAGAAGGACGAATGGCTTCGTGAGCCTCTTGTGCGCCTTCCTTGCTGCTGTACACGTTCGGTGCAGGCGGCAGGTAGGACGCGCCAAATTCACCTTCAATGTAGGTGCGTGCCATCTCGACCGCATCAGCCGACAAGTTGGTGGAGTCGGTACGCATATACGTGATGTAGCCCGCTTCATACAGACGCTGAGCCATCATCATGGTTTTCTTCACCCCGAAGCCCAAGCGGTTGCTCGCGGCCTGTTGCAGGGTGGAGGTAATGAAAGGTGCCGACGGCTTGCTGCTGGTCGGCTTGTCTTCGCGCTTGACGATGGTGTAGCTGGAAGCCTTGAGCTTTTCCAGCGCGGCCATGGCCTGGGTTTCGTTCAGCGGCTTGAACGCTTCGCCTTTTTCACGCGCGACGTCAAAGCGTACTTTTGCACCCTTGGCGGTGCCGAGGTCTGCGTGAACTTCCCAGTACTCTTCTGGGTTGAACGCACGAATCTCGCGCTCTCGCTCCACGACCAGCTTCACGGCCACCGACTGCACACGACCCGCCGACAAGCCACGGGCAATTTTTGCCCACAACAGCGGCGACACCATGTAACCCACCACGCGGTCGAGGAAACGACGTGCCTGCTGGGCATTTACCCGATTGATGTCCAGTTCACCCGGCTTGGAGAAGGCTTCCTGAATCGCTTTTTTGGTGATTTCGTTGAACACCACGCGCTTGTAGCGGCTGTCGTCCCCACCGATGGCTTCGCGCAGGTGCCATGCAATGGCTTCCCCCTCGCGATCCAAGTCGGTTGCGAGATAGATGGTGTCAGCATCCTTGGCGAGCCGGCGCAGCTCTTCGATGACCTTTTCCTTGCCAGGAAGGATCTCGTACTTGGCTTTCCAGCCATGCTCGGGATCGACGCCCATGCGCGAGATCAGCTGCTTTTGAGCTTTCTCTTTCGGCGACAGGGCCGGCGCTTCGCCCGCCGCAGCCTTACCGCGCTTGGCAGCAGGTTCTTTGCTGGCGCTAGCCGAACCGCTGGTGGGCAGGTCTCGGATATGGCCGATACTCGACTTCACCACGTACTCGTTACCCAAGTACTTGTTGATGGTCTTGGCCTTAGCCGGGGATTCCACAATGACCAGCGATTTGCCCATGGATCAGAAAGTTCCTGAATTCTAGAAGTGAAAGGCGGTTCGCGCCTGACGCGGCACCGCTATATATAGTGGCAACAAGATGAGGTCAAGCGCAGGGTGCTGCGCGACGTCGCCTTATGGCCGGGAAAAAAGGCTCGTTTCAGCCTGAATCAAGGCAAAGCGCGGCACTTGTGTGCCGTCTACCGTGACCGTCTGCAAAAACATGCTCAGCGGGCGTACCCAAAAACCGCATTCACCATACAGGGCTTGATAGAAGACCACGTCCTCTTCGGTTTCAGAATGGCGAGCCACATTGAATACCCGATACTGCGGCCCTTTGTAATGCTGATAGAGCCCAGGTTGTAGCGGCATGTTGCGGCACCTTGCAAATAAAAAAAATAAAAACACCTAAAAAACAAAAACCGGGGCACTTGGCCCCGGCTTCTATCAACGTAACGCTTAGACGCGTTCGAAGACAGTTGCAATGCCCTGGCCAAGGCCAATGCACATGGTGGACAACCCGAAGGTACCGCCATTTTGCTTCATCACATTGAGCAACGTACCGGAGATACGCGCTCCCGAGCATCCAAATGGATGGCCCAAGGCGATGGCACCGCCGTGCAGGTTAACCTTCTCATTCATCTTGTCGAGCACTTTCAAATCTTTCAGCACTGGCAGGGCCTGTGCAGCGAAGGCTTCGTTGAGCTCAATGAAGTCGATATCGGCCATGCTCAGACCTGCGCGCTTCAATGCTTTTTGTGTCGCCGGTACAGGACCATAGCCCATGATTGCCGGGTCCACACCTGCAACGGCCATCGAACGAATGACGGCCAGCGGCTCAAGACCCAGGTCTTTTGCACGCTGAGCGGACATCACGATCATGCACGAAGCACCATCAGTGATCTGCGACGACGTACCCGCCGTCACGGTGCCGCCTTTAGGGTTGAACGCAGGTTTCAACGCCGCCAGACTTTCCATCGTCGTTTCCGGACGAATGGTCTCATCGTAATCGAAGGTTTTCAGGAAGCCGTTCTCATCGTAGCCCTGCATCGGGATGATTTCGTCTTTGAACTTGCCTTCAATCGTCGCCTTGTGGGCGAGTTGATGCGAACGAACACCGAAAGCGTCTTGCTGCTCGCGAGTGATGCCATGCATTTTGCCCAGCATTTCTGCGGTCAAACCCATCATGCCCGAGGCTTTGGCAGCGTACAGCGACATGTGCGGGTTTGGGTCAACGCCATGCATCATGCTCACGTGACCCATATGCTCGACGCCGCCGACCACGAAAACGTCACCGTTACCGGTCATGATCGCTTGCGCTGCCGTGTGCAAGGCGCTCATCGAGGAGCCGCACAGGCGGCTCACGGTTTGCGCGGCCGAGGTGTGCGGGATCTGGGTCATCAACGACGCCATGCGCGCGATGTTCCAGCCCTGCTCCAGGGTCTGGTTAACGCAGCCCCAGATCACGTCTTCCACTTCGCCCGGATCAACCTTGCTGTTGCGCTCCAGCACTTTGCTGATCAGGTGCGCAGACATGTCTTCAGCACGGGTGTTGCGGTGCATGCCACCCTTGGAGCGGCCCATCGGGGTGCGACCGAAGTCTACAATCACCACGTCTCTAGGATTCAAGCTCATAATTTCACTCTCACTCTAATGGGGCGCTTAACCGAAGAAGCTCTGGCCGTTTTTAGCCATTTCACGCAGCTTCGCCGTCGGGTGGTACAGCGCGCCCAGTTCAGCGTACTGATCAGCCAGGGCCACGAACTCTGCTACACCGACCGAGTCGATGTAGCGCAGGGCGCCGCCACGGAATGGAGGGAAACCGATGCCGTAGACCAGGCCCATGTCGGCCTCGGCTGCGGTTTCTACGATGCCGTCTTCCAGGCAGCGTACGGTTTCGAGGCACAGCGGGATCATCATCCAGTTGATGATGTCTTCGTCAGTCACTTCGCGCTGTTCGTAAACGATCGGCTTGAGCACTTCAAGTACGCTCGAATCCACCACTTTCTTCTGCTTGCCGCGCTTGTCAGCCTCGTAAGCATAGAAACCCTTACCGTTTTTCTGGCCCAGACGCTTGGCTTCGTACAGCGCGTCGATCGCTGAGCGACGATCATCTTTCATACGGTCCGGGAAGCCTTCAGCCATCACATCACGCCCGTGGTGACCGGTGTCGATGCCGACCACGTCCATCAGGTACGCCGGGCCCATTGGCCAGCCGAATTTTTCCATGACTTTGTCGATGCGCACAAAATCAACGCCTGCACTCACCAGCTTGGCGAAACCACCGAAGTACGGGAACAGTACGCGGTTGACCAGAAAACCTGGGCAATCGTTAACCACAATCGGGTTTTTGCCCATTTTCTTGGCATAAGCAACCGTGGTTGCAACCGCCAGATCGCTGGACTTCTCGCCACGAATCACTTCCACCAGCGGCATCATGTGCACCGGATTGAAGAAGTGCATCCCTACGAAGTTTTCCGGGCGCTTGAGGGCTTTGGCCAACAGGCTGATGGAAATGGTCGAGGTGTTGGACGCCAGGATTGCATCGTCCTTGACGTGGTTTTCCACTTCAGCCAATACCGCTTGCTTGACCTTCGGGTTCTCGACAACGGCTTCAACCACCAGGTCGACGTGACCGAAATCACCGTACGACAACGTAGGACGAATACCGTTGAGCACTTCAGCCATTTTCGCCGGGGTCATACGACCTTTATCAACGCGGCCAACCAGCAGCTTGGCGGCTTCCGCCAGGCCCTGCTCGATACCGTGCTCGTTGATGTCTTTCATCAGGATCGGCGTACCTTTGGAGGCCGACTGATAGGCAATACCGCCGCCCATGATGCCTGCACCGAGCACGGCAGCCTGCTTCACGTCTTTGGCGATCTTGTCGTAGATCTTGGCTTTTTTCTTCAGTTCCTGATCGTTCAGGAACAGCCCGATCAGGCATTGCGAAGCGGAGGTTTTGGCCAATTTGGCAAAACCGGCAGCTTCCACTTCCAGCGCCTTGTCGCGACCGAAGTTCGCCGCTTTCTGGATGGTTTTGATGGCTTCAACCGGGGCCGGGTAGTTCGGGCCGGCTTGACCAGCCACGAAACCTTTGGCGGTTTCAAATGCCATCATTTGTTCGATTGCGTTCAGCTTGAGCTTTTCAAGTTTCGGCTGACGCTTGGCCTTGTAGTCCAGCTCGCCACTGATAGCACGCTTGATCAGGTCCAGCGCAGCTGCCGCCAGTTGTGCCGGTGCAACCACCGCATCAACGGCACTGACTTTCAGCGCATCTTCAGCACGATTTTCTTTGCCCGAGGCAATCCACTCAACAGCGTTATCAACGCCAATCAGGCGCGGCAGACGCACGGTGCCGCCAAAGCCTGGGTAGATGCCCAGCTTGACTTCTGGCAGGCCGATTTTGGCGCTGTCGGCCATGACACGGAAGTCCGCTGCCAGGCACATTTCCAGACCACCGCCCAGTGCAATGCCGTTAATAGCCGCTACAGTTGGAACGTTGAGGTCTTCGAAGTCACTGAAGATTTTGTTGGCTTGCAGGTTGCCCGCGATCAGCTCGGCATCCGGCAGCTTGAAGTTTTCGACGAATTCGGTGATGTCCGCGCCGACGATGAACACGTCTTTGCCGCTGGAAACAATAACGCCCTTGACCGAAGCATCTGCCTTGATCGCATCTACCGCCTGACGCAATTCGTTCAGGGTTAGACGGTTGAACTTGTTGACGGACTCACCCTTGAGGTCGAACTTCAGTTCGACGATGCCACTTTCAAGAGCCGTAACCGTGATGGCTTTACCTTCGTAAATCATCAACTGATCTCCAGGATATGGAAGCTGAACAGTACACGTCGCACGCTAGCGTCTGGCTGGCAATGACGACACCGTCAATGCTCACGCCAATCCACCTGGCACACCCGCCGACGCGATATTCGGGGTTATGCAAACGCTGCCTGCATGGCAAACGCTCGATTCATACGCCCGTTTGATTTGGGTGTCGACACCTTCACGGAAAAGCGATCGATTGTCAATTGTCCAAAACAACGATGACAAAACGACCTTGCGTCTAAATGCCGGATCGTCTGCAACTGTAACCTTTAACGCATCATGCACGCCGGTGTCCGGCGCCGAGGCCGTCGCAAACCCCTTCAAGCCCATGTTTAAGGCTGCCTCACCGTCATTCGGTTCACGGGCGCTGAGTAATCGTACGGCGCCCGCGGCAACGGCTACGCCAATGCTTTAAGTGTTTCGTCTATGGCGACCAACACCTCAGGCTCACCCTTCTCACCCCAATACAACGCGATCATTTGGGTGCTGGCCTCGACCTTGTAGACGTTCGCAGGCAGCTTTCGAAATTGCGCCAGCAGGCGCTCATCGACGCATTCTTCACGCCATTGATTGACCCACATTCGCGGCGCAGATTGCCAATAGCACCACACATCAGGCTTAGTGCTGCGACGCGGACGATGAAATTGTGCGCATGACCCCGGCGGTTCAGGCTCAAGCCAGTGCGGCCATTCTTGAGGGGTCAGTTGCATGGCAAGCCCCATGCGTCGGGCCTCCATGCGCAAGGCCATGCGCCCACTCTGGCGGCGCGAAGGTCGCAGCCACGCCAGCGGGCTCAAAACCAGTGCCAGAATTGACACCACTATCCATACCGTCATATGTGTACTCTCATTAGCTTTAATTAACGCGTTAACCCTGACGTGAACCCAGGCTGTGCAAAAGAGCCATACTCACTCTCAATGACCCTTTACAGGAGCGCACCACATGCCCACACCACCCAAGCCCTACTCGCATATTTTGGTTGCTGTCGACCTGACTGACGAATGCGACCCGGTGATCTATCGGGCCAGCGCCAGTGCGGCAGCCAATGGCGCCAAGCTGTCACTGATTCATATCGTTGAACCCATGGCCATGGCCTTCGGCGGCGATGTGCCAATGGACCTGTCCCAGTTGCAGCAACAGCAGTTTGAGCAAGCCAGTCAGCTTCTGGAACGCCTGATCGGCATGTACCCGCAACTGTCCAAAGACAACTGCAAGCTCCAATATGGCCAGCCGCGCCATGAAATCCACGGCTTTGCCAAAGAACACGGCTGCGACTTGATCGTGGTCGGTAGCCACGGCCGCCACGGTTTGGCGCTGCTACTGGGCTCCACCGCTAACGACGTATTGCATGATGCGCCCTGCGATGTCTTGGCCGTGACCCTGAAACAAACGAATTAAGGCAGCGCCCAACCACAAAAAAGCCCGGCCCCTCGAAGAGAAAGGCCGGGCTTTTTCAGTTCAGCAACCGCTCAATCAGGCATCCAGCTCAGCCCAACGCTCAACCAACTGCTCAAGCTCAGCCTGCAAGGCTTCAAGCTTGGCAATCACTTGCGCCGTTTCAGCCGCTGGACGCTGATAGAACGCCGTGTCAGCCATTTCTGCCTCCACGCCGGCAATCGCCTGCTCTTTAGCATCGATTTGGCCTGGCAACGCTTCCAGCTCGCGCTGCAACTTGTAGCTCAGCTTCTTTTTCGCCGGTGCAGGTGCCGCTGCTGCTGGCGCCGCCGCCGGAGTGACCACCGCCGAGTTCAAGTCCGCCTTGCCCGACTTGCTCTCGGTCACGCCCAACAGACGCGGCGAGCCGCCTTGACGCAGCCAGTCCTGATAACCGCCCACGTATTCGCGAACCTTGCCTTCACCTTCAAAGACCAAGGTGCTGGTCACTACGTTGTCGAGGAATGCCCGGTCGTGACTGACCATCAACACAGTGCCCTGGAAGGTCAGCAACACCTCTTCCAGCAGCTCAAGCGTTTCGACGTCAAGGTCGTTGGTTGGCTCATCGAGTACCAGCAAGTTCGCCGGTTTGCTGAACAGTTTGGCCAGCAACAGACGTGCACGCTCACCACCCGACAGCGCCTTGACCGGCGTGCGGGCACGCTGCGGGCTGAACAGGAAGTCACCCAGGTAGCTGAGTACGTGGCGGCTCTGACCGTCAATGTCGATAAAATCGCGGCCTTCGGCCACGTTGTCGATGACGGTTTTTTCCAGGTCCAACTGGTGACGCAACTGGTCGAAGTAAGCCACGTCAATGCGCGTGCCTTCCTCAATCTTGCCGCTGGTAGGCTGCAAACCGCTGAGCATCAGCTTCAGCAATGTGGTTTTGCCCGTACCGTTGGCGCCCAGCAGACCGATGCGGTCGCCGCGCTGCAACACCATCGAGAAGTCCTTGATCAGGAACGGACCGTCGGGGTGCGCAAAGCTGACGTTTTCGAGGACCATCACTTGCTTGCCGGACTTGTCTGCCGTATCCAGCAGAATGTTGGCCTTACCGGTGCGTTCACGACGCTCGCTGCGTTCAACACGCAGCGCCTTGAGGGCCCGAACTCGGCCTTCGTTACGGGTACGGCGCGCCTTGATGCCTTGGCGAATCCACACTTCTTCTTGCGCCAGACGCTTGTCGAACAGCGCGTTGGCCGTTTCTTCAGCCGCCAGAGTGGCTTCTTTGTGGACCAGGAAGCTGGCGTAGTCGCCGTTCCAGTCGATCAGGCCGCCACGGTCCAGCTCCAGAATCCGGGTGGCCAGATTTTGCAGGAATGAACGGTCGTGGGTAATAAACAGAACCGCGCCCTGGAAGTCCTTGAGGGCCTCTTCCAGCCAGGCGATTGCGCCGATGTCCAAGTGGTTGGTCGGTTCGTCGAGCAGCAGCAGATCCGGTTCGGAAACCAGTGCTTGCGCCAACAGAACACGACGACGCCAGCCGCCGGACAACTCAGCGAGGGTCTTGTCAGCAGGCAATTGCAGACGGCTCAGGGTGCTGTCTACCAATTGCTGCAAGCGCCAGCCGTCACGGGCTTCGAGGTCTTGCTGGACGTGCATCAGTTTGTCCAGGTCGGCATCGGTCACGATGTTCTGGCTCAGGTGATGGTACTGAGCAAGCAGCTCACCCACACCGTCCAGACCTTCGGCGACCACGTCGAACACAGTCCGCCCGTCGGCTACCGGCAACTCTTGCGGCAATTCGCCAATCTTGAGGCCGGGTGCGCGCCAAACAGAGCCGTCGTCGGGCTTTTGATCACCTTTTACCAGCTTCATCATGCTGGACTTGCCGGTGCCGTTGCGGCCGATGATGCACACCCGCTCTCCACGGGCGATCTGCCAGGACACCTTGTCCAACAACGGCGTAGAGCCGAAAGCAAGGGACACATCGCTGAATTTGAGCAGGGTCATGAGTTTCTCCAAAAACTGGGCGCGCATTCTACCTGATTTGCGCCCCAAGGCGGCCGGCTATTTATTGTTCAGGCCCCGCTTGCCTCCATTTAGTAGCAAGTTTCGCCGATTGACCGGCAAGGCTTTCACGCGCGACTGGCAAAAGGCTAAGCTACGACGCTATCAGTGCCGGGCGCCCCCTGCACTTGCCACGTTTTTTATCTGTACGGAAGCCACATGCGCAGTCGCCTCTTCAACTTTTTATCCTGCCTGCTTCTCACCAGCTGCGCCGTGCAAGCCGCACAGGCCGCAGACTTGACCCAACAACGCCAACTGTACGACGAGGCCAAGCGCGCCTTGGCCAAAGGCGACTCCGGCCCCTACTTTCGCAATGCCGACGCCCTGCGCAGCTACCCGCTGACGCCTTATCTGGCCTATGACGAGCTGACGGCCCGCCTTAAAGGCGCCAGCAATGTCGAAATCGAACAGTTCCTGGCCCAACACGGCGATCTGCCTCAAGCCAACTGGATGAAACTGCGTTGGCTGCGCTGGCTGGCCGAACGCGGTGACTGGGCGACGTTTGCCAAGTATTACGACTCCAAGCTCAACTTCACCGAACTCGACTGCCTGAACGGCCAGTACCAGCTCGCCCATAACCAAAAAGCAGAAGGCTATGCCAGCGCCGAAAAACTGTGGCTGGTGGGCAAAGCCCAACCGGCGGCATGCGACGCGTTGTTCAGCCAATGGGCGGCCGAAGGCCAATTAACCGAGCAAAAACGCTGGCAGCGCGTGAAACTCGCGGCCGAAGCGCGCAATTACGGGCTGGCCAACACATTGGCCAATGGCCTCAACACCCTGGGCCCGCAAGCCCGGCTGATGATTGAAGTGGCGCAAAAGCCTGACCTCCTGAGCCAGCCTTCGCGCTTTACGCCAGCCAGTGAAGCCATGTCTGACGCTGTCGGCCTGGGACTGCGCCGCCTGGCACGCCAAGACCCGGAAAAGGCCGCGGCACTGCTCGACACCTACGCCACCAACATGCATTTCTCGCGGGACGAAAAAGTCGCCATCGCGCGCGAAATTGGCCTGACGTTCGCCCGCCGCTACGACAGCCGTGGCCTGGACATCATGACCCAATACGACCCCGAGCTGCGTGACAACACCGTCACCGAATGGCGCCTGCGTCTGCTGTTGCGGTTGGCACGCTGGGAAGATGCCTACCAGTTGACCCGCAAACTCCCCGAAGACCTGGCCACCAGCAATCGCTGGCGCTACTGGCAGGCCCGCAGCCTGGAACTGGCCGAGCCAAAAAACCCGCAAGCGCAGGTACTGTTCAAGAGCGTGGCCCGCGAGCGTGATTTCTACGGTTTTCTGGCTGCAGATCGGGCACAAACCCCCTACCAGCTCAACAACAAACCGCTGGTACTCAGCCCGCAACTGATCAACAAAGTGCGCAATACCCCGGGCGTACAGCGCGCGCTGGAGTTCCATGACCGCGGCCAAATCGTGGATGGCCGACGTGAGTGGTATCACGTCAGCCGCCACTTCAACCGTGACGAAATGGTGGCCCAGGCCAAGTTGGCCTATGACCTGAAGTGGTACTTCCCGGCGATTCGCACCATCAGCCAGGCCAAGTATTGGGACGATCTGGACATCCGTTTCCCGATGGCTCACCGCGACACGCTGGTGCGCGAGGCCAAGGTGCGTGGTTTGCACTCCAGTTGGGTGTTTGCCATCACTCGCCAGGAAAGCGCCTTCATGGATGATGCCCGCTCAGGCGTGGGCGCCAGTGGCCTGATGCAATTAATGCCCGCCACTGCCAAAGAGACCGCCAAAAAATTCAGCATCCCGCTGGCCTCACCGCAACAAGTGCTAAACCCGGACAAAAACATCCAGTTGGGCGCGGCTTACCTGAGCCAGGTACACGGCCAGTTCAACGGTAACCGCGTATTGGCTTCAGCGGCATACAACGCAGGGCCGGGGCGCGTTCGCCAATGGCTGCGCGGCGCAAACCACCTGGGCTTTGACGTGTGGATTGAAAGCATTCCATTCGATGAAACCCGCCAATACGTGCAAAACGTGCTGTCTTACTCGGTGATCTACGGCCAGAAGCTCAACGTGCCACAGCCACTGGTGGACTGGCACGAGCGCTATTTTGACGATCAGTGATCGTAAACCCTATGAGTGCGGTTGAATGACTTTACGAGCGCTTCGCGCCCGGACGCAGCCTCGCATTACTCGTCAGCGACTACACGGCAAGTTGGTGTAGCCATTGGCGAAGGCGACGTCTGAGTGCGCAGCGATCGTAAACCCGTTGAATGCGGTTGAATGGCTTTACGGCCGCTTCGCGCCCGGACGCAGCCTCGCATTACTCGTCAGCGACTACACGCAAGTTGGTGTAGCCATTGGCGAAGGCGACGTCTGAGTGCGCAGCGATCGTAAACCCGTTGAATGCGGTTGAATGGCTTTACGGCCGCTTCGCGCCCGGACGCAGCCTCGCATTACTCGTCAGCGACTACGCGCAAGTTGGTGTAGCCATTGGCGAAGGCGACGTCTGAGTGCGCAGCGATCATAAACCCGATGAATGCGGTTGAATGACTTTACGACCGCTTCGCGCCCGGACGCAGCCTCGCATTACTCGTCAGCGACTACACGCAAGTT
>NZ_LLWJ01000046.1:0-42252 GCF_001529285.1 Pseudomonas sp. TAA207 | reverse complement strand
CGCCGACCCTCTGCTTGTAAGGCAGATGCTCTCCCAGCTGAGCTAATCACCCTTTGCTTCGTTGAGGCCGCGAAATTTACGCATCTATCGAAGCTAAGTCAAGGACAAGATTGAACTTTTTTTAAAAAAAGCTAAAACCGATAAACCTCGACTATTACCCACGACAGCTACGCCCTACGCTTCGTAGACCATTTTCTTGCTCATGCCGCCGTCAACCACAAATTCCTGCCCCGTCACAAAACCGGCATTGCGCGACAACAACCACGCCACCATCGACGCCACATCTTCAACAGTGCCGACACGCCCTGTCGGATGTTGGGTGTGGTCGGCGTCGGTGAGCGGCTGCGCACGACGCACCGAGGGGTCGCGAGCATCAATCCAGCCGGGGCTGACCGCATTGACCCGGATCTCCGGCCCAAGGCTGATGGCCAATGCGTGCGTCAACGCCAGCAGCCCGCCTTTACTCGCCACGTAAGCCTCGGTATCAGGCTCGGATTGGCGGGCGCGGGTTGAAGCCAGGTTGACGATGGCGCCGCAGTGCGCACGCAAGTAAGGCGCACAATGCTTGGCCAACAGCATCGGCCCGGTCAGGTTGACCGCCAACACCCGGTTCCAGTGCTCAAGGTCGAGACTTTCGAGGGTCATGTTGTGGGGATCGGCAATGGCAGCATTGCTCACCAGCGCATCCAGACGGCCAAACTGCCCAAGCACTTGAGCCACGCACTGGATAACGTCCGACTCAAGCGCCACATCCATCGCCACAAACCAGGCATTTTCGCCCAGCACCTTGGCCACTTTGGAGCCGCGCACACGGTCAATGTCAGTCAGCACCACTTGCCAGCCTTCACTCACCAGCCACGCGGCAATGCCCAGGCCAATACCGCGCGCCGCGCCGGTCACCAGCGCTACACGCCCGTTACCGGCCGCGTGCGCTTCTAGAATCATGTCGGTCACAGTGCGGCGAGACCTCGCGCCAGATCGGCTTGCAGGTCGGCGACGTCTTCCAGGCCAACTGCAATGCGGATCAAGCTGTCACGAATACCCGCTGCTTCACGCTCCTGCGGCGCCAGGCGACCATGGGAGGTGGTGGCCGGGTGGGTAATGGTGGTTTTGCTGTCGCCCAGGTTGGCGGTGATCGAAATCAGGCGTGTGGCGTCGATAAAGCGCCAGGCGCCCTCTTTGCCACCTTTGACTTCAAAACTGACCACGGCACCAAAACCACGCTGCTGACGCTGAGCCAGTGCGTGTTGCGGGTGACTCTTGAGGCCCGCGTAATGCACTTTTTCGATGCCGTCTTGCTGCTCAAGCCTTTCAGCCAGTGCCAACGCGCTGGCGCAATGAGCACGCATACGCAAGTTGAGGGTTTCCAGACCCTTGAGGAAAATCCACGCATTGAAGGGGCTCAAGGTCGGCCCGGCCGTGCGTAAAAAACCCACTACTTCCTTCATCTGCTCGCTGCGCCCTGCCACCACACCGCCCATGCAACGACCTTGGCCGTCGATGAATTTGGTCGCTGAATGCACCACGATGTCGGCGCCCAGCTTGAGCGGCTGTTGCAGTGCCGGCGTGCAGAAACAGTTATCTACTACCAGCATCGCGCCTTTGGCATGGGCCACTTCGGCCAGGGCCGCAATGTCGACCAGCTCGGCCAGCGGGTTGGAAGGCGATTCTACGAACAGCAATTTGGTATTGGGTTTGATGGCCGCGTCCCAGCCCGACAACTCGGCCAGCGGCACATAGTCGACCTGCACACCAAAGCGCTTGAAATACTTTTCGAACAGACTGATGGTCGAACCAAAGACGCTGCGCGAGACCAGAATGTGGTCACCGGCGCTGCACAGGCTCATCACTACCGACAAAATAGCGGCCATGCCCGTGGCCGTGGCCACTGCTTGCTCGCCACCTTCGAGTGCAGCAAGGCGCTCTTCAAAGGCGCGCACCGTCGGGTTGGTGTAACGCGAGTAAACGTTGCCTGCTGCCTCGCCCGAGAACCGTGCAGCCGCATCAGCAGCCGTACGGAACACGTAGCTGGAGGTCAGGAACATGGCGTCACCGTGTTCGCCCTCAGGTGTGCGGTGCTGACCCGCACGCACCGCCAAGGTGTCGAACGCTACGCCCTCAAGGTCGCTATCCAGCCGACCGGCATCCCAATCCTGACTCATACTGACCACTCCTTGCTGTAATGACTGCTGTGTATTGACGACTGCGTATCGCACAAATGCAAACCGGCCCATCAGGGCCGGTTCGGTGAAGCCTTAGTTGTTGTAGATGCCGATGGTGGCGCCCACACCTTGCGCTATCACCTTGGAGGCATCGTTGCGTGCACGCTCGATACGCTCCAGGTAGTTGTCATCGATGTCGCCGGTCACGTACTTGCCGTCAAACACCGCACAATCGAACTTCTCGATCTTGATTTTGCCGCCGCCGACCGCGTCGATCAGGTCTGGCAAGTCTTGATAAATCAGCCAGTCTGCGCCGATCAGGTCGGCAACGTCCTGGGTGCTGCGATTGTGTGCAATCAACTCGTGGGCGCTTGGCATGTCAATGCCGTACACGTTGGGGTAACGCACCGCCGGCGCCGCCGAGCAGAAGTAAACGTTCTTGGCACCCGCTTCGCGCGCCATCTGGATGATCTGCTTGCAGGTGGTGCCACGCACGATCGAATCGTCGACCAGCATCACGTTCTTGCCACGAAATTCCAGCTCGATGGCGTTGAGTTTCTGGCGCACGGATTTTTTGCGTGCAGCCTGGCCCGGCATGATGAAGGTACGGCCGATGTAACGGTTTTTGACAAAGCCTTCGCGGAACTTGACGCCCAAATGGTTCGCCAGCTCCAGTGCAGCGGTACGGCTGGTGTCTGGAATCGGGATGACCACGTCGATGTCGTGCTCTGGGCGTTCACGCAGGATTTTCTCGGCCAGCTTCTCACCCATGCGCAGGCGGGCCTTGTACACCGACACGCCGTCGATGATCGAGTCCGGGCGCGCCAGGTACACGTGTTCAAAGATACACGGCGTAAGTTGCGGGTTAGCCGCGCACTGACGGGTATGCAATTTGCCATCTTCGGTGATGTACACCGCTTCGCCCGGCGCGAGGTCGCGGATCAGGGTAAAGCCGAGCACGTCCAGGGACACGCTTTCGGAGGCGATCATGTACTCGACGCCTTCGTCGGTGTGACGCTGACCGAACACGATAGGACGGATGCCGTTAGGGTCACGGAAACCGACGATGCCATAACCGGTGATCATCGCAACCACGGCATAACCACCGCGGCAGCGATTGTGCACGTCGGTGACTGCCGCGAAGACGTCTTCTTCGGTGGGCTGCAACTTGCCGCGCTGGGCCAGTTCGTGTGCAAACACGTTGAGCAGCACTTCCGAATCGGAGTTGGTGTTGACGTGGCGCAAGTCAGATTCGTAGATCTCCTTGGCCAGTTGCTCAACGTTGGTCAGGTTACCGTTATGCGCCAGGGTGATGCCGTAAGGCGAGTTGACATAAAACGGTTGAGCTTCAGCTGAAGTCGAGCTGCCTGCGGTTGGATAGCGCACGTGACCAATGCCCACGTTGCCGACCAGACGCTGCATGTGACGCTGATGAAACACGTCACGTACCAGCCCGTTGTCCTTGCGCAGAAATAACCGGCCGTTATGGCTGGTTACAATACCGGCAGCATCCTGGCCGCGGTGCTGGAGGACGGTTAGCGCGTCATACAGCGCCTGATTGACGTTCGACTTACCGACGATACCGACGATGCCACACATGCGACGCAACCCCTACTTTATGGATCTGAACTGAACATCACTCACTTGGGCTGGATAGCCGGCAAGAGATGCTCCTTGAACGGAATATCAGCGGGTACGCTGATACCGCTGGCGAGCCACTGACTGCTCAATCCCAAAATGAGATTTTTTGACCAGTCGGCAACCAATAGAAATTGTGGCAAGAGCCGTGACTCTTGCCACCACGAGTCCTGCTGTACCGGCCCCAGGCTTAACAACCCGACTGCCACGACCACCAGCAACGCGCCACGCGCTGCGCCGAAGGCCATGCCAAGGAACCGGTCGGTCCCGGACAACCCGGTGACGCGAATCAGTTCGCCGATAAGAAAATTGATCATTGCGCCGACCAGCAAGGTGGCGACAAACATGATGGTGCACCCGACGATGACGCGGGCGGAAGGTGTTTCGATGTATCCGCTGAGATATTCCGACAGCGAACCTCCGAACATCCAGGCGACGACCCCGGCAATGATCCAGGTGCACAGCGACAACGCCTCTTTAACGAAGCCGCGCTTCAAACTGATCAGTGCGGAAATGGCAATCGTTGCAACGATTGCCCAGTCAACCCAAGTAAATGGCACAGTGCAGCCTACGGACAGATAAGGCGGCGCATTTTAGCAGAGCGCCGCCGCTCAGGTAAGGCGATTTAGCGGTGCATTCGCGATCCGATGAAACCTTTTTTCACGCTTAGCCACGTTCCGGCTGGAAGCGAACCACAAAACCTTTGAGGTTTTGCTGTTTACCCAGCAAATCACGCAAGCGATCGGCTTCTGCACGCTCAAGCAGCGGCCCCACAAACACCCGGTTCATTCCACCTGACGTGCGAACGTAAGCGTTATAACCTTGATTGCGAAGGGTTTTTTGCAGGTTATCAGCGCTCGCCCGATTGGACAGGCTGACCAATTGCACCGACCAACTGATAGGCAAGCCATTGGCATCGATGCGTTTTTGCGTGGTGTCCAGCTTGGCGGGGGCCTGAGCCACCGTCTGGGCCGGCGTGACCGCAGGCGCTTTTGGCGCCGGGGCCGGCGGTTTTGCGACTGCCGCAGCCACCGGGGCAGGCGTCGGAGCTGGCTGGGTTGCAACCACCTCCTCGACAGGCATCGGCTCTTGGGCAATCACTTGCGGCTGTGGCACAGCGACCGGTTCGACCTGAACCTGCGGCAGCACCGGCACTTGAGGCGCGGTTGGCGCATCGACCTGAATCTGGCGCTGCTCGTCCTGACGCGAAAACAGCATCGGCAAAAAGATCACCGCCAATGCCACCAGCACCAGCGCGCCCACCATGCGTTGCTTGTATGCCTTATCCAGCAAAGCCATGTGCTGCCTCCTGCGTCGCATGCCGCTCCAGCCACTCAAGGGCTTCGGCGACACAATAGAAAGAACCGAACAACAGAATTTCATCGGCCGGGGATGCCCGTTCGCATTGAGCTTGCAACGCAGCAATGACGCTGTCATGGGCGGTTACGGATGCACCGTGACGCTGTAACGCGGCCTGGACGTGCGTCACTGGCCGCGTGCGACTTGTATCAAGCGGTGCAACCGCCCAATGCTCGATCGGCGCGGTGAATTGCGACACTACGCCATCCAGGTCCTTGTCGGCCAGCAAACCAAACACCGCGAAGCGCTTGCCGGCGATGGGACGCTGAGCCAGACGTTGCACCAAATAGTGCGCTGCATGGGGGTTGTGACCCACATCCAGCAGCACATTCAAGGTTTTACCGTGCCAATTAAACTGGCGACAATCAAGCCGCCCGGTCACACGCGTGGCTTTGAGTGCCTGAACAATACGCTCCGGCTGCCAGGGCAAATCCATCAGCGCGTAGGCTTGCACGGCCAGCGCTGCGTTTTCCATCGGCAAATCCAGAAGCGGCAGATCACGCAACTCGACAACCCCGCCCTGCCCGTTCAGACCGCGCCAATGCCAGACCTGATCGGTTGTGGCCAGGTCGAAGTCACGACCGCGCACAAACAGCGGGCAACCCAGCTCATTGGCTTTGTCCAGTAATGTGTGCGGGGGATTGGGGTCACCACACAGCGCGGGCTTGCCCGGCCGAAATATGCCGGCCTTTTCAAACGCCACGGATTCGCGGGTGTTGCCCAGGTATTCGACATGGTCGACACCAATACTGGTGACCAGCGCCAGATCAGCATCCACCAGATTGACGGTATCCAGTCGCCCGCCTAGCCCGACTTCCAGCACCACGGCATCAAGCGCGGCACGCTCAAACAGCCACAAAGCGGCCAGCGTGCCCACCTCAAAGTAGGTCAGGGAAATCTCGCCACGGCCTGCCTCAACGGCCGCAAAGGCCTCGCACAGCAGCTCATCTGACGCTTCAACGCCGCAGATTTGCACGCGCTCGTTGTAGCGCAACAGGTGTGGGGAACTGTAAACCCCGACGTTAAGCCCTTGCGCCCGGAGCAATGAGGCCACAAACGCACAGGTCGAGCCTTTGCCGTTGGTGCCGGTCACCGTTACCACCCGAGGCGCAGGCTTGAGTAGCCCCATGCGGTTCGCTACCTCTCGCGAGCGCTCCAGGCCCATGTCGATGGCCGATGGATGCAACTGTTCAAGATAGGCGAGCCACTCGCCAAGGGTGCGCTGGGTCATAGATTAGCTGGAGCCGGAGGTACAACGATGGTTTCAACAGGCGGTGCCACGAACACAGGCGTTGGCAGGCCCATCATTTGTGCGAGCAAGTTGCCCAGGCGTGGGCGCAGTTCTTGACGCGAAACGATCAGGTCAATTGCGCCGTGCTCCAGCAGGAACTCGCTGCGCTGGAAGCCTTCTGGCAACTTTTCACGCACGGTTTGCTCAATCACACGCGGACCGGCAAAACCGATCAGCGCTTTAGGCTCGGCAACAATCACATCACCCAACATCGCCAGACTGGCCGAAACACCCCCGTAAACCGGGTCAGTGAGCACCGAGATAAACGGAATGCCTTCTTCGCGCAGACGCGCCAATACCGCCGAGGTCTTGGCCATTTGCATCAGGGAGATCAACGCTTCTTGCATGCGCGCACCGCCGGAGGCGGCGAAGCAAATCATCGGGCAACGGTTTTCCAGTGCGTAGTTGACCGCACGGACAAAACGCTCGCCCACAATGGCGCCCATCGAGCCGCCCATAAACGAAAACTCGAACGCCGAGACCACAACCGGCATGCCCAACAGCGTGCCGCTCATGGAAATCAGTGCGTCTTTCTCGCCCGTTTGTTTCTGCGCGCCGACCAAGCGGTCCTTGTACTTTTTGCTGTCGCGAAATTTCAGGCGGTCAACCGGCTCCAGGTCAGCACCCAGCTCAGTACGGCCTTCGGCATCCAGGAAGATATCAATGCGCGCACGTGCGCCAATGCGCATGTGGTGATTGCATTTAGGGCAAACGTCCAGGGTTTTTTCCAGCTCTGGGCGATAAAGCACTGCATCGCAGGACGGGCATTTGTGCCACAGGCCTTCAGGTACCGAACTCTTTTTGACCTCGGAACGCATGATCGAAGGAATCAGCTTGTCTACCAACCAGTTGCTCATGCTTTTTTTCTCCAGTACCGGCGACCCGAACGCTGGGTTCAGGCCCCGTGTATGCCCTTGAGCTAATTCATTAGGTGTGTGGCGATGGTTGCAAACCCCTGCGGTCAGCACTCGGCAAACCAGCATCGACCTTGCAACCCTCAGCCTTCCCGACAACACACTACAGAGCGGCTGCCACTTTAATTTCTGCCCGTCGAACCACCGGGCCCGTCTGCTTTACAGCAGCGGTAATGATGGACGGTGGCAGACAGCCAGCCGTCACATCGCGCATCAGGCTGTTGCGCGAACAGCCTGCATGAAGGCACGAATCTTGTCGTGATCCTTGATGCCTTTACTGATTTCTACGCCGCCGCTGACATCCACGGCATACGGGCGCACCTGGGCAATGGCTTGAGCCACATTGCCTGGCATCAGGCCGCCCGCCAGAATAATCGGTTTGCTCAGCCCTTGAGGTATCAAAGACCAGTCAAAGACCTCACCGGTTCCCCCCGGCACACCTTCGACGTATGCATCCAGCAAAATACCGCTGGCACTTTGATAAACCCGGCACGCCTGCGCGATGTCATCACCCGCTTTCACCCGCAGCGCCTTGATGTAAGGCCGATGGAAGCCCTCGCATTGCTCAGGGGTTTCGTCACCGTGAAATTGCAGTAAATCCAGCGGTACTGCATCCAGGGTTTCGTTCAGTTCGCACGCGCTCGCATTGACGAACAAGCCGACGGTCGTCACGAACGGCGGCAAGGCCGCAATGATCGCCCGTGCCTGCGTGACACTGACAGCACGCGGGCTTTTGGCATAAAACACAAAACCTATCGCGTCAGCCCCGGCGGCAACGGCTGCCAGCGCATCGTCTATGCGGGTAATACCGCAGATCTTGCTTCGAACGACTGACATATCGAGTTCACCCCCAGGGCTTTGTGCGCGAAAGTGCCGGATGGTAACAAATGGTTTTGCAGGCGTCAGCCGTCCAGTTCGCTAAAACCGGTCAGGAAATGCGGACCAATGTAACGTTGAGGCAGTGCGAACTCATCGTGGTATTCAACCTGGACCAGATACAGGCCGTAAGGATGCGCCGTCACACCGCCTGAACGACGCTCACGACTTTCCAGCACCTCCTTTATCCACTCGACCGGGCGCTCACCACAGCCAATGGTCATCAGCACCCCGGCGATGTTGCGCACCATGTGATGCAAAAAAGCACTGGCACGAATATCCAGCACAATCATCTGCCCGTGCCGGGTCACTCGCAGGTGATGCATGTGCTTGATCGGTGATTTGGCCTGGCATTGACCCGCCCGGAAAGCGCTGAAGTCATGCACGCCCAGCAAATATTGAGCAGCCTGCGCCATACGCTCGACATCCAGCGGACGATGATTCCAGGTCACTTCCTGGTTCAAGTGCGCCGGGCGTATTTGATCGTTGTAGATGACATAGCGATAACGCCGGGCAACCGCCTTGAACCGCGCATGAAAATGCGCAGGCATGACCTGAGCCCAGCTCACACTGATGTCATGGGGCAAATTGATATTGGCCCCCATGACCCAGGCTTTCAGCGAGCGCTCAGCCTGAGTATCAAAATGCACCACCTGCCCGCACGCATGTACACCTGCATCGGTGCGGCCTGCGCACAACAATGACACGGGGGATGCGGCGACTTTGGACAGTGCGTTTTCCAGGGTTTCCTGCACCGTCAGCACACCATTGGCCTGACGCTGCCAGCCGCTGTAACGCGAGCCTTTGTACTCCACCCCCAACGCGATGCGGGAAAAACCTTCAGCCGCCATTTCAGCGGCGGCGTTATCTAAATTTGCCAAGGACTTACAGCCTGCTCATGAACGCAAAGGCGGGCATTATAAGGCGCACCCGCCAAGACGCCATGAAACAAATGCAGCCCAACGACGATTGTGAGTGCCGCGATCATTGCCCCCAAACAACAACGGCAGCCCTCAAGGCTGCCGTCATGTGTTGCGGGCTTTCATTTCAACGAAGGTTAGCCAGTATTTCCTTGGCTTCATTGCGTTGAACTTCAGTGCCTTCCTCCAATACCTCGCTCAGAATATCCCGTGCCCCGTCTACATCACCCATATCGACATAGGCTTGCGCCAGATCGAGCTTGGTAGCGGCCTCATCGGCACCGGAGAGGAAGTCGAATTCAGGCTCTTCACCTTGCTCTACGGCATCATCTGCCTCGAATTTGGCTTTATTGACCAGCGGGTCGGCAAGCGGTGGATGCTCAAGACTTTGTGACAAGCGCTCCAGCTCGGCATTCACTTCGTCCAGTTCGACAGAAAAACTGTCGGGAGCAGCCGGAACGTCTTCATCGGCCAGCGACAGGTCAAAGTCGGCAGGCATCTCCAGATCATCGAGACCCTCGACATCGAACAAGGGCGATTCAACGTCAGACAAGCCTTTAAGTTCGTCCTCCAGCCCCAAAAGGTCATCGTCGGCCAGTGTTGGTGCGACCTGCTCATCGGCCGACACGTCCAAATCAAAGCCCGACAGGTCTTCGCTTGACGCTTGAGCCTCGGCTTGCTGCGCCATCACAGCTTCAAAACTCAGCGCGTCATCAACCGCAACGGGTGTGGCCTCCAGGCTCGACTCCGGTGCCAGGTCCGCAGGCGAAGCTGTTTCGAGATCATCCAGGCTCAAGTCGAAATCATGTTCGAACTCATCAGCAGCCAACGGTGCTTCTGGCGCAGGCTCGACCTTGGGTTCGCTAACCGGCTCATCCTCCAGCATGTCTTTGACAAACTGCGCCTCAAGTTCAGCGGCAACGGCTGCCGAGGCAATACCGCCAGCCGCTACCGCGACCATGGCCGGATAACGGCTTTTGAGCTGCTCAACTTCAGCGTGGTTCTTGCCATTGGCAACCAATTGGCGCTCTTGCGCGATAAACGCATCACGCTCGCCCAACTCGCCATGCACCTGCATCAGCTTGAGGCGTAAATCACTGCGTTGCGGCGCTTGTTCAAGCGCGGACTTGAGCAGTTCTTCAGCTTCTTGGAATTGGCGGCGGGTGATCAAATGCTCAGCTTCAACCAATACATCGGTGTCCGGTTTGGCTTGGGTCGCAGCGGCGGCGACTGCTGCCGCAGCCACGGCCGCAGCAGCAACCACCGGCGCCACAGACTCAACGACCGGTGCAGGTGCAGGTGCAGGTGCAGGTGCAGGTGCAGGTGCAGGTGCAGGTGCAGGTTCGAGTTTGACGCTGGGTGGCGCAACCTCAAGCCCTTCGAAGCTGCTTTCGGGCATTTCCAGGTCCGCTGCAAACTCTGACTCTTCTTCAAGAGCACGAGCCATGCGCAGATGTTTTTCAGCCGCTTGCTGCGCTTTACGGCGACGCGCCAGCAGCAACATAAGCATTAACAACAGCAAGACCGCGCCACCGCCAATCAAACCCAGCAACAGCGGGCTGCTCAGCAGGTCCTGGATGCTGCGCTCCTCGGTGCTTGCATCCTCCTCAACCGGTGCAGGGGGGACGGCTGTGGCTGGCGTGCCTTCGGTGGCCGGTTCGATATCGGCTTCTGGCGAATCAGGCGCCTGAGCGACCAACTGCGCAGGCGCAGCCGCCACGGCCTCAGTGCCCGGCGCATTGCCCGCTTGCAGCTTGGCCAACTGGTCGTTTTTCAATTCGATCAGGCGTTGCAGCTTGTCCAGCTGGCTTTGCAAGTCCTGCATGCGGCTTTTAAGCTCGGCATTTTCACGACGACTGGCATCCAGACCCTCTTGAGTCGTCGCCAGTTTATCGCTCAGATTCTGTGCGTCGCCGGCAGCGCCTTTACCCGCTGCTTTAGCCGCTTGCGCAGAGACCAGGCTCAGGTTATCGCCAGCAGCGGCCTTTGCAGGCGCGAGCGGTGCTGCTTTACGCCCCGTCGCATCGACTTGCTGCGCTTGCGGAGCAGTACGGCGACCGTTGCGCCAGTCAGCATTCTGCGCGGCCACCTGCGCCATTGCCTTGGCGTGGGGCAACTGAGTACTTTGCGCCGCATCGGGCAAACGCAACACTTGGCCGGTTTTCAAGCGGTTGATGTTGCCATTGATGAAGGCGTCAGGGTTGAGCGCTTGAATCGCCAGCATGGTTTGCTGGACGGAGCCGCCGTTACGCGACTTGGCAGCGATTTCCCATAAGGTGTCACGCGCCGAGGTGGTGTATTGCGTTGACGCACCAGCCGCTGCGGGCTTTGCAGACGCCGAAGCGGCAGCTGCGGTCTGTGGCGAGAACTTGGCCGGATCAAGCAAGACGCTGTAGTCGCGCAGCAAACGGCCGTTGGGCCACATCACTTGCACCAGAAACTTGACGAAGGGTTCGGACAACGGCTGGGTGGACGTCACGCGCAGTACGCTTTTGCCCTCAGGGTTGATCACGGAGGTAAAGCGCAGGTCATTGAGGAATGCGGGACGCTGAACGCCTGCCTTGGTGAACTCTTCAGGCGGCGCCAGGCTTGGCACCACCTCTGCCGCTGTTAAATCCTTGATATCCAGCAATTCTATTTCGGCAAGCAGTGGCTGGTTCTGAGTCGACTTCAGCGTCAGTTCCCCGAGCCCAAGCGCCTGTGCCATACCGGATGACAGCGCCGAAGCGGCGGCTATTGCTAACACTAATTTGCGAACTTGAACCATAGCCTCTTCCTTATTGGTACAGAACTCGTCCTGCGAGATCTGTGTAGCTGCTGCCTTAAGACGATGCCCGCACTGCTCAGGCGCCCGACAATCACCCCATTACGCTTTACGAGCCCTGACAGCAGCTGAACTGCAACGATTGGCCGTCTGGCTAGAATCATTCTGCAAATTGACGCCAAGTATCTTTTACAGTGGGGCTTTTATCAACAACTCGGCCACTTGCACGGCGTTCAATGCAGCGCCTTTACGTACGTTATCTGACGTTAACCACAGATTAAGTTCAGAAGTATCGTCCACGCCGTGGCGAACACGACCTACATACACTACATCCTGGCCCACTGCATCACCCACCGCAGTAGGATAGTCGCCCGCCTCGACCAACTCGATACTATCGGCCGCTTCAAGCAATGCATTAACGGCATCCAGGTCTACCGGCCCGGCCAGTTGCACCGAGACACTAAAGCTGTCGCCAAAAAACACCGGCGCTTGAACGCACGTCACCGCCACTTTGAGGGCAGGCAGGCCGAGCACTTCACGCAACTCACTGACCAGGCGTTTTTCTAGCGGCACATGGCCCTGAGCGTCGGGCTTGCCGACTTGAGCCAGCAAGTTGAAGGCCATTTGACGGTCAAAAAACGTCGACTCCAGCGGCCGTAGATTGAGCAATTCTGCCGTTTGACGCGCCAGTTCTGATACCGCTTCGCGACCTTGGGCCGAAACAGCCAGGCACGCTGTCACGTTCACCCGCTGAATATCGAGCACGCCGCGCAAAGGCGCCAATACCACCGCCAATGCGGTGGCCGAGGCACTTGGGCTGCTGACTTGCACCGGCTTGGCCAACCCCTTGAGAACGTGCGAGTTGGCTTCGGGCACGACCTGCGGCGCCTGCACGGCGGGCAATGCACCGGACAAGTCGATGATGGTGCAACCCGCGGCTCTGGCCTTGGCCGCATAACTGAGCGTCACGGCGGGACCGGCTGCAAAAAACACCAACTGCACGGTACTGAAATCAAACGCGTCGACTTCACGCACTCGCACGTTTTTACCGCGGTAAGGCACCGAGCTTCCGGCCGATTCGATACTGGCCAGCAAATGCAATGCTGTAATCGGAAAATCACGTTCTTCGAGAATTTGAACAAGGGTTTCGCCGACAGTGCCGGTGGCGCCAACGACGGCGATATCAAAGGACTGGTTCATGTAGCTACCTCAGGCGAAACATTGGGAGCGGCACTTTACCGGGCACAACCCCGGTAGGCAACGCACGGTACGCCGCTCAATGGTTACATAAACTTTACGCCCACTAAAAAGCCCGCGACTCTTGCGAGACGCGGGCTTGACAGCGAGCAGCGCGAATTAACGCTCCAGCAAGATCCGCAGCATGCGACGCAACGGTTCAGCTGCGCCCCACAGCAGTTGGTCACCGACCGTGAAAGCACCAAGGAATTGCGAGCCCATGTTCAGCTTGCGCAAACGCCCCACCGGTACATTCAGGGTGCCCGTGACTTTAGTCGGGCTCAGTTCCTGCATGCTGATTTCGCGTTGATTGGGCACCAGCTTGACCCAAGGGTTGTGCTGGCTGATCAAGCCTTCAATGTCGGCAATCGGCACATCTTTGTTCAGCTTGATGGTCAACGCCTGGCTGTGGCAGCGCATGGCGCCGATGCGCACGCAAATGCCATCGACAGGAATCGGGTTTTTGAAGCGACCCAAAATCTTGTTGGTTTCAGCTTGCGCTTTCCACTCTTCACGGCTCTGGCCATTAGGCAGCTCTTTGTCGATCCAGGGGATCAAGCTGCCAGCCAGTGGCACACCAAAGTTCTCGGTCGGGTACGCATCGCTGCGCATGGCGGCTGCAACCTTGCGGTCGATGTCCAAAATGGCGCTGGCCGGGTTAGCCAGTTCATCTGCCACTGCGGCGTGGGTTGCGCCCATTTGCTTGATCAGCTCACGCATGTTCTGCGCACCGGCACCGGAGGCTGCCTGGTAGGTCATGGCGCTCATCCATTCAACCAGACCGGCTTCAAACAGGCCGCCCAGGCCCATCAGCATCAAGCTGACGGTGCAGTTACCGCCCACGTAGTTTTTAGTGCCCGCATCCAACTGCTGGTCGATCACCTTGCGGTTGACCGGATCCAGAATAATCACCGCGTCATCCTGCATGCGCAGGCTCGACGCTGCGTCGATCCAGTAACCTTGCCAGCCTGCCTCACGCAGCTTGGGGAACACCTCAGTGGTGTAGTCGCCGCCCTGGCAGGTCAGGATCACATCGAGGGTTTTCAACTCTTCAATGTTGTAAGCATCCTTCAGCGGGGCAATATCTTTGCCCACGGACGGACCTTGTCCACCGACATTGGAAGTGGTGAAAAACACCGGCTCAATAAGATCGAAATCCTGCTCTTCCAGCATCCGCTGCATGAGCACGGAACCGACCATACCGCGCCAACCGACCAGACCTACACGTTTCATCGCAACTACACCTTTAACAAAAAGTGGGGTCGTTACTTCCACCAACAGGAAGTAACGGGCCCGAGAGATTACAGATTCTGTAGCGCGGCGACTACTGCATCGCCCATTTCCTGTGTACCGACCCGGGTGCAACCCGTCGACCAGATGTCACCGGTGCGCAAGCCCTGATCCAAAACCCGGCTCACCGCCTGCTCGATGGCGTCTGCTGCCGTGTGCTGATTGAAGCTGTAACGCAGCATCATCGAGACCGACAAAATGGTCGCCAGCGGGTTGGCAATGCCCTGCCCCGCGATGTCCGGCGCCGAGCCATGGCACGGCTCGTACATGCCTTTGTTGTTGGCGTCCAGCGAAGCCGATGGCAGCATGCCGATGGAACCGGTCAACATAGACGCTTCATCAGACAGGATGTCGCCGAACAGGTTGTCGGTCACGATCACGTCAAATTGCTTGGGCGCGCGCACCAACTGCATCGCGGCATTGTCAACGTACATGTGGCTCAGTTCAACGTCCGGGTAGTCTTTGGCCACCTGTTCGACGATTTCACGCCACAACTGGCTGGAGGCCAGCACGTTGGCCTTGTCGACCGAACACAGTTTTTTACCGCGCACACGCGCCATGTCAAAACCGACGCGGGCGATACGGCGGATTTCGCTTTCGCTGTACGGCAGCGTGTCATACGCCTGACGCTCGCCGTTTTCCAGCTCACGGGTGCCACGTGGTGCGCCGAAGTAGATGCCGCCGGTCAACTCACGGACGATCAGAATATCCAGACCCGCAACGATCTCGGGCTTGAGGCTGGAAGCATCAGCCAACTGCGGATAAAGGATCGCCGGACGCAGGTTGCCGAACAGGCCCAATTGAGCGCGGATCTTCAACAAGCCGCGTTCAGGACGGATGTCACGTTCGATGGTGTCCCATTTAGGCCCACCCACCGCGCCGAGCAACACGGCGTCAGCCACACGCGCACGCGCCAAAGTTTCATCCGCCAGCGGCACGCCATGTTTGTCGATAGCGGCGCCGCCGATCAGGTCATGGGTCAGTTCAAAGTCGAGCTGGAACTTGTCGTTGGCTACCTCCAGCACCTTGACCGCCTGAGCCATGATTTCTGGGCCAATACCGTCACCTGGGAGAATCAGAATCTGCTTGCTCATGGGTTCCTCTTTTTTGTCTGTTGGTGCCCCCGCAGGCGCACCTTGAAATAGGTAGGGTTACTTCTCAGCCCACAGCACCAGCACGTCAGTGCTGAACGACCCATCGGCTTCAATTTCAAAATATTCGCGCACTTCACTGCCCATCGACTGCTGCAACGCCCGTATCGCCACGCTCATGGCGACCGGGGTGCGCATACGTGCAATCCAGGACCCGAACTCTAAACGCAAACGCTGACGCAGCGTACTGCGGGTGTGTAAACCGGCTTCGCTGGCCTGACGCAGCCATTCGCCTGCCGAGTAATCACGCACATGGCTGGTGTCGCGCAGCACCTCGACACTCTGCAAGTAGGTGTCGAACAACGGGCTGCCCGGCGAGACCACGTCAATAAAGGCCGCTACCCCGCCCGGTTTGAGCACCCGTCGCACTTCGCGCAAGGCCTGGCCCAGATCACTCCAGTGATGCGCCGAATAGCGGCTGAACACGTAATCGAATTCACCGTCGGCAAAGGGCAAGCGTTCGGCAGCACCACACACGGTGCTGATGTTGTTAAGGCCACGCTCTGAAGCCGCCGCCTGCACCACATCGAGCATTTGCTGCGACAGGTCGTAGGCCACGACGTCTTTCACCAGTGCCGCGACGTGAAAACTGACATGCCCCGCGCCACACCCCAGGTCCAGCACGCGCACCCCGGACTTGCCTGCCAACTCAGCTTGCAGCAGCCCGAACTCGGCCCCTTGCGCATGCACGGCGCTGCTCAGATAGGCCGCCGCCTGTTCACCGAACTGTTTTTGTACAACCTGACTGTGCTGGGCGTTGGTCATGCTGATGTCCTTTAGGTCACGGGCTCATCGTTAGGGCTGGCGTGGACTGCAATGTGTTGAACGTTTAAAAACATCACAGCCTGCGCCAGCACCTGCAGAGGTTAGGCGTCACGAAACAACCACGGCTGACTGGCTCGGTGCTTGCTTTCGAACGCCGCAATCGCGTCATCGTCCTGCAAGGTCAAACCGATGTCATCCAGGCCGTTGAGCAAGCAGTGTTTGCGAAACGCATCAATCTCGAAGCTCAAGACCTTGCCATCCGGGCGGGTCACAGTTTGGGCTTGCAGGTCGATATTGAGCTGATAACCCGGCGTCGCCTCAACTTGCGCAAACAGCTCGTCGACCTCGACGTCACTCAAGATGATCGGCAACAAACCGTTTTTAAAGCTGTTATTGAAGAAGATGTCGGCATAACTCGGCGCGATGATGCTGCGAAAGCCATATTCTTCCAGCGCCCACGGCGCGTGCTCACGACTGGAGCCACACCCGAAGTTCTCGCGGGCCAGCAACACGCTTGCCCCTTGATAACGCTCGGCGTTGAGCACGAAGTCTTTATTCAATGGGCGCTTGGAGTTGTCCTGATACGGCTGCCCCACGTCCAGATAACGCCATTCGTCGAACAGGTTAGGACCAAAACCGGTGCGCTTGATGGACTTCAAGAACTGCTTGGGAATGATCTGGTCGGTGTCAACGTTGGCTCGATCCAAAGGGGCAACAAGACCGGTGTGCTGGGTAAAAGCTTTCATGCTGCGCTCCTTAAATCAATTCGCGGACGTCGATGAAACGACCGTTGACAGCGGCGGCGGCGGCCATCGCCGGGCTGACCAAGTGGGTGCGTCCCCCGGCGCCCTGACGGCCTTCGAAGTTGCGGTTGGAAGTGGATGCACAATGCTCACCCGACTCCAGACGGTCCGGGTTCATGGCCAAACACATCGAGCAACCCGGCTCACGCCATTCAAAACCGGCTTCAAGGAAGATTTTGTCCAGCCCTTCGGCCTCGGCCTGAGCCTTCACCAAACCGGAGCCCGGAACCACAATCGCCTGCTTGATGGTCGAAGCCACTTTACGACCTTTGGCAATCACCGCGGCCGCACGCAAATCTTCGATGCGCGAGTTGGTGCATGAGCCAATAAACACGCGGTCCAACTGGATGTCGGTGATCGCCTGATTGGCGCTCAAGCCCATGTACTTCAAGGCACGCTCAATTGAGCCACGCTTGACCAAGTCAGCTTCCTGCGCGGGGTCCGGCACGTTCTGATCCACCGCCAAGACCATTTCCGGGGACGTGCCCCAGCTCACTTGTGGCTTGATCTGCGTCGCATCCAACTCGATGACGCTGTCAAAGCGTGCATCTGCATCCGAGACCAGGTCTTTCCATGCTTCTACCGCCAATGCCCACTCGGCGCCTTGCGGTGCAAACGGACGGCCCTTTACGTAGTCAACGGTCTTCTGATCCGCAGCCACCAGACCGACGCGCGCGCCTGCTTCGATGGACATGTTGCAGATGGTCATGCGCCCTTCTACCGACAAGTCGCGAATTGCGCTGCCCGCAAACTCAATCGCATGACCATTGCCACCGGCCGTGCCGATTTTGCCGATCACCGCGAGGACAATGTCCTTGGCGGTGACGCCAAATGGCAACTGGCCTTCTACCAACACCTGCATGTTCTTCATTTTTTTTGCAACAAGGCACTGGGTGGCCAGCACGTGTTCGACTTCGGAGGTCCCGATGCCGTGGGCCAATGCACCAAAGGCGCCGTGAGTCGAGGTGTGCGAGTCGCCGCAGACCACGGTCATGCCTGGCAATGTGGCGCCTTGCTCGGGGCCGATAACGTGCACGATGCCCTGACGCACGTCATTCATCTTGAATTCGGTGATGCCGTATTCGTCACAGTTGTCATCAAGGGTTTGCACTTGCAAACGTGAAACCTGGTCAGCAATCGCTTCGATCCCGCCTTTGCGCTCTGGCGTGGTCGGTACGTTGTGATCCGGGGTCGCGATGTTGGCATCGATGCGCCAAGGCTTGCGCCCTGCCAGACGCAGCCCTTCAAAGGCTTGCGGCGAAGTCACTTCATGGATGATGTGACGGTCGATATAGATCAGCGCCGAACCATCGTCGCGCTGCTTGACCAAATGCGAATCCCAGAGCTTGTCGTAGAGCGTTTTGCCGGCCATCACACGGTTCCTCATCAGCTACTTTCTGTGCCAATAACCACTTGGCTTGTGAGGTCGATGCTAGGGCGTTACAGTTAATAACTCAAATTCATAATTTTCATAGTTTGGATAACCAAAAGGAATTCGAAACATGGACCTCGCCAATCTCAATGCTTTTATTGCGATTGCTGAAACCGGCAGCTTCTCGGGCGCCGCCGAACGGCTGTTTTTGACCCAGCCTGCAATCAGCAAACGCATCGCCAGCATTGAGCAACAGCTCAAGCTCAGGCTGTTTGACCGCCTGGGCCGCGAGGTGAGCTTGACCGAGGCAGGCCGCGCCTTACTGCCGCGTGCTTATCAGATTCTCAACGTGCTGGACGACACCCGTCGCGCCCTCAACAACCTCAATGGAGAAGTCAGCGGTCGCCTGACCCTGGCCACCAGCCACCATATTGGCCTGCATCGTTTGCCGCCGTTACTGCGCGAATTTACCCGCACCTACCCCAAGGTCGCGCTGGATATTCAGTTTCTCGATTCAGAAGTGGCCTACGAAGAAATCCTGCACGGGCGAGCCGAACTGGCAGTCATCACCTTGGCGCCCGAGCCGCACTCCTTGATCCGCGCTGTACCGGTGTGGGATGACCCGCTGGATTTCGTCGTCGCGCCCGAACACTCGCTGACCCATAAAGGCCCGATCAGCCTGGCGGACATCGCCCATCACCCGGCAGTTTTCCCCGGCGGCAACACGTTTACACACCACATCGTGCAGCGTTTGTTTGAAGCCCAAGGGCTGACACCCAATATCGCCATGAGCACCAACTACCTTGAAACCATCAAAATGATGGTGTCCATTGGCCTGGCCTGGAGCGTATTGCCGCGCACCATGCTCGATGAACAAGTGGCATCCATCACCTTGCCGGGCATACAACTGACACGCCAGCTAGGCTATATCGTTCATACAGAACGAACTTTGTCGAATGCCGCACATGCCTTCATGACACTGCTGGATGGTCAGGTGGACACGCGGCACACTGCGCAACCCGACAACCAGCCCTAAAGTTTTTCAGTTCAAGGATTGCCGTCAATGCCAAACCCCGCTGACCCTGTGCCATTTCTTGGTGGTTTGACAGACAGAGACATGCCCGGCGTGGAACAACACTGGCATGAAGGCCCCCAATTGCTGGCGGCCTTGAACGCTGCGCAACTGGGCGCGTGGTGCTGGGACATGGACAGCGGCGACATTCGCTGGTCCCACGGCTCGCAAGCGTTATTTGGGCTTGACCCGCATCACCCGTTGCCTGGCAACCTTGAGCAATTGTCTGAACTGCCATTTGACGACTGGCCCAAAGCCCAGCGCGCCTTCGAGGCGGTGTGCAAGGGCGCGCCTCTGGAGCAAAGCCTGCATCATCGCATCCGCTGGGCCGATGGCAGCCTGCACTGGCTGGAAATACGCGGCAGTGTGGTCTCCCGCCCGGATGAACAACCGCGCATGATGGGCGTCATCCGCGAAGTCACTCAACAGCGCCAACGCCAGCAAGCCCTCAACAGTTCAGAAAAACGCTTCGCCACGCTGTTTCATCTGTCGCCCAACATGGTGCTGCTGGTACGCATCGAAGACGGCTTGATCAGTGAAGCCAACCACTGCTTTGAAAGCTTGCTGGGCTGGCCGGTCAAACACGCGATTGGTCGCACAACGGTGGAGTTAGGGCTGTGGCCGGACCCACAACAGCGCGAAGCCTTCATCGAGGCGATACGCAGCAAGCACGCGCCGGTCGATATGGAAGTGCAACTGCGCGACCGTCATGGCCAGTTGCACGACGGCATTCTCAGTGCCCAACGCGTCGAGCTGGAAGGCGAGGCCTATCTGGTCAGCACCTTTCTGGACACCAGCGAGCGTAAAAAAAACGAGCAGGCCCTCAAAGACAGCCAGGAACGCCTGGACCTGGCACTGGACTCTGCCCAACTGGGCACCTGGGATTGGCATATTCCCAGCGGCCGCCTCTACGGCTCGGCCCGTGCAGCGCAGTTACACGGCCTGGACGCCGTGGCGTTCAATGAATCATTCGATGCGTTTTTTGAAGGCGTGCCGCACGAGGAGCGCCATAACATGCGCAATGCCTACCGCTCCCTGCGCGAAGGCCCTGCCGGCAATTACCAACTGACCTACCGCGTACAGCTCGAAAACGGCACTTCGCGTTACCTGGAGAGCCGCGCCCGCCTCTATCGCGGGCCAGACGACCAGCCATTGCGCATGGCCGGCACCCTGCTCGACATCACTGAACAAGTGGAGCGCGAGCAACGCCTGAGCGCCTCTGAAGAAAAGTTTGCCAGCGTGTTTCAGACCAGCCCTGACCCGATCTGCGTGATCCAGACGCAGAGCGGGCAAGTGATCGAAATCAACACCAGTTTCAGTCAAACCTTCGGCTGGCACATGGTGGATTTGCAGTGCGAGCCGGCTCACGACCAACCGCATTTACAGCAACTGCTGAGTACGCTTCGCGCCCCGATCCAAAACAACGCCACACTGACCTTGCTCCACAAGAGCGCAGAACCGCTGACCTGCGTGTTGTCCAGCCGTCCGATTGAAGTGGACGGCCAGCCCTGCATCGTCATCACCTTGCGCGACATCACCCAGCAACAGCGCGCCGAAGCCGCCTTGAAATCCAGTGAAGAGAAATTCGCCAAGGCATTTCACTCAAGCCCGGACGCAATCACCATCAGCGATTACGCCACCGGCTGTTATTTGGAGATCAACGACGGCTTCACCCGCCTCACGGGCTACACCAGCGCCGAGGTGATGGGCCGCAGCCCCTACGAGCTGGGGATTTGGGGCGACAGCTCCAAGCGTCAGGGGTTGCTGGATGAGCTGAAGGCCAAGGGCCGTATCAGCAACCGCGAAGTGCTGGGACGCTCGCGGCGCGGCGACCTGCTTAACGTTGAGGTCTCGATTGAGCCCATTACCCTCAATGGCACTGCGTGCCTGCTGCTCACGGCCCGCGACATCAGCCAGCTTAAAACCGCCCAGGCGCAAGTCCGCCACCTGGCCTACCACGACCCGCTGACCAACTTGCCCAACCGCGCCTTGCTCATGGACCGCTTGAGCCAGCAAAGTGCCTTGCTCACCCGGCAACACTTGCGCGGCGCCTTGCTGTTTCTGGACCTTGACCACTTCAAGCACATCAACGATTCGCTGGGCCATCCGGTGGGCGATACGGTGCTGAAAATCATCACGGCACGCCTGGAAGCCAGCGTGCGCATCGAAGACACCGTCGCGCGACTGGGCGGCGACGAATTCGTGGTGTTGCTCACCGGCCTTCAAGGCTCGCTCGATGACGTCACCCAGCACGTGCGCGCCACCGCCGACACCTTGCGCGAGTTGCTCGCCGAGCCGATGTTTCTCGACGGTCAACGCCTGCAAGTCACGCCCAGCATTGGCATTGCCCTGATGCCCGACCACGGCTCAAACCCGGCGGACTTGCTCAAGCGCGCCGACATCGCGCTGTACCGCGCCAAAGACTCGGGGCGTAACACCACGCAACTGTTTCATCACGACATGCAGGCCGCCGCCAGTGAACGCATGCGCATGGAAAGTGACTTGCGTACCGCGCTGGCGCGCAACGAATTCAGCTTGCACTTCCAGCCTCAGATCGACGCCCGCCAAAACCGTATCGTCGGTGCCGAAGCCTTGGTGCGCTGGCAACACCCGCTGCTGGGGCCTCAGTCGCCCGCCGAGTTCATCAAGATTCTGGAAGACAGCGGACTGATCCTCGAAGTCGGCACCTGGATTCTGGATGAAGCCTGCCGCGCGTTTGGCACGCTGCTCAGTGAAGGCTTGATTGATTCACGCGATTTCAGCCTGTGCGTCAACATCAGCCCACGGCAATTTCGCCAAAGCAACTTCGTTGAACGCGTGCAGCGCAGCCTGCTGGCTCACCACCTGCCCAGCTCCATGCTCAAACTGGAAATCACCGAAGGCATCGTGATTCAAAACCTGGAAGACACCATCGCCAAAATGCACCAACTGACGGCCTTGGGTGTCAGTTTCGCGATGGATGACTTTGGCACTGGCTACTCCTCATTGACCCACCTCAAGCGCTTGCCCGTCGACACGCTGAAAATCGATCAGACGTTCGTGCGCGATGCCATCAACGACCCCAATGACGCGGAAATCATCCGCGCCATTGTGGCGATGGCCCGCAGCCTGAAACTCAACGTGGTGGCAGAAGGCGTCGAGCAGATGCAGCAACTGCAATTTTTACAAAGCCTGGACTGCCATGTGTACCAAGGTTATCTGCACAGTCGACCCGTGCCCTTGGCCGAGTTCAAAACCTTGCTGTTGGCGTGAGAGGCGCTCGCTTGCCTGCGGTGTTAGAGGTTTGGCGGGACGCGCTGCCACGCCAGATTGGCGATTTTCATCGAGCCGTTGAACCTGACCGGGGCTTCAGGGGACAGGTAGAGCATGTCGCCCTCGATACGACAGGTACGGACCTGACGTTGCCCGCGCCAATTAGGGAAGAAACTGACAAACATTTCGTGTTCCAGCAACCCGCGAGACTCATCCAGATAGAACGGCCCGCTGTAGGCAAAATAGGTTTGTGCGGCGTTTTTATATTCACGCTCACTGGCGGTGAACGGATCATTGCCGGCCAGTTCACGTCGTCCGGGCGGACAGAACTGTGCAGACATATAGCCATCGGGCGTGTACATGATGATGCCCTCCGGTTGTGTGCCCATCGGGTAAGTCTCTATACCGGTGTGAGTATCACGTTCTACAAAACTGACCAGCTTCCATGCGCCAATCAGCGCGTTTCGGGCAACGTTTGTCATAGCATGCCTATCCTTTGCATGGGGGAATGAAAACACGAAGGGGATAACACTTCTCAGCACCGAAACAGCTTAGCCACCCGGACTCAGACAACCACCCACTGGCACTACCACTGATCCAATTGACCCTCAAACGGACTACTCTGCCAGCGTGCCCGCTGTGGAATACTGCACAACGGCCAACCAGACGACCACAAGGACGCGTGATGCCTACCCCTGACATTTTCATCCTCAGTGCCCAGCGCACCGCCATTGGCACCTTTGGCGGCGCACTCAAAGACGTGCCCATGTGTGACCTGGCCACCACTGCGGTCAAGGCGGCGTTGCTCAACAGCCAGGTCGAGCCTGAGCGCATCGGGCATGTGGTGATGGGCAATGTGATCCCCACTGAACCGCAGGATGCCTATGTGGGCCGGGTCGCGGCCATCAACGCCGGCATTCCCCTGCACACCCCGGCCTACAACGTTAACCGCCTGTGCGGCTCGGGTTTGCAAGCCATTATCTCGGCGGCCCACACCCTGATGCTCGGTGATGCCGACTTCGCCATTGGCGCGGGTGTCGAGTCCATGAGCCGTGGCCCCTATATGCTGCCGTCGGCCCGCTGGGGCGCGCGCATGGGCCATGCACAGGTGCAGGACTACCTGCTCGGTGTGCTGCACGACCCTTTTCATGGCATTCACATGGGCATCACCGCCGAGAACATCGCCGAGCGCAATAGCATCAGCCGCGAGACACAGGACAGGCTGGCCCTTACCGACCAGCAGCGTGCCGCCCACGCGATCGCACACGGCTACTTTGAGCGGCAAATAACCCCGGTCGAGGTTCAGACACGTAAAGGCACTGCGTTGTTCAGCACCGATGAACACCCGCGTGCAACGTCCCTTGAACAACTGGCGGGCATGAAACCTGCGTTCAAAAAAGACGGCACCGTGACCGCAGGCAACGCATCAGGGCTGAACGATGGCGCTGCCGCGCTGGTACTGGCCAGTGCTGACGCCGTGCTGGCGGGCAACCTGAAACCGATGGCTCGATTAGTGGCTTATGCCCATGCAGGCGTCGAGCCTGAATTGATGGGACTGGGGCCAATCCCTGCCACCCGTCTTGCACTCCAGCGTGCCGGGCTGCACATCGGCGACATGGACGTGATCGAAACCAACATCGCCTTCGCAGCGCAAGCGTGCGCCGTGATGCAGGAACTGGACATGGACCCGGCCAAGGTCAACCCCAACGGCTCGGGGATAGCCTTGGGCCATCCGGTGGGTGCAACCGGCGCGATTATTGCGACCAAAGCCCTACACGAGTTGCAGCGCATTCAAGGCCGTTACGCGCTCGCCACCCTGTGCATCGGAGGCGGCCAGGGGATTGCCGTGATTTTCGAACGGGTGTAACGCTGTGTCTTGCTACGCATCCCCGCCACCCCGTAGCCGCCGGCGCAGGCTGCGTCCGGCGGCGAAGCCGTCGTTGAACCCGCATATTCAGCCCACCTGCTAAATCGTGCCCTCCGGTTTTGCGATCGCTACGCAATCGGACGCAGCCTTCGGCAGCGACTACACGTGCACGTCAACAACCTCTCAACCCCGTCCGGCGGCGAAGCTGGCGTTGAACCTGCGTATTTAGTCCGCCTGCTTAACCGTGCCCTCCGGTTTTGCGATCGCTACGCAATCGAACGCAGCCTTCGGCAGCGACTACACGTGCACGTCAACAACCTCTCAACCCCGTCCGGCGGCGAAGCTGGCGTTGAACCTGCGTATTTAGTCCGCCTGCTTAACCGTGCCCTCCGGTTTTGCGATCGCTACGCAATCGAACGCAGCCTTCGGCAGCGACTACACGTGCACGTCAACAACCTTTCAACCCCGTCCGGCGGCGAAGCTGGCGTTGAACCTGCGTAGTCAGTCCGCCTGCTTAACCGTGCCCTCCGGTTTTGCGATCGCTACGCAATCGAACGCAGCCTTCGGCAGCGACTACATGTGCACGTCAACAACCTCTCAACCCCGTCCGGCGGCGAAGCTGGCGTTGAACCTGCGTATTTAGTCCACCTGCTAAATCGTGCCCTTCGGTTTTGCGATCGCTACGCAATCGGACGCAGCCTTCGGCAGCGACTACACGTGCACGTCAATAACCTCCCCGTAGCTTGCGCAGGCTGCGTCTGGCGACAACGTCGTCGAAAATCCACGTTTCACGAGAATTCGGCAACTGCTACGCCGCCAGAGCACGGTGCTACCCGTGTTTCAACCGGGGATGCGCACCTGCATGCGGTCAAAACCACGCAACATGCTGGAGAAGATCCGCCGCGGCGGTTCAATCACTTCAATGGCCGGAAAACGTTTGAGGATTTCTTCCCACAGGATTTTCAGCTGCATCTCGGCCACCCGGTTGCCCACACAGTAGTGAATGCCTTGCCCAAACGACAGGTGCCGACGCGCATTGGGCCGGTCGATGATGAACGCTTCGGGTTGCTCAAACACCTCTTCGTCACGGTTGCCGGACAAGTACCACATCACCACGCGATCACCCTTGCGGATCAACTTGCCCCCCAGCTCAATGTCCTGCAAGGCCGTGCGACGCATGTGCGTGGCGGGAGTTTGATAACGAATGATTTCAGGCACCATGCCCTCGACCAGTGCCGGATTGGCGTGCAGTTTGCGCTGCTGCTCGGGGTTTTGGTGCAAGAACATCACCCCGCCCGTGATCGAGTTACGGGTGGTGTCATTACCGCCCACGATCAACAGCAGCACATGCGCCAGGTACTCCATGGGCTGCATCTCACGCATCACATCGGCATGGGCCATCATCGAAATCAGGTCATTGCGCGGCTCACAGTTAACCCGTTCATTCCACAAGTCAGTGAAGTAACTCAGGCACTCCAGCAGTTCTGTGCGCAGTTGCGCCTTGTTCTTCACCACACCTGAACCTGGGATCGAAGTGGCCACTTGCGACCAGCGCATCAACTTGTGCCGGTCGGCCTGAGGCACGTCAAACAACACCGCCAGCATATGGATCGTCAGCTCGATGGACACATGCTCGACCCAATCGAAGGTTTCGTTGCGCGGCAAGTCGTCCAGAATGCGTGCGGCCACACAGCGGATAGTGCCCGCCAGCTTCGCCAGGTTTTCAGGCGTGGTGAACGGGCTGATGACCTTGCGCCGCTGGGTATGCAGAGGCGGGTCCATCGAGATAAACATCGGCAGGTGAAAGTCCTTGGGTTGATCGTGCAGGGTGACCCCGCCCAAGGCCGCGTCCGAAGAAAACACCGCGTGGTTGGTGCTGACAGCAGCTATGTCCTTGAATTTGGTGACGGACCAGTAAGCGCCGTAAGGGCTGTGCGCACAGTAATGCACCGGGGCTTCGCGGCGCATGCGTGCCAAAAAAGGACCCAGGGTGTCGTTTTGCACCAACCCTGGATGACTGACGTCAAAGCGGTCCAACGCCAAGGTCGCCGGATCGGCGGTCAGCATGTAATCCACTTCCTGATAATAGTTGTCCATGTTCACGTCTCCATGTGAGTAGCCAGCCATACTGCGGGAGCGTCCCTCGCGCCCGGGCACAAGCCTAGAACGGATTTGACGAAACGCCTGCTTTACCCGAACCTGCTCGCCTCCTTCATTGCCGGAGTTTTTGCCACGATGCTTGCGCCGCTTAAATTCTGGTTAAAACGCAGTGCCCTGATCGCTGGCGTGGCGGCCGTGACGCTACTCGCCTGGCGTGTCTATGACACTGAGCTTGGGCCGCAGCTGGAGCTCTGGCACACCGTGGTGCCTCACGAACTCAGTGCACAGCAGATCGACAAGGCCGACTGGGTGCAATGGCAGGCGGCGGAGCAGCGAGTATTTGACGAAGTACGTCGCGAGGTCAGCGACAAACTCGCCGTAGAAGACACCCCGGCCATCAACCGCTATCAGCCACAGAGCCGCGTCTATCCTGCCCGCTTCACTCAAGACTGGAACCGTTCCTACGTGCTCGAACCCGAGGGTGTGGCCAAAGGTGTGGTGGTGCTGTTGCACGGCCTTACCGACTCGCCCTACAGCCTCAGGCACATCGCCCGTCGCTATTGCGAATCGGGTTTTGTGGCCATCGGTATTCGCATGCCCGGTCACGGCACCGTCCCCGCGGGCCTGACCGACGCTGACTGGCCAGACTGGATGGCCGCCACTCGCCTGGCGGTGCGCGAAGCCCGCCAACAAGTGCCCGCACCTGCGCCTTTGCACCTCGTGGGGTTTTCCAACGGCGGCGCTTTGGCGGTGAAATATGCCCTCGACAGCCTGAGCGATCCGCAACTGGCGCGGGCCGACCAACTGATCCTCATCTCGCCCATGATCGGGGTCAACAGTTTCGCCCGCTATGCCGGGCTGGCCGGACTGCCTGCGGTGCTGCCGGCGTTCAGTAAAGCCGCCTGGCTAGGCCGTTTGCCGGAGTTCAATCCGTTCAAATACAACTCATTTCCTGTCAACGGTGCTCGCCAATCGTGGCTTTTGACTGACGCGTTGCAAAGCCAGCTGTTGCTACTGTCAAAGCAAGATGCCCTGCGCGACGTACCGCCGATTCTTGCCTTTCAATCACTCATGGACCACACGGTCAGCACACCCGCTGTGGTCAACGGCTTGTTCCGTTTATTGCCTGACAATGGCAGCGAGCTGGTGCTGTTCGACATTAACCGCAGCCGCGACTTCGGTGGTTTATTGACCCCCGCCGCCAGCGCTTCAATCGAGCAGATGCTGCCACCGCCACCGCGTAATTATCAAACCAGCCTGGTCACCAACCTGTCCGCTGAAAGCAGCGAAATGGTCGTACGTAACACACCGGCGCGGTCTGAAATAGCCACACAAATTCCCTTAGGGCTGGACTACCCGAAAGACATTTATTCGCTGTCACATGTCGCGCTGCCCTTCCCACAAAGCGATGCGCTTTATGGTCAGCAACCGGACAAAGACGAAGATTTTGGCGTACACCTGGGCACACTCGCGGCACGCGGTGAGCGCGGCGTATTAATGGTGCCGATGGACACACTGATGCGCGTCACTTCAAACCCCTTCTATGGGTATTTGCTTGAACGCATTGAGCAGGATATTAAGCGCGGAACTCGGGTTAAAGATGCAGGCAACTGACGCGAAAAACGCCAGTTGCCTGTCAGCTTATTTACCCGCTGTCAGGGTGGTGTAACTGGTGATCAGGTTGCGATAGTCCGGGATGTGGTTGGAAAACAGCGCCCCCAAACCTTCAACGTCGTTGCGCCAATCGCGATGCAGCTCACAGGCCAGACCAAACCAGGTCATTAGCTGCGCCCCGGAGGCCGACATGCGATCCCAGGCTGAGTGACGGGTGATTTCGTTGAACGTGCCCGATGCATCGGTCACGACAAACACTTCATAGCCCTCTGCCAAGGCAGATAGCGCCGGAAAAGCCACGCAAACTTCAGTCACCACGCCGGCAATAATCAGTTGTTTCTTGCCGGTAGCCTTGACCGCCTTGACGAAATCTTCGTTGTCCCATGCATTAATCTGCCCAGGGCGCGCAATGTAGGGCGCATCCGGGAACAGCGCTTTCAATTCCGGCACCAACGGGCCATTGGGGCCTGTTTCAAAACTGGTGGTCAAAATGGTCGGCAAGTTGAAGTATTTGGCCAGATCGGCCAGTGCCAGCACGTTATTTTTGAACTTGTCCGGTTCGATGTCCCTCACCAACGACAGCAAACCGGCCTGATGATCCACCAACAAAACGGCGGCATTGTCCTTGTCCAAGCGCTTGTAAGAAGTTGTCACAGGATGTTCCTCTCTTGGGATGAAACGATAAGCCCGGGCCATGACCGTTCAAGGCCCGGGTGTACGGGTTAACGTGGCGCAGCGGATGCGTCAGGCCGGCATGCGGCCAAAACGACCCGACTGAAAATCCACAAACGCCTGATGGATTTCAGCGTCGGTGTTCATTACAAACGGACCGTGACCCACAATCGGCTCGTCGATGGGTTCACCGCTGAGGATCAGCAGCACCGCATCGTTATTGGCTTCGAGCCGCACCTGTTGACCGTCACGCTCGAACAACGCCAGCTGTCCTTCGCGCACCACCTCCTTGCCATTGACCTCAACCGCACCGTGCAGCACCACCAAGGCGGTGTTGCGACCCTGATGCACGTCGAGCGTAGTCGACTTGCCCGCGTTCAAACGGATGTCCCACACGTCGATGTCAGTAAACGTGCGTGCCGGGCCGCGATGACCGTCAAATTCACCGGCAATCAGGCGTAAACGCCCGGCATTGTCTTTGAGCGCCACCTCAGGAATGTCCCGATCCACAATGCTCTGGTAACCCGGCTCGGCCATTTTGTCTTTGGCGGGCAGGTTGACCCACAGTTGGACCATCTCCAGGGTGCCGCCACTGCGGGCAAAAGCCTCGGAGTGGAACTCCTCATGCAAAATCCCTGATGCCGCAGTCATCCACTGCACATCCCCCGGCCCGATCACGCCGCCATTGCCCGTGGAGTCGCGATGTTCCACTTCGCCTTTATAGACAATGGTCACCGTTTCAAAACCGCGGTGCGGGTGCTGGCCTACACCACGACGCTCAGTGGTCGGTGTAAATTCGGCTGGCCCTGCGTAATCAAGCAACAAGAACGGGCTGACGTGTTTCCCCATGCTGTCGTAGGAAAACAGCGTGCGAACCGGAAAGCCATCACCCACCCAATGGGGACGTGGAGCGGTGTAAACGCCAAGAATTTTTTTCATCTTGCACCTCCTGTAATTCATGGCAACAGAATAGGTTTGATCTGTTTTGTCGACTAGACTGCGTTTTTGAACCGTTGCGTTCTATTTGGAGAACGATGATGGAAGACCTCAACACCCTCTATTACTTCACCCAGGTGGTCGAGCATCGTGGCTTCGCTGCAGCGGGCCGGGCGCTGGACATGCCCAAGTCCAAACTCAGCCGGCGTATTGCCCAACTCGAAGAGCGCCTTGGCGTGCGGTTGATACAGCGTAGTAGCCGCCACTGCTCCCTGACTGAAATCGGACAGGAGTACTACCAGCGGTGTCGGGCCATGTGCATTGAGGCGCAGGCAGCGGCGGAAGTCATTGAACGAAATCGCTCAGAACCGCAGGGCATTGTGCGTCTCAGTTGCCCCACCTCGCTGCTCAACTCGTGGGTCAGTGCCATGCTGGCGCGCTACATGCTCACTTACCCCTTGGTGCAATTGCATGTTGAAAGCACCAATCGCCGGGTAGACGTGATTGAAGAAGGCTTCGACATGGCTATCCGGGTGCGTTTTCCGCCGTTGGAAGACAGCGATCTGGTGATGAAAGTGCTGGGCAACAGCGTTCAAAGTCTGGTCGCCAGCCCTACGTTCCTGCCGCGTTTTTCAACGCCGCCCACGCCCGCCGACTTGAGTGGCCTGCCCAGTTTGTATTGGGGGTCGGCCCAGCGCGACTATGCCTGGGAGCTGTTCGGACCCGACGGAGCCACCGCACTCATCTCGCACACCCCCAAACTCATTACCGATGACCTGCCGGCACTGTGCCAGGCCGCTGTGGCCGGCCTCGGCGTGGTGCATGTCCCCAATGTGGTGGTCCGCGATCACATCGCCAGCGGGCAGTTAATCAACGTGTTGCCGCAATGGGCACCCAAAAGCGGGATCGTGCACGCGGTCTTCCCTTCTCGCCGGGGGCTACTGCCGTCGGTACGTACGCTGATTGACTTTCTGGCCGAGGAATTCAGCCACAGCGATGTCATCTGATTCATACACAAGTGGCGTCTGCGGGGTGACGGGCCTGCGTGACGCTAAATTATTTGTCTTGCCCATCGTTCTCTCCAGATAGCAAAGGCCGTGCGCCGGCCCCTTGACGGCGGATTTCTACTGAGATGGCAATGACTCAATCACGTTCAAAAAAAGCCCTGTTAATCGGTATCCCATTGGCTCTGGCCGCAGCCATCGGCGGTGGTTTTCTGGTGTGGGACACGTTTTACAACGGTAACCCGGGCTACCCGCTCAAGATCATCAAGCAAGCCGACGAGCTACAGGACCGCGTGCTGTCTTTTGACAGCCACATCACGGTGCCGCTGGAGTTCGGCACTGCGGGCAATGAAGCCGACAAGGACGGCCCTGGCCAATTCGACCTGGCCAAGGCCGCCAAGGGACGGCTGTCCGGTGCAGCACTGACGGTTTTCGGCTGGCCGGAAATCTGGAACGGACCCAACGCACCGCACCGCCCCACCGCAGGGTTTGTCGAGGCGGCGCGCAACGAGCAAGAAGCGCGCTATCAGATCATCACGGGCATGGTGCGCGACTTTCCCAATCAGGTCGGCATCGCCTATACCCCGGATGATTTGCGTCGCTTGCATGGCGAAGGCAAGTTCGCGGTGTTTATCAGCATGCTCAACGCTTACCCGCTGGGTAACGACCTCAGCCAACTGGATAAATGGGCGGCGCGCGGCATGCGCATGTTCGGCTTCAGTTATGTCGGCAACAACGACTGGGCCGACTCATCGCGCCCCCTGCCCTTTTTCAACGACACCCCGGATGCCCTCGGCGGCCTGTCCGATACGGGCAAGCAAGCCGTGCAACGCCTGAACGATCTGGGCGTGATCATTGACGTGTCACAGATGTCGACCCAGGCACTGGAGCAAGTCAGCCAACTGAGCCGCACCCCGATGGTCGCGTCGCACTCAGCCCCACGGGCGCTGGTGGACATCCCGCGCAACCTCAGCGACAAAGAAATGCAACTGATCAAAGACAGTGGCGGCGTGGTGCAGATTGTGGGTTTTGCGACCTACTTGCGCCCGTTGAGCACTGCCAGCCGGGACAAACTCAACACCCTGCGCAGCCAGTTTGACTTGCCGCCGTTGCACAGCCTGGAAATGGCCCTGATGCCGGGCGACGCAATTATCACCGTATGGCCCGAGCAACGCTTTGGCCAGTACGCGGCCGGTCTGTACGGCATCATCGAAGAAGAACCCAAAGCCACGCTCAAGGATTACGGCGACGCCATTGATTACGCGGTGAAAAAAATCGGCATCGACCACGTAGGCATCAGCTCTGACTTCAATGACGGCGGCGGGCTAGACGGCTGGAAGGATGTGAGCGAAACCCGCAACGTCACCGCCGAACTGCTGCAACGCGGCTACTCGGAGGCTGATATCGCCAAATTGTGGGGTGGCAATTTCCTGCGCGTGTGGGACACCGTGCAAAAAGCTGCCAAACCCACGTCAACTCTATAAGTGAACTTGCCGACCATGCTTACGTTGAAACCGCTTTACCGTTTATCGCTGGCCACATTGCTTGCCAGCCTGGTGCCTGCACTGGCTCAGGCAGCCGAACCTGCCAAGCCGGGCACGGTGTTCAAAGACTGTAAAGACTGCCCTGAAATGGTCGTCCTGCCGACGGGCAGCTTCATGATGGGCACGCCAGAGGATGAAGTCGGGCGTGAACCCGATGAAGGTCCGCTGCATAAAGTGACCTTCAGCAAGCCGCTGGCCATCAGCCGCTTCCAGGTCACTGCTGCCGAGTTTGACGCCTATATCAAGGAAACCGGGGTCAAGATTGCTGATGGCGATGACCGCCCGGGACGCGAGTGCATTGCCAGCAAACCGCGCTACCCGCAAGGCCCGCGCCAGCCGGCTGTGTGCATGAACTTCGACGACGTCAAAAACTACGTCAGCTGGATTGCGAAAAAAACCGGTAAGCCTTATCGCATGGTCAGCGAAGCCACCCGCGAATACGCAGCGCGCGCAGGCTCGACCGGTCCGTTCCCGTTCCCGATGGACGAAGGCAAGGAATACAGCATCGCCAAACATGCCAACACCTACGGCCCTACCGATGGTTACAGCTATACCTCGCCCGTAGGCAGCTACCCGGCCAATGCGTTTGGGGTGTATGACATGCACGGTAACGTTTACGAATGGCTGGAAGACTGCAAGCACCATGACTACGTCGGCGCGCCGACTGATGGCAGTGCCTGGGTGAGCGGCAGCACCTGCGAACTGCGCCAGATCCGCGGCAACGACTGGGGCGAAGCGCCGGTATTCTCCCGCTCCGGCAACCGCAACGATATTTACCCGCAAACCCGTGGCGACTGGGTGGGCTTTCGCGTGCAGCGCGAACTTTAACTCCGCTGTGTAGGCGCTGGCGAAGGCTGCGAGCTTTTATGTTGATAAAAAAGATCGCAGCCCAAGGGATGTAGACCTGGGCCGCCTCACACTAAATCCCCACCCCAATCGCTCGTTCTCAAGAGACTGCCCTTACCTTGATTCAAGGAACTCTTGTTTATGAGCCAGCCCGCCACGCCCCGACACAACCCCGGGGTTCTTCGAGAACTGTTCCAACTGCTCAAGCCGTTCCGGCTCATTGTCAGCCTGTCCGTCCTGTTGGGCATGGTCGGCGGCTTGAGCGTGACGGTGCTGCTGGCAACCATCAATAATGCGTTGCACAGCGAAAGCGGCCTCACCAACCATGTAGTCGCCCTGTTCGCCGGGCTGTGCGTATTGGCGCTGATCAGCACCATTTGCTCAGACATTGGCAGCAACTATGTAGGCCAGCACATCATTGCCAAATTGCGCAAAGAGCTGGGCGAAAAAGTGCTCTCGGCGCCCATTTCGCAAATCGAACGCTACCGCAGCCACCGACTGATCCCGGTGCTGACCCACGACGTCGACACCATCAGCGATTTTGCGTTTGCCTTTGCCCCGCTGGCGATTTCCCTGACGGTGACGCTGGGCTGCATGGGCTATCTGGCCATGCTCTCGTGGCCGATGTTTTTGATGATGCTGGTGGCCATTGTGATCGGCACGGTGATTCAGTACATCGCGCGCGGCTACGGCCTGAACGGTTTTACCCAGGCCCGCGAAGCAGAAGATGAGCTGCAAAAGCATTACAACGCGATTGCCGAAGGCGCCAAGGAATTGCGCATTCACCGCCCGCGTCGCCAGCGCATGTTTGTGTCAGGCATCGCGCGCACCGCACAAAAAATCTGTGACATTCAGGTGCGCTCGATCAACACCTTCGTTATCGCCAAAAGCCTGGGGTCGATGCTGTTTTTCGTGGTCATCGGCCTGGCGCTGGCCATGCAATCGCTGTGGCCAAGCGCCAACCCTGGCGTAATAAGCGGGTTTGTGCTGGTGCTGTTGTACATGAAAGGTCCGCTTGAGCACTTGATCAGCACCCTGCCGATCATCAGCCGCGCGCAAATTGCCTTCCGCCGCATTGCCGACCTCTCCGAGCAATTCAACTCGCCAGAGCCACATCTGCTGTTGAGCGAAGATGGCGCGCAAGACAAAACCGTTAACAGCCTCGAACTGGTGGACGTGAACTACAGCTTCCCGGCGGTAGAGGGCAGCGCGCCCTTCCGCCTGGGACCGGTGAACCTGAAAATCAATCAAGGCGATATCGTGTTTATCGTCGGCGAAAACGGCTGTGGCAAAACCACCCTGATCAAGTTGCTGTTGGGCCTGTACGCACCGCAACAGGGCGAGATCCGCCTCAATGGCCAGGCCGTCAGCGCTCAAACCCGCGACGACTACCGCCAGCTGTTCACCACCATCTTTGCCGACTACTACCTGTTCGACGACGTGGTGCAGGGTGACATGAAAATCCCGCAGGACGCCGAGCTGTACCTCAAGCGTCTGGAGATTTCGCACAAGGTCAGCATCAACGACGGTCAGTTCAGCACCACCGACCTGTCGACCGGCCAACGCAAACGTCTGGCGCTGGTCAACGCGTGGCTCGAAGAACGCCCGGTTCTGGTGTTTGACGAATGGGCGGCCGATCAAGACCCGACCTTCCGCCGCATTTTCTACACCGAACTGTTGCCGGACCTCAAGCGCCTGGGCAAAACCATCATCGTCATCTCCCACGACGACCGTTACTTCGATGTGGCAGACCAACTGGTGCGCATGGACAGCGGCAAGGTCAGCACCGCGCTGGAACCTGCCTGATCCCCGTCATGTAGGAGTGAGCTTGCTCGCTCCTACAGTGATTTCTTACTCAGAAAAATAAATTCCAACTAAATGAGGAACTTCTTTCCGGTTTCTTAATCGCGCTGCGTCTAATAACTATTCCCATTAACAAACAATAATTCCCCCTCCTTCGGAGCCTCGGCACGCAATGCAACGACCAAACTTGAGACGGACCCCGCTTTCGATCGCTACCCAGCGCCAGACCGTTCGCCGCACGCTGTTGTCCAGTGCTTTTGTAGCTTCGGTGCTGCTGGGTTCATCGGTTGCTCAGGCAGCCCCGGTAGCCTTGAACATCCCGGCGCAGTCGCTGGCCAACGCGCTAAATGAGCTGGGCAAGCAAGCCAACTTGCAGATCCTGTACAGCGCCGATCAAGTTCAAGGGATCAAGTCGCATTCCGTGTCCGGTTCACTGGAACCCGTTAAAGCCCTGGAAACCCTGCTGCAAGGCAGCGGCATTTCCTACCAGCTCAATGGCGATACCGTGATCCTCAACGCCCCGCAAGGCAAAGGTCTGGAGCTGGGTGCAACCACCATTTCCGGCCAAGGTCTGGGCAACTCGCTGACGACCGAAGACACCGGTTCCTACACCACCGGCGCCACCAGCAGTTCGACCAAGCTGCCGCTGTCGATTCGTGAAACGCCGCAAACCGTGACCGTGATCACCCGTCAGAACATGGACGACCAAGGCGCGCAAAGTATTGGTGATGTGTTGCGTAACGCGCCGGGGATCAGCACCCAGGCGTACGACAGTGACCGCATGGAGTATTCGGCACGCGGTTACGCCATCACCAACTTCCAGTACGACGGCGTCAACTCGTTATACGACGGGGTATTCGACGAAGGCGCGACCAAGGTCGACATGGCGTTGTACGACCGCGTAGACATCGTCAAGGGCGCAACGGGCCTGTTGTCCGGTTCCGGCGATCCCTCCGCGACCGTTAACCTGATCCGCAAAAAACCGACCCGCGAATTCAAGGCTTCGATTACCGCCAGTGCCGGTTCGTGGGACGACTACCGGACCGAAGGTGATATTTCTGGCCCTCTGAATGACGACGGCAGTGTGCGTGGGCGTTTTGTGACGGCGTTTCAGGATGCCGACTCCTACCGCGACCGCTACTCAAAAAAGAACCAAGTGTTCTACGGGATTATTGAAGCCGACATCACCCCGGACACCCTGTTCACCTTTGGCATGGATTACCAGGACATCAAGCCGCGCGGCTCATCCTGGACCGGTAACCCGTACTATTTCTCCAACTACACCAAGACCGATTTCAGCCGCTCGTTCAACCCGGCCACCGACTGGAGTCGCCGTGACGTACAAGCACGCACCACTTTCGCGTCCCTTGAGCACCGCTTTGCCAACGACTGGAAAATCAAAGGCACGATCAACCAGCAGGTCAACGATCACGACACACAGCTAGGCTCTGCCAGTGGCGACAAGCCTGACCCGGTGACCGGCGATGGCATGTTCTTCTACTGGGGTAAATGGGAAGGCCATCGCGTTCAAAACACCTTCGATCTCAACGCAACCGGCCCTTTCAGCCTGTTCGGTCGTGAGCATGAATTGGTGGTGGGCTACACCTCTCAGGAATCCAGACAAACAGGTGCCACGTTTGACGGCAGCCAGTCCACCAAAGTACCGGGCAGCATTTTTGACTGGAAGGGCAAATACCCGGAGCCTGACTTTCCGAAAAACGGCAAGTACGAGACCAATCAAAACCAGAACAGCGCTTACATAGCGGCACGCTTCAAGCCTACCGACGATTTGTCGTTGATCCTGGGCAGTCGTGTGAGCGACTTCCAATACAACAGTACTTACAAATACTACGTACAAGCACCACCGAACTTCGAAGACAACAAAACCACGTCCAAGCAACACGGCCGTGTGACGCCTTACGCCGGTGCCGTGTATGACATCAACGACACTTACTCGGTCTATGCCAGCTACACCTCCATTTACAAACCGGTCACGGACAGAAGCGCTTCAGGCACCACCTTGGCGCCGACTGAAGGCAACAGTTACGAAATCGGTTTGAAAAGCGAGTACTTCGATGGTCGCCTGAACGCCAGTATCGCGGCGTTCCGAACCGAGCAGAAAAAGGTCCCCATCAACGTGGGCACCAACCCGATCACTAACGAAGGTATTTATGAGTCTCTGGACGGTGCCACCACCAAGGGCGTTGAACTGGAGCTGACCGGCGAAATCATGCCGGACTGGAACCTGATCGCCGGTTACACCTATGCTCAAACCCGCTCGGAAGATGGCAAGCGCGTGTATGGCTATCCATTGCAAACCACCAAGCCTGAAAACGTGGCGCGACTGTTCACCACCTATCGCTTGCCCGGTGTGTTGAACAAAGTGACTGTTGGCGGTGGCGTGAACTGGCAAAGCCCGTTCTACGGCCAGATCTACAACGATGCCAAAGAAGACTACGACATCATCGAACAGCACAGCTACGCGCTGGTTAACCTGATGACCCGTTACGAGTACAACGAACACCTGACGTTCAACCTCAACGCCAACAACGTATTCGACAAGAAATACCTGTCCGGCCTGGGCAACTTCAACACCACGTACTACGGTGAGCCACGCAGCCTGATGCTGACCACCAAATACACGTTCTAAGCGTCAGCCGCCCCACCCCAAAAGCCCCGGTGTTCACGCGCCGGGGCTTTTGCGTTTGAGGGTTGCCAGCGGCTGACCTGACGCCCGAGGAGGAACCAAAAGCCTGATGGCTTCGCGCTAGGGGTGAGCCTTGACACCCTCACGTTTAAACGGGTGCGCGCGCACGCCTGAACTAGACTTTTGCGTTGCAGCGCTCAAACCCAGCCTTACCGCCTCTTCCCTCCTAAAGCGCTGACATCATTTCGCAGGTGAACACATGCGCTTAACGCCCCCAGAGACTCAAGACACCCACGTTTTTGATATCACCCTGAATTTATTTACCTATCCCGCCGTTTTAATCGCACACAAATTGGGCCTGTTTGAAACACTCAATCAACCGGGCGAATGGAGTGTCACCTCATTAAGCAGCCATCTTGGGCTTGCGCCACGGGCAATGAATACGCTGCTTAATGTGAGTACTGCGTTTGGCTTCATACACCGTCACGCATCGTCATACGCCCTTTCTGCGACCGGCAAAGAGTATTTAGTCAAGACCAGTCCCTATTATTTCGGTGACTTTTGGAACTTGATGATCGATAACGCACATCTGTTTGCATTCGAGCACCTTGAAAAAGCAGTAGTGACCAATACACCGCAATTCCAAAAGGATGTACTCGATATCTTCGATGCGAACCAAAAAAACCAACAACAAGGCATCAAATTCACTCATGCCATGCACAGCTTGAGCATGGCTCAAGCCTGTTTCTGGCCACGCTGTATAGACCTGCAAGCTGACACGCTTTTACTCGATATTGGCGGCGGGTCCGGGGCGCATGCGATTGGCGCACTTGCGCAATGGCCTCATTTGCGAGCAGTGGTTTTCGATTACGCCGCTATCTGTAAGGTGTGTGAACACTACGTAAGTGAGCATCAACTCACAGAGCGCATTACCACACACAGCGGTGATATGTGGCATGACCCTTTTCCGCCTGCGGACGTGCACTTTTACTCGAACGTACTGCATGACTGGCCGCCTGAAAAAGCAGCGTTTCTTATTGGAAAAAGCTTTGATGCACTGCCCAATAACGGCCGCATCCTTCTCCACGAAGTTTTATACAACGACGCTAAAGATAACCTTGCGGCGATTGCCTACAGCTTGATGATGTTAAGCGCCACCCAAGGCCAACAGTTTTCAGCGCAAGAGCTGGAGCAACTCCTAATTGACGCCGGTTTTGTCTGCATCAAGACATTGAAAACCAGCGGCCACATGTCGATTGTTTCAGCCTACAAGCCAGGGTAACTGTCCACGTTTAACCACTTACCCCCCTAACGCCTGTCGGGGGGTAAAGCGTTGTCCTGGACACCTCTTTCGGCACAACTGCTGTTCCGTTTGAGGCTTTAATCCGGGCGTGAACGCCTCTTATAGTGGCTACTCCGTGCAGCCGTGATGCGACTTATAAGAAGAGGTTTCCATGAGTAGCCTGAATGCCCCATTGCAACACCTTGATGTGCTGGATGCCGAACACGACGCGCAATACTTTGAGTACAGCAAAGCCGCCAACCCGATCAGTGCCGGGTTGATTTCCCGTATTCCTTATCAAAATTTCCCTTCATCGCTGTATGACACAGGCCCAAGTCGCGTGGTCCCGCTGGACTTGAGCGAGGCACTGGGATGTCCGGGGCCCGCAACCGGGCCGGGGTTGCTGGCGAACTTCATTCGTCTGAATGCCGGTGACAGCCTGACGCTGGCGCCTGTCACGACCTCTCAGGTGGTGTATGTGATCGCCGGGCGTGGGCAATTGGTGCAGGGCAGCACGCGTTTTGAATGGGAGAAAGGCTGTTTTATCGCCATGCCCGGAATAGAAGCGGTTCAGCTGAGCGCCAGTGAAGAGGCGCGGTTCTATTACGTACATGACGAGCCGCTGCTGCGCTACTTGGGGGTGGTTCCTGCACAACAACAGTTCAGCGCCACGCTGTATCCCGCTCACACGGCCAATGCCAAGCTGCGCGAAGCCGCGGATGACCCGCGAGCGCAGGATCGCAGCCGTATCAGTATCTTGCTGGGCAATCGGCATTTTCCTCAAACCCGCACGGTGACTCACGTGTTATGGGCGATGTACGGGATTTTGCCCGCAGGTTCGGTGCAAAAACCACACCGCCATCAATCCATTGCGCTGGACTTCATCATTGACTGCCCTGCGGGTTGCTACACGCTGGTAGGCACGGACATCGATGAAAACGGCCAGATCCGTAATCCGACGCGAGTCGACTGGGCGCCGGGGCTGGCGTTTGTCACGCCGCCGGGTTATTGGCATGCGCACTTCAATGAGTCGCAGAGCGAAGCGTTTTTGATCCCGATCCAGGACGCAGGTTTGCAAACGTATCTGCGGGCGCTGGATATCCGCTTCAGCTAACCCCTCAAGACTGCCAATACGCGGGGCTGCCGACACGCTCGACCATAAAGTCGATGAAACAACGCACCTTCGACGACACCGTGCGTTTGGGTGGGTACACCAACCACAGCGACGCAGGCACCTGCGTCGCTTGCACCTGCCATTCAGGCAACCAACGCACCAAAGCGCCCGAGGCCAGCTTGTGCGCTACCAGCCAGTCCGGTAAACAGGCCGCCCCCAAGCCCTGCTCAACCGCCAGCAATTGCGCCTCCAGGTCGTTGATGCGCAGCCCGCCTGCCACTTGCACCCGCTGCACGGGGTGAATAAAACCGTCAGCAGGCACAAAGAAAACATCGTCGGGCAAATTACCGTTCAACAACACCGCGCCAAGCGCCTGCGGATTTGAAGGGGCCGGGTGTTGTCGGGCGAACGCCTGACTGACACAGACCAGTGTGCGTTCACTGGCCAGCTGGCGCGCTTTGAGGGTGGAGTCGGGCAAGACACCAATGCGCAAGGCCAGATCGACGCCGGCATTGATCAAGTTCACATGTTGATCGTCCAGCATCAGTTCCAGGCGGACTTCCGGATGCTGCGCCATGAACTCACCGAGGAGTGGCAGAACGTGATGGCGGGCGAATGCGGGGGGCAGATTGAGTTTCAGCAGGCCACGCGGGTGCTGGTTGAGCGACGCCGTCGCGTGCTTGGCCTGCTCCAGTTCATCCAGTACTCGCACCGCATGGTGCAGGAACGTCTCGCCACCCTCGGTCAAGCGCAAGGTACGGGTTGAGCGATTGAACAAGGCGATGCCCAGATCGTGCTCCAGATCCTTGATGTAACGCGACACCGTTGAGGCTTTGATCGACAGTTTTTCGGCGGCCCTGGAAAAGTTGTTGGCGTGTGCCGCTTCGACAAAAGCATTCAGCGCTGCGAAATAGTCCATGGCGAGTCCGCACGAAAGAAAAGTTGCCAAAGGCTATCAGATTGATCACTGCACTGGCGTGGTCACGAACAGGCATTCTGGGTTGACCACCCTCCCCATCGACTATATGGTGTGTCACCAAAGAGAAATTAACACCACATAGTGTGTTTTCAGCCTGACAAGCTACGCTATCGACACAACCGTCAGGAACGCGATTACTCGCGAGAGGTCGCCGCCGAAAATTCGCGAGGCCAGCTCACTCCTGGTGTGTTTTTGTTAATGCTCGAACATTTTTACGCCCGTCCAAGACCACACACCCTGGTCAAACCCGCCTCCTGCGAAAGGAAACTCCTATGTTGAATTGGGACAGCTCTGACAACGAAGACCTTGATTTGCGTGCCGCGCAGCCCGCACCGGCTGCACTGGACGCACTCAACAACGCTGGCGATCAAGAAGCCGCCAAAGCACGCCAAGTCACCGCAGGTGACACACCGGCCATCATTCGGGCCAAGGCGGCCCTGAATTCGCTGGACATTGCTGAGGGCATGGCAGAGCTGGAGGGCGCTTCGGCACGGGTGGCGGTGGATGAAAAACGCATGATCAATTGCCGCGCCGACCTGAACCAGTTGGTACCTTTCAAGTACGACTGGGCGTGGCAGAAGTACCTGGACGGTTGCGCAAACCACTGGATGCCGCAAGAAGTCAACATGACTGCCGACATCGCCCTCTGGAAAAACCCCGAAGGCCTGACCGACGACGAGCGCCGCATCGTCATGCGCAATTTGGGGTTCTTCTCTACGGCCGATTCATTGGTGGCCAACAATTTGGTACTGGCCGTCTATCGACTGATCACCAACCCGGAATGCCGCCAATATATTTTGCGCCAGGCCTTTGAAGAGGCCATTCACACCCACGCGTATCAATACTGCATTGAGTCGCTGGGCATGGATGAGGGCGAAATTTTCAACATGTACCACGAGATCCCGTCGGTGGCTAAAAAGGCCGCGTGGGGCTTGAAGTACACCCGTTCGATCTCCGATCCGAAGTTCGAAACCGGCAC
>NZ_LLWJ01000045.1:0-38590 GCF_001529285.1 Pseudomonas sp. TAA207 | reverse complement strand
TGCCCATGCGCCGTCAGGATCAAGCGACGATTATTCCGATTACCTCAGCCACACCGGGCAAAAAACCTGTCAGCAACCCGTTTGGTATCAACCTCATGCCGCAGACAGCCAGCAGTGATGAGACGCCAGAGATAAAACTCGAACCTGTGCGACAAGTGCCAGCCATCCGCCCGTTAGCAGACGTGGACTACACCCTCGAAGAGTTTTTGGCCGAGCAGAACAAGAACCGAAACTGGATGGATGAGTTGTAAAACTGCGCGAGGCCGTTGCTTAAAAGCAGTAGCCTCGCGAGGCCATGCCTGCGTTTTTGACTGAAGAGTCAGGGCGCCCCATGAACGTGCAAGGTTTACGTTCGAGATTACAAACTATCCGGATCACTAAAAAACTATAACCAGACTCCAAGACGGTAGTTTTAAGCCTGCTCACCGACTAAGGCTGTTATCTGCATTCGAACAAAAACTCGGCTCAGGGTAGGAGCCAAGTGCTGTTTGGGGTGGTGGACCGGATGCCGACTGCTTGGCACTGCTCCAGAATCGGCAGAATGTAGGTGATGTTGGTACGGCCCGGTTTGCCTTCTGCTCTGTAACGAGCCGCTTGGCAAAGTGGGCCGGCATTTTCGTAGGCATGGTTGGAGCGAATATTCACGGCTTGTGCTTGCCCGAAATGGTTGTTAGAGGCGAGGTAGTCCAACGTTTGCTGGAAAGCTGCCCGAGTCAGCGTCAACAGCGAGTCTTCCGATCCGGTCTGAATCACAACGCCATTGGCATCAACAGCCACGATACGAAAACGGGCACCTTGCGACGGTGTTTGCAGTTGCGCTCCTTGCAAGCGGCTGATCAATGCCCAAAGAGTGTTGTCGACTTGCGTGATGCGCTGCATGGAACAGTTCCTTAGTTGCTGAAGGGGGGTGAGTTTTACCATGAGACGAGTTATGGAACCTTGATCCCCAACGCATTCAGCGATGGCGTATCCATCCGGCCATTCACGGTGAGCCCAGTGTCCATTTGAAAGGCCATCAACGCACCACGTGTCGCTTTGCCCATCACCCCATCAATGGTGCCTTGGTAATACTGGCGTACCATCAGCGCGGTCTGCACACGGGTGACCAAGTTACTTTTCTGCTCATTGGTCGCTCGGCTCTTTGAAGCGCTGGAACTTGTCGCGCGGGGAGTTCCTGACGACTGATAAAGGCTGTTGCTGCTTGAGGCGCTGCTCGAAGTACTCGGCGCGCTGTAGCTTCGGGTAGTGGTAACGGGTGGGCTGTAATAGCGAGGTGCGCTATAGCCACCCGAGCCGCTGTAGTGAGAGCTGTGCGAACTGTGGGACCGGTGTGAACTGTGCGAGCGATGCGCCGCATAGATGTTAACGGTGTCTGGCGCATTGAGCGTATCGGCAAATACCGGAGGCAGTAGCTTGTCAGTGGGTTGCCAGTTCGTATCGGCGAGCGACAGATGGCCCGCCTGGGCCAAGGGAGTCCCTGCCATTGGCAGCAGGCTGATCCCACTGATCAGAACTTTCCAGCGGTCGAGCAATTTCACTGTGCACTCCTTGCATAGGCGCTGAAGGCCTCGGTCGATAGAGGTTGTACGCCTCGGCTCTGCCAGCGGTCGGTGTGGGATTTGAAGAAGCCGGAGCAATGTTTGACGGCTGCGCATTGCTGGCAAGTATCGATGAACAGGTTCTTCCAATCCGAGATGCTCTGGCGGCTGAAACGCGAGAGGTGAGCCGGGATCAGGCACAGGGGCAAGTTGTAGATCGAAACCGGCACTGCGCGGTTGAACAGGAAATACACGGCCTGGCTCAACGACTCCTGAAAGTCCAGCGGGTCAATCCACAGCTCTTCGTAGTGTTTTCTAGCCAAGCCGGTACTTTCGATACCCATAAGCGCAACATGCTGCACGAAGGGGAGGTTCCTAAACACGTAGTGGGCGAGCTCTGGCAAGCGTGGAGTGGTCAGGCGATTGAGGACCACGCGTATCTCGATGACCTGGTGGGCGCGTGCCAGGTTATAAAGACCTTGCAGGGTTTCGCTGAACGCGCCAGGCGCCTGTACCACATGATCATGGTCTGCGGCATTGTCGGCATACAACGGGATCCCCCAGCTCAACCGAGGGTGCCCAATGGCAGACAGCGCTACGATCCAACCCAGGTCTTGGAGCAGACGCCCGTTGCTGAGTACATGAATGGATTTGTGTGGCAAAACGGCTTTGCACTTGGCCAGAATTTCGAGCAGGCCGTCGCGATAAAGCGTTGGTTCCCCGCCACTGATTCCCAGATTCTCCTCGCCCGGGTCCATCAGGTCGATCAGCCGTAGATTCTCCTCAATGTGCCAACGGTCATCGATATCTTTAGGCGGCTGCGAGCACATCAGACAGAGGCTATTGCAACGATCGGTCATGAACAGCAAATTGCTGTCTGAGCCTCGTCGGTAGAGCACTCGCACTAACGTGTTGCCAGGTGTGATGGCAATGACATCGCCCGGCTGCACCACATTCGCATCTTTGGGGGAGTGCAGGTGTGGTCGCTCGCTGTCAAAGCCGCCGATCACTGGCTCCGGGACCAGGAATCCACCTACTGGTAATGAGAGAAGATGCGGGTTGCGTAACCGTTCTTCATTGGGTAGCCAAAGCAGCAGATCACCGAAATCAGCACTTGCGGCACAAACAGCCAGTCCTTGCTCGATGAACTCATCCACAGTGATGACCTTGAGCAGTTTGGGCTCATTCAGGTGATGGATTTGGAAGTGGGTATCTTTGCGTAGCATCGCCATCAGCCCCTGTAACCGGGGAACTGGACATCGTTGTAAGAGCGCCTGTTCAACCAAGACAGCAGCACCCTCTGGACTTCGTCGTCGCCATCATAAAGCAGGCCGAAGAGATGCTTGAGCAGCCCCATGTTCTTCTGACAGAAGCTGCTGAACACCCGGTGTCCGACCGGGTCAGCTTGGCGGGCATAGTGTTCGATGGGATCAGCACCACAGTACGGGACAAGCGCGCAGTCAGAGCAACCCGGCAGCGCCTCTGCTACACCACTGGCAAGCAACGCATTCATAACGGGCGATGCGAGTAATTGCGACAAGGGTTGCTGCACAGTGCCTAACCTCAAGCCGCCTTCACCCATCTCCAGCAACATTCGGGCTTCGTCCGAGGGATAGACATAACCGTCGTAGTTGTAAACCAGCACTGCAGTACCTGCGCCAACAGGGGAACGCAGATCTACATAGCCAGAGGAAAAGGGTGTGAGGATACTCTTCAGCAATAGGCTCGTATAACTCTCTGAGAGGTATACGCCCTGTTGGTTGATATGTAGCAGATAGGCCAGTGCCTTCTTGTAGAAAGCCAGGTATCGCTCAATAGGGTAATCAAGTCGATGGGCACTCTTGGTGGCAAACCCATAAGGGCTCAGAGGTCGAAGCGAGATGCTGGAAAAACCCAGGTTTACATACTCATCGATGATCGCTTCCGGCTGTTCGAGGCTTCTTGAAGTCAGTGTGGTCAGTGCGCAAACAGAATCATGGCCAAGGCGCTCACGGACCCACTGGATGCCTTTTACAGTGCGCTCGTAGGAATCTCGTGACGGGGTAGGGCGGTTGGCGTTGTGCAAGGACGCCGGCCCATCGAGCGAGGTCGAAAAATGGATGCGATGTTGTTCTGCGAAATCGAGTATTTCCTCCGTAAGGTGGTGCAGCGTGGTGGTGATGACGAACTGAATATCCCGTTGCTCGACCCTGTTGCGCTCAACAACCCATTCGACAATCTGGCGCACCCGTTTAAAAGCCAGCAGCGGCTCGCCACCCTGAAACTCCACAGTCAGGGCGGGAGCGTTCGATTCGAACAGGCGATCGACCGCGGCCTGTGCATCGGCTTGCGACAGGTCGTGACCTGAGCCTCCCTGAGGGGCCCGCGACACTTGGCAGTACTGGCAGGTATGGTTGCAGCGCAATGTAACCACGAACAAGTGCAGTGCAGGGCCCTGGAAGAGGAAGTCCTTGCGGCTGCGATACTGCGCGGCCATCTCCGGTAGCGGGTCGTGGCGGCCTGGTTCGTAGATGAAGTGGCGGGCCAGCAGATCCTGGTAGAAAGGAGTACCTGCTTGAACCTCGAAGTAACTGAGGGCTCGTAATTGCGCGTCGTTCACGCGTAAGTACTCTCCGGTATCGGAGGTGAGCAGGATGTCACGCTCATGTCCGGTGTCTAGGCGCATGAATCGCAACGGCAGCAAACGGTAGTGCTTGGCGTCTGTCGCAATCAGTGTCACTGGGAAATCCCACATCCAGCGAGCGCGGCCCGGGCCAGAACTTCGCGCAACCCCGCTGTTTCGCGGTGGATGTGATCGCGTAGAGCGAAGTCGTTCAGATGCCGAAGAATCAGCGAGTGAGCCAGCTCAGGGGAAAGCGTAAGCCTTGCTTCCACGCGGTGAGCCGTGAGGCTTATCTGATTGGTTTCAATACCGACCTGAATCGTGACAGTGTCGGCCAGGGAATAAGCAACACGTTGCACCACATTGAGCGGGTAGGCTGCGCTGTCGAGTTGTAGCGTGACGGGCCATGTCATAGGAACCGATCCTTCAAATCCATTGGGAACGCGGGGATTTTGCCGGTTGCCGGAGCATTGTGCCATCCTATTTTTTACATTTGCGCACACTTGTCCAGCCTGAGAGTGATGCGCTCACTATGCCTCTGCCATTGATGCGGGGGAGGACCGAGGGTTGCTATCTCTTAGTCCATCCTTAGCCACAGCGGCTCCTGCGGCATCCCAACCTCACGCATCTGCATCTGCCTGACGGAAGACGCCTAAAGGCTATCCGGATCCCCAAAAAACATTTGAATACGGGAGCGTAGCCAACGCTCCCCTGGATCGTTGTCTTGAGCACCGCGCCAGGCCATATGCAGTTCAAACGCAGGGGTGTCGAGCGGGGGATCTTCTGCGCGCACACCGCCCGCGGCGGTCAGGGCCTCAGCGGTGTAGTCCGGCACGGTGGCGAGAATGTCGGTGCCCGCCAGCAATGTACTTAAACCATTGAACTGGGGAACCGCCAGTACCACGTGCCGCTTGCGGCCGAGCTTCTCCAGTTCGGTGTCGATAAACCCGCTCAAATCGCCGGCGAATGAAACCAGCGCGTGCGGGCGGGCACAGAAATCATCCAGCGACAGTGCGCCAGGGACCGTGTCGGCCCGCAACAATTTGGGTTTACTGCGGCGCAACACTTTGCGCTTTGCATTGGCGGGCAGGTCACTGGTGTAACTGACACCCACCGATATCTCGCCCGACGCCAATAGGGGTGGCATCAGGATGTAGTTCACCCGTCGCACCACCAAAACGATACCCGGTGCTTCGGCACGTAAGCGTTTGAGCAGCATGGGTAGCAGCGCAAACTCCACGTCGTCCGACAAGCCAATGCGAAAGACCGACGTGCTGGTGGCCGGGTCAAACTCCGAAGCACGGCTGACAGCCGTAGAAATTGAGTCCAGTGCCGGTGAAAGCAGGGCGAAAATCTCAATCGCCCGTGCCGTTGGCTCCATGCTGCGGCCGGTGCGCACAAACAACGGGTCATCAAACAGACCGCGCAGGCGCGACAACGCTGCGCTGATCGCCGGTTGCCCCAGGAACAATTTCTCTGCGGCACGGGTCACACTGCGTTCATGCATCAAGGTTTCAAAGACGATCAGCAGGTTCAGATCGACGCGACGCAAGTCGTTACGGTTCATCTAGCAGGCTTCACAGGCGGGTCTACAGACAATGAGGTAACGGATCTTACGGTGATAGATGTCGAATCGTCACTGCCTAGATTGGCTTTCTTATTGCCTGATCCGATTTTCTTGCAACTGAAAACGCCTTCGAGCGTGGGTTGATCCGCTTGAATCTGTCTGCGGATCAATGTCAGGCATGTCGACTATTAATGCTGTCTGGTAGTCTTGCGCCCAAAGCCCCGATAAAGTCCTGGGGTATTAGCGATTTATTTGGCGAGGTTTGCAATGTCGCGCACGATCCGTTTTCACAAATTTGGCTCGGCCGAGGTGCTCAAGTGCGAAGAGCACGAGGTCGCTGCGCCTGCGTCTGATGAAGTGCAGGTGCGCGTCCAAGCCATAGGCATCAGTTGGTATGACGTGCTCTGGCGTCAGAACCTGGCGCCGTCGCAAGCCCGCTTGCCCGCAGGTCTTGGCCATGAAATGGCAGGCGTTGTCACGGCCGTGGGCGAAGATGTGACCGATTTGCAGGTCGGTGACAAGGTGGCCAGCTTTCCCGGCCAGAGCGCCAATGAATACCCCACGTACGGCGAGCAGATTGTCATGCCGCGCTCAGCACTCACGCGCTACCCGGATGTCTTGACGCCGGTTGAAGCCAGTGTGCATTACACGCCGTTACTGATCGCCTACTTCGCGTATGTCGATCTGGCGCGGGTCAAACCGGGGCAAACGGTATTGATCACCGACGCCAGCCATTGCTCTGGCCCCTCGTTCGTGCAATTGGGCAAAGCACTGGGGGTCAAGGTGATCGCGGCGACCAAATCGGCTGAGGAGCGCGACTATCTGTTGGGCCTGGGCGCCGACAAGGTGATCGTGACCGAAGAGCAGGACCTGCTGATGCAGATCAACAAGCTCACGGACAACCGGGGCGTGGACGTGGTATTTGACGGCCTGGGCGGCCCGCAAATGTCGGTATTGGGCGATGTGTTGGCCCCGCGTGGCAGCTTGATCCTCTACGGCTTGCAAGGCGGCAACCAAACGCCGTTTCCCGCCTGTGCCGCGTTCCAGAAAAACATTCAGTTCTACGTACACTGCATCGGCAACTTTACCGGCAAACCTGAACTGGGTATTGCGCAGGACGTCGAGGCCATGCAGCGCGCACTGCGCGATATCAATCAATTGACGGCAGATAAAATCTTGCGGCCGTTGGTGGTTCGGGTTTTCCCCTTTGACGAGTTTGTTGAGGCCCACCGCTACATGGACGACTGCCCATGCCGCGGGCGGGTAGCCTTGGCGCTTGAAGCTTGAAGCTTGAAGGCATTATTCCTTCGGTTTAAAAAACGCTGCTGAGCACTTTGTTCAGCGGCGTTTTTTCTGGGTCACACTTCAACCGCTTATACAACACTGATCACGCCCGTTTAAGAGGCCAACCGCCTACGTTTAATGAGGTTGGCGCGCACCGTCAATATTCCATCGTGTTAACCCGACGCCTCCAGCCAGACGAGAAAAGTTAAATGCTCGACTTGGCTTTTCATCGCAACATAAATACTGATAGTTTGTGAGTGGGCACTCATTTAATTATGAAGCTTGGCAATAACTATCTTATTGAATGTTTATTTGTAGGCTTATTCTTATGTAAATGTAATGCAGACCTTTAGCTTTTTGGCGAAATCAGAACACTTTAAGCGTCACTGACCAGGCCATTGAATAATAATTCGATATTACGGAGGCTTAACCAATGAGCACATTCCATGAACAAGCGATGAGCTTTGTTTATCAACAAGTCTTGCATCGACTGCTGGGTCTATTTAATCGTCACGAGCGCGTTGCACTGCAACTGTTGATCCAGCGCTTATTGGTCGCGGCAGGCGGTATCGAACGCATAGGGCACTTTCGAGTGATGGTGGTGCATGAAGGCGGCAAGGAAAGCGCTTATACACTGGCGTTTTTAAGGGCTGCACAGCTAAGCATCTCTGCGCGCGCGCCCGATACGTTCATCCTGCGCCTGGTCGTGCTGCGCCAGCCGCGACTCACCCCCTCGGTCATGACCCGCTTCCAAAGCCAGTGCAACGAGTTATTTTTGTATGACGACGGACGCGTTGAGTTGTTGCACGTTGACGAAAGCGGAGCACAAATCCTTAACCGCCACACGCAGCTCAATGAGCGTCCCCCTGAGCTGAACCGGATGCAAGTGCTGATGTCCGGGCATTTGAGCCAGGGCCAGGCGCGCGTAACGTTCTTGTATGCCGACTTGCTATCACGCGCCAAATTATTTCGTACGGCCTGCTTGTGGGGCAGCCCCGTCAGCGCGCTGATTGACAGACGCCCCCCGCAACATCTTGGCGAGTACGCACAATGGATGCTGCGCGTGGCCGAACATTTGGGGTATGTAAGGCCAACCGGTTACGGCAATGCAATCGCTGAGGCAGTCCATGTGTGCACCACACTGGATGACGACTTCAAATACCTGCTGTGCCAACAACCTCCTGCGGGCGAGGCGTATCAGCCAATGACAGGGAGCGGCATGGCAATCATCAATGTGTTTGATTGTTTGTCGCATGAGACCGAAGTGCTGAGTTCGCCCGCACTGCTCTTTACCGAAGGACCCTGGCCTGCCCAGACCTTTAATATTGAAGAGCCGCAGGTGGCAGTTATATTGATCGCCGCCCACGTTCAAGGGGTGCGCAGCCATTACCAGACCGGCAATGACTATTGCACCGGGGTCTGCCATTACTTGCAGAACATCAGTGCAGAGAACGCGTTAAATGAACGGTATAAAGGGCAACTGACAAAACTTATTTGCGCCACTTTCAATACGCCTAAAAGAATTCAGAAGTTACGCCTACAGATGGAACAGTACCTTAATGACATTCACGGCCTGACAAACGAGCAACTTAACTGCCTGATTGAATCGCCTTTTGTTGAACAAGGGGCAGGGCTAGTAGCGTTTTTGCAACGTCATTACCCCGACAAGTTGCAGTGGGCCAACGACCTCCATCATGCCTTGGGCGCACATGACGAGGCATGCGCGCGTCACTCGGCATGGCTGCAAAGCATCAGTGGTTTACCCTTGGGCTCACTGCAAGTGCTCTACACCATGCGCAAGGTCGATTGTGTCGCGGGGCAATCGCTGATCGACCTCATGTGCACGCACGACCCACACAAGGGTGTGCCTTGAACCACTGATCCAATAGGAGTTGCCAGGGCACCGGGCAAACTGCTATCTGTACGCCCATCCAGTACTTAAAGCCAGTGGTCCGCTCTGCCTGTGATCTCCAATCCCATAGAAGATACGTTTTACTACCTGAAGAATTTCCAGCATGTACTCGCCTGGATCAAATCGCGGTATGACGATGTACTGAGCCTTGATGAGCGGGTTTTCATCGAGCATTTCCTCCTGCTGCCCAGCGGCTCACAGGCTTTGTGGGTCCGACTGGTGATGCGCAAAGGCCAGCATTTTCGGGCGAGCAAACTCAGTTATCCGGAAATCGGTGACATCGAACGGGCCGCTGCACCCTTGCTCGAACTGGGCTGGATAGACGAGCACGCGGCACTGAGCATCGCAGAGGTGTTCGATGTACTGCAAAAAGCGGAAATACAGCACGCTTTCAGCGCTCACATCACGCACCCCAACGCTAAAAAAGCCGATTTGCTGGCCGCATTGAGTCAGCCATTGACCCACATTCAAAGCCTGTCGATGTGGTGCCCATCTCTCCAGGACACCCTGTACACGTTGACTAACCGCCCGTTGAGCGATCGCCTGCGCTTGATGTTCTTCGGCAATCTTAGCCAGGACTGGTCTGATTTGGTGCTGGCTGATCTGGGGCTGTTCACCTACGAAACGGTTGCGTTCAGCCCCGACTCGCGGGCATTGCGTTGCAGGGCGGACATTGAAGGGTATTTGCACCTGCATGCGTGTCGCGAGCAGCTCGAAGCCCCCGGTGACTTGGAACAGGTATTAGCCCAGTTGCTGGAATACCAGGCCCAAAGCCGCTGGTTGCAACGTCGCCGTTCACGTCTGCTGTTCCAACTGGGTCAACACCATGAACGGGCTTGCGATTACGCACGCGCATTGCAGATTTATCCTCACAGCCAACACCCACAAGCCCGGGGCCGTACGGTGCGTGTACTCGAGCAACTGGGTGAACATCAACAAGCCCTGGCCCTGGCACAGACCGGCGAACAAGCACCTTGCTCCGATGCCGAGCTTCAGCAGTTGCAGCGCATGATTCCACGCCTGCGACGCAAGCTGGGCATGAGCGCAGGGGTACGCGCCAAGCCTGCTGTTCCAGAGCGCCTTGACCTGCGTTTGGGGCGCGATGATCCAGGTTCTGTTGAGTCCAAAGTGGCTGCACACTTGCACACCCTCGATGCGCCGGTGCATTACGTGGAGAACACATTAATCAACAGCCTGTTCGGTTTACTGTGCTGGCCCGCTATTTTTGCGCCGTTGCCCGGTGCGTTTTTTCACCCCTACCAAAGTGGTCCCGCCGATTTGCTCGAAGAAGATTTCCACGAGCGGCGTTCAACTTTATTTGAAGCGGCGTTCGACCAACTGCAAGACGGGCGCTATCAACACACCATTCGTGACACCTACGCGCGCAAATTTGGCGTGCAATCGCCGTTCGTGGCCTGGGGCAGTCTCAGCGAGGCCTTACTTGAAGAGGCGCTGAGCTGCTTGCCACCTGAGCATTTGCAACTGTGGTTTCGCCGTTTACTGCTGGATATAAAGGCCAATCGGGCGGGCATGCCTGACCTGATTCAGTTTTGGCCCACACAACAGACCTACCGCATGATTGAGGTCAAAGGGCCGGGCGATCGCCTGCAAGACAACCAACTGCGTTGGCTGGCCTTTTGCGAGCAGCATCAAATGCCGGTGACGGTGTGCTACGTGCAATGGCAAGAAGGTGATGCGTGACTTACCGCATCGCCGTGCGGGCCTTGTGTGAGTTCACTGCCAAGTGTGGGGATCTGGATTTACGCTTTACTCCTTCGCCCAGCGCACAACAAGGCATTGCAGGGCATCGCACCGTGGCTGCGCGACGCAGCGCAGATTATCAAGCCGAACTCAGCCTCGAAGGTCAGTACGACAACTTGAACGTACGGGGCAGGGCAGACGGTTATGACCCCGCTGGCAATGTCCTGGAAGAGGTCAAGACCTATCGCGGTGACTTCAACGCCATCCCTGCCAACCATCGACACCTGCACTGGGCACAAGCACGGGTTTATGGCTGGCTTGTGTGCCAACACCTGAAACTGCCCGAGGTCAACCTGGCGCTGGTGTATTTCGACATCGTCAGCGAGCAGGAAACCCGCCTTCAAGAAACCTGGAGCGCTGCGCGACTGCAACAGTTCTTTAACCAGCAATGCCAGTTATTCCTCGCCTGGGCCGAGCAGGAAGTCGCCCACCGAGCCGCCCGTGACGACGCCGCCCGCGCGCTGAAGTTTCCCCATGCGCAGTTTCGTACCGGGCAGCGAGCGTTGGCCGAAGCCGTCTATAAAAGCGCCAGTACGGGCCGCTGCCTGATGGCGCAGGCCCCCACCGGCATCGGTAAAACCCTGGGCACGCTGTTCCCGTTGCTCAAAGCCATGCCCGCCCAGGCACTGGACAAACTGCTGTTTCTGACGGCCAAGACCCCGGGGCGCCAGTTGGCACTCGATGCTGCGCGGGTACTGTATCCAACAGGTTCGGCCCAAACATTGCGGGTACTGGAGCTGGTGGCGCGGGACAAGGCGTGCGAGTACCCGCAAAACGCCTGCAATGGCGATGCCTGCCCTTTGGCCAAGGGGTTTTATGATCGGTTGCCTGCAGCACGGCAGGCCGCGGTCCAGCAGGGGTGTCTGGATCAGGCCACCCTGCGGGATGTGGCGTTGGCCCATCAGGTGTGTCCGTATTACCTGAGCCAGGAAATGGCCCGCTGGGCAGATGTTGTCATTGCCGACTACAACTATTACTTCGACTTCAGCGCGCTGTTGTACAGTCTGGCGCAAGCCAACCAATGGCGCGTTGCAACCCTGATCGATGAAGCCCACAACCTGGTCGACCGTGCCCGGCAGATGTACAGCGCCCATCTGGACCAACAGCGCCTCAACGCTGTCCGGCACAATGCCCCCGCAGCACTCGATAAATCGTTCAAACGCCTGAACCGCGAATGGAATGCACTGCACAAAGAGCAAGTGGCGCCTTATCAGGCGCATTCACAACTGCCTGCCAAATGGTTGAACGCGTTGTCGGCCTGTATCAGTGCAATCGGTGATTACCTCAATGATCACCCACAAGGCATGACGGGCGAGTTGCAAGCGTTCTACTTTGAGGCCTTGCAGTTCAATCGAGTGGCAGAGCTGTTTGATCCGCACTTCATTTACGACCTCAGCCTGCGCGAGGTCGGCAAGCGGCGCACCTCACAACTCAACCTGCGCAATGTCGTGCCCGCTGCCTTTATTGGCCCGCGTCTGGCCAGTGCACACAGCAACGTACTGTTTTCTGCCACCCTCAGCCCGCGCCAGTACTACGCCCAACTGCTGGGTCTGGCTGGTGACACGGTGTGGATCGACGTTGAATCGCCCTTTGCGGCCCGGCAACTGTCAGTTAGGGTCATCAGCCAGATCTCTACGCGTTTTGCGCATCGCCAAGCCTCCGTAGCGCCGATTGTTGAGCTGTTCGCAACCCAGTTCCAACAGCAACACGGCAATTACCTGGCGTTTTTCAGCAGCTTTGATTACCTGCAACGCGTGGCCGGGCAACTGGCCGCCAGCCATCCGCAGATCCCGCAATGGCAGCAGTCAAGGCGCATGGATGAGGCGGCGCGCCAAGGGTTTCTCGATCAGTTCACTGACACGAGTCGAGGCATCGGGTTTGCCGTGTTGGGCGGTGCATTCGGCGAAGGCATTGACTTGCCCGGCGCTCGGCTGATTGGCGCTTTTGTCGCCACCTTGGGGTTGGCGCAATTTAACCCGGTCAATGAGCAGATCAAGCAGCGTATGGCCGGGCTGTTTGGCGCAGGTTATGACTACACCTACTTGTACCCTGGGCTGCAAAAAGTCGTACAAGCCGCCGGGCGAGTGATCCGCACCCAAAGTGACCAGGGCTCATTGTTCCTGATTGATGATCGCTTTGCCGAGCCAAAGGTGCAGCAGCTACTGCCCAAGTGGTGGCATGTGCAATGAACCGTCCACTGATCGGAAACCCCCGAAAACCGTCTCAAGGGCAATGTCATCGTAATATCACCGACTGATAAACTGCGCGCCGCTGAAAACCTGCCGCGTACCGCAGGTTGGCCCACTCGTAGTTGAGTACCTCGTTTGAAGCGTGCGTTTTTGCTTTATATAGCCTGCATGGCGATTGCCATGGCCGGTTTTTCCTGGATTTTCTTTACCCTTTATTCGTAGTGCGCAGCACTCGCCACGAAAACCTGCTCACGGTGGTGTGTCTGACGTATTGAGCTTGAATGGTGTTATGACGGCTACGCAGCCTGCGGGCGCTGCCAGGCGATAGCAGCGGCGCAAATACGCGGTCAATCGCGGAAGAAAACTTGCACCAAGTGGTAACCGAACTTGCTTTTCACGGGGCCGTGGATCACCCGCAGCGGCTTCTTGAAAATGATCTGGTCGATAATCCCCACCATTTGCCCCGGCCTTACTTCCCCCAAATCGCCCCCGCGCTTGCCCGAAGGGCAGGTGGAGAACTTTTTGGCCAGTACATCGAAGGCTTCGCCCTTGGCAATGCGTTGCTTGAGGGACTCGGCTTCTTCAGCCGTTTTCACCAGTATGTGGCGGGCTTGAGCTTTCATGGGGCGATTACCTTGCATCTGTAGGGCGTATTTCGAGGGCGCGGATTATGCCTGATTTTTCGTCGGGATCATTCCTCGAATCATGGTCGCCAGTTGTTCGACCGAGAAAGGTTTGCCAATCATGTCCATCCCCTGTTCAAGAAACCCCTGACGCTCAGCCGCCGTCTCGGCATAGCCCGTCATAAACAGCACATTGAGCCCCGGTCGGTGTTGGCGGGCAATTTCGGCCAATTGCCGACCATTCATCCCCGGCAGCCCGACATCCGTCACCAACAAGTCAATGCGCAGCGATGACTCCAGCAGCGCCAACGCGGTTTTCGCATCGGGGGCTTGATGCGCGGTGTATCCCAGCTCATCCAGCACATTGAGGACCAGCATGCGCACGGCCGGGTCATCCTCCACCAAGAGCACGCATTCACCTTCGATGGCGCACGGCGCATCGACGCTGCTGGACGCAGGCCGGGGGTGGATCTGCGGGCTGTGATGGCGGGGTAAAAACAGGCGGACACAGGTGCCATTGCCACTTTCGCTGTCCAGGGTGACATGCCCGCCGGACTGCTGGGCAAAGCCGTAGATCATCGACAACCCAAGCCCCGTGCCTTGCCCGATGGGCTTGGTAGTAAAGAAGGGATCAAAGGCTTTAGCCAGTACCTGCGGCGTCATGCCCGCGCCGTTGTCACTGACCTCAAACATCACGTAATCACCGGCTTTAACCGGTTCGAGCGTGCTGATATCGCTGCCATCCAAATAGCTGTTGAGGGTTCTGACCGTCAATTGCCCGCCTTGGGGCATTGCATCCCGGGCATTGATGATCAAGTTGAGCAGGGCACTTTCGAGCTGGCTGGCATCCGTGTTGACGGCCCAGATATTAGCGCCCAGCACCACGTTCAGGTCGATATGCGCCCCTTTGGTGCGCCTGAACAGCTCCTCCAGCGAACTCACCAAGTGATTAGGGTCCAAGGGTTGGCGGTCCAGTGACTGACGCCTGGAAAACGCCAGCAAGCGATGAGTCAACGCGGCCGCACGCTGCGCAGAAGACACTGCCGCGTCGGTAAACCGCCCGACTTCAGCGCTACGGCCGGCGGCGATGTAGCGCTTCATCAAGTCCAGGCTGCCAATAATGCCGGTCAGCATGTTGTTGAAGTCATGGGCAATACCGCCGGTCAACTGGCCCACGGCCTCCATCTTTTGCGCATGCCGTAACGCGTCTTCGGCCCGCTCGCGCTCAACCATTTCCTGTTGCAATTGCAGGTTGGCTTCGGCCAGCGCCTGGGTGCGCTCGGCCACGCGCTCCTCCAGGGTTTCATTGAGGTTAAGCAGGGCCTGCTCGGTTTTTTTGCGCTCGGTGATATCCAGCGCAGCCCCCATGAACCGGCGCGTGCGGTGAGGTTCAGCACTGAAACAACGGCCGCGGGCAAAAATCCACCGCACGTGGCCGTCAATACCCAGCAGGCGGTACTCCTCGGCGTATTCGCTGTTGTTAGTGATGCAGGTTTTGATCGAACGCGTCAGCAGCCCCCGGTCTTCAGGGTGCACGCCTTGTAAATACGCGGTAATCGGCAACTGCCCGGACAGTTGCGGCTCAATGCCATGCATCTGTGCAAACCGACTGTCGGTGACGAACAGGTCTTCGTCGATGTTCCAGTCCCAGGTGCCCACACCATTGGTGGCGGTCAGGGCCAGTCGCAAGCGTTCCTCGGTGTCATGCTGCGCTTTGCGGCTGGCTTGCGAACGCTGGCGCAGCTTGATGGCTGTGCGCCGGCGGCGGGATGTCTTGACGGCCATCATCAAAATACCGGCCACCTCGCCTGACTCATCGCACACCGGGCTGAACGTCAGGTCCAGCCACATCTCGCTGGTGTGCTGGCGATCCGGAATCAGAAAGTACTGGTCGATGTAGGTACGGCTCTCACCGGCCAACACGGCCTGGATGATGGGCTGGGTAAAGTCGCGGTATTCAGGCCAGCTTTGATGAACCGACTGGCCGAACGAGGAGGGGTGCTTGTCACCGGCCAACACCGCAAAACTGTCGTTGTAGACCTGCGTGAGCTGCTTGCCCCACAACAGCAGCATGGGCATGGGTGAATTCATCACCAGTTGGACGCAGGTACGCAGGCTTTGCGGCCAGTCAGCCACCTCTCCCAGAGGGGTCAGTGTCCAGTTCACACGCTGGGACAAAGGGGCTAGCTGACTGAGGGAAAATACGGCACTCATGAAAAATCCTGAGGGGTCAATCGTCGATGTATCTATTTAAGGCCGGATGCGGGGGAAACGCTATTAACTAAATACCGGCCGCTTAAATCTTGGCAAAGTGCCACTACGTGCGACTAAGGTCCAATGAGGCTCAGGCTTAGCCTTTCGTATAATTGCGCTCCCCTTTGTATTGAACGGCTTCGCCCCGGTTTATGACCGCAGGCGCGGGTTCAATTGTTTTCGTTTTGCGAATGATTCGCTGCTGGAGCTTGTACATGGTTGTCCCTTTTTCGTTGTTGGCGCAGTGCCGGGTTGCACGCCTGAGCGCTCTGGCAGTGTGTGCAGGTGTTGGCGCACAGGCGCAGGCTGGCGGTTTTATTGAAGACAGCAGCGCCAAGCTGGAAGCGCGAACGGTGTACTTCAACCGCGACTTTCGAGATGGCAGTGCCTCAAACCCCCAAGGGGCTTCCAAGCGTGACGAAACAGCGCAAGGTTTTATCCTGAATGTGCAATCGGGCTACACCGAAGGCACAGTTGGTTTTGGTCTGGACGCGCTAGGCATGCTGGGTTTGAAGCTCGATTCCAGCCCGGCGGACAGCAACAGCGGCTTGTTGCCTTCGACCGGCAGTGACCCGCGTCGTTCCAAGGATCAGTACGCAAAAATCGGTGTGACCGCAAAAATGCGCGTGGCTGACACCGTGCTCAAATACGGCGCCTTACTGCCCGACCTGCCATTGCTCAAGTACAACGATGGCCGCTTGCTGCCCAACATGTTCAATGGCGCGATGCTGGTGTCCAAGGACGTGAAAGACCTGACGATCATGGCTTCGCGCCTTAACCGTTACACCGCCCGTGACTCCACTGACGCCCAGGACCTGCGCCTGAACTGCAAGAACAAGCGATACGGCTGCAACATCACCGCCGATCACTTCAACATGTACGGCCTGGATTACAAGGTGAACGAGCGCCTCACCGCGCAGTATCACTACGCCGAACTCGAAGACATCTATCGCCAGCAATTCGTTGGTTTATTGGCCAATCAACCCGTGGGGCAGGGTGTGCTGTCGGCCGATGTGCGATTGCTCAAAAGTGACGATGCCGGTTCGGCCAAAGCCTCGAACATCGACAACCGGGCGATGGGCGCCATGCTCGGTTACGCCCTGAGCGGGCATAAAGTCAGCGCCGGGTGGCAGCGCATGACCGGCGACACCTCGATGCCGTACCTGGATGGCAGCAACCCGTACCTGGTCAACTACCTGCAAGTCAACGATTTTGCCAACGCCCAGGAACGCTCCTGGCAACTGCGCTACGACTATGACTTCAAGGCCATGGGCCTCAATGGCTGGTCATTCATGACCCGCTACGTGAATGGCGACAACATCAAAGTGCAAGGCCGTGCGCAAGAAGGCAAAGAGTGGGAGCGCGACACCGAGGTCAAGTACATCGTGCAAAGCGGCACGTTCAAAGACTTGAGCCTGCGCTTTCGTAACGCCACCTACCGCACCAACTACTCAAAATTCGCCCGCGACGTGGACGAAACCCGCCTGATCGTCAGCTACAACCTCAACATCTGGTAAGCCTGGCGTGCGCGAATCAGACCTGAGCCAGGTCTGATTCGCGGTGCTTTCACCTGCGCAGCGCTCTATAGTCAGCGGCACGACTATTGTGGAGCCTTGTGTGCATGAAAACCCTCTTGCTGATTGGCATGGGCGCGGGTGACCCCGAGCACATCACTGTGCAAGCGATTAACGCGCTGAACCGTGCCGACGTCTTCTTTGTTCTGGACAAAGGTCAGACAACTCACGACCTGGTGCGCTTGCGGCTTGAGATTTGCCAGCGTTACATCCGTGAGCCGTCGTACCGCGTGGTGCAGGTCAGCGATCCGAAACGCGACAGTTCAACGCCGTCCTACACCGCTGGCGTTGAGCATTGGCACGCGCAACGGGCCGAGGTCTTCACCCGCCTGATCGAAGACCAACTGGCAGAAGGCGAGTGCGGGGCTTTTCTGTTATGGGGCGAGCCGGGGCTGTATGACAGCACCTTGCGCATACTCGATCGGGTCCGCGCACACGGCTGTAACGGTTTTGACTATGAAGTGATCCCCGGTATCAGCAGCGTTCAGGCACTGGCCGCGCGCCATCGCATCCCCCTGAATGACATCGGCCAACCGATCCGCATCACCACCGGGCGTCAGCTCAGCGCCAACGATCTGGACAACGTGGTGGTCATGCTCGACGCCCACTGTTCATTCGACGCGTTTATTGAGCACGACGTGGACATCTACTGGGGGGCTTACATCGGCACGCAGGATGAAATTCTGATCGCCGGAAAGTTGTCCCAGGTGTGTGACCAAATCAAACAGGCGAGGGCGCAAGCCCGTCAGCGCAAGGGCTGGGTGATGGACACCTATTTGTTGCGCCGCCGCACCTGAGCACGCTCAAGCGGGAACAAGGCGATTTTTGGCCTCGATCCATTGCGACATGTACTGCGTACTTTTGTGCTGATGATGACGCAGCATGGCGCCGGTAAAGTTGTTGCGCCGATGCGCGTCGAGTTGCGCCCGGCAGGCTTCGATACGCTGCACCAAGGCCGGGCCATGGACGCTGTGCAGGTAGCGCTGAGCCAACAACGCCCGTCCGTTCAACTGGGCCTGATGCCAGGCCGACGGGTTGCGATACAGCTCAACGGCGGCGGCCGCAATGGCGCTGGCGCTTTGCGCAATGGCTCCGGCCCAGGGCATCTCACCGTGCATACCCTCGGCGCCCACCGGCGTGGTGACGTTGGGTGTACCACACAGCATGGCATCGGCAATTTTGCCTTTGATACCCGCACCAAACCGCAGTGGGGCCAGGCATACCCGTGCGTTGCTCATCACCGCCAACGCATCCTCTGCCCAATTGAGCACGTGAAAACCCTGTGCCGGGTTGTGCAGGGCTGTGGCTTTGGGCGGGGTATAAGCACCGTAGATGTGCAGTTGTGCCATCGGTAGCTGCTGGCGAATCAGCGGCCAGATGCTGGTTTTCATCCATAACACCGCGTCCCAGTTCGGCGCATGGCGAAAGTTGCCAATGCTCAAAAAGTGCTGGCGCTGCTCATACGGCACATACGTCGCGGGCACGGCGTCCACCATCAGCGGGCACGCATGCAGCACGTTTGCGGGAACGTGGAACTGCTCAACCAGCAGGTCGATCTCGTACTCGGAAATCATCAGGCTCAGGTCGCTGCGGTAAATCGCGGCGATTTCACGCTGGGCCAGATCGGTCGCGGCCATCTGCTCGAATGTCTCGCGCGGCGCCGGGGCAAACAGGTCGCTGAAGTCATCCAAATCGGGGTTGTGTTTGAGGCGCGCCTTGAGCTGCTGCTGACGTGCGTCACGCAAGCTCTGCAAGTCTGAGGTTTCCAGCACGCGAAGGGCGTCAGGGCAATGCAGTTCGACCCGCCAGCCGAACTGCTCTTGCATCATGAAACGGTCAAATAACACGATGTGCGGCGCCAGCTGACTGATAAAGGCATCAAAGCTGCTGTTGTTCAGTTCAATGCTGACCTCATCAATGCCCAATGCAGCGAGGTCTGCCTTGTGTTCGCCAATGCCGGCCGGGCTGCTGAAGGTGATATGCCAGCCTTGCTGCAAAAAACTCTCGATGATTTGCATCATGTGCCCGCCCGCCGCGGATGAGCGCGGTTCTGGCCATACGTAACCGATGATCAGAACGCGGGTGGGGGCAGTCGACGGCATGGGGCAGGTCCTTGAAACGCTGAGGCTGAAAAAGGCGGCAATTAGAACACAACAGGGTTGGAGCTAGTCCGCTTTGACGATGATCGCAGTCGATACAGATCGGATTATTCGTCACAGACCGCCCGCGCATTCGCGCTGCGAGAGACTGACGGAGCACGACAGATGGACCCGAATCGAGAAAAAAGTCCGATAGAGCTTGAGCTGCTGCAACGCGCGCGCGACCTGATCCCGGCCCTTAAAAGCCGCAGTGCCCAGGCCGACAAGGACTGCAAACTGCCAGACGCCACGGTTCGCGACTTACAAGCCGCGGGCTTGCTGCGCGCCTTGCAACCCAAGCGCTGGGGCGGCCACGAGGTTGATCTGCGCACTTTCTTTGAAATCCAGATGACGCTGGCTCAAGGCTGTATGTCCACCGCCTGGGTGTTCGGCATAATGGGCGTGCACCCGTGGCAGTTGGCACGTTACCCGCTGCAGGCGCAGCAGGATGTGTGGGGCCAGGACAGCGCTGCGCTGGTGGCATCCACCTACATGCCGGTGGCCAAGGTCACACCGGTCAAGGGTGGATACCAGATCAGCGGGCGCTGGGGGTTTTCCAGCGGCAGTCAACATGCGCAATGGTGCTTTCTGGGCGGCATTGTGCCGCAAGACGAAACCGGCCCCACCGAACACGGGACGTTCCTGATCCCGGCCAGTGACTACCGCATCGAAGAAAATTGGGATGTATTGGGCCTGCGCGGTAGCGGCAGCCACGACATTGTGGTCGAAGACGCTTTTGTGCCCGCGCATCGCGTGCAACGCACCAACAATTTCAGCCTCGAAGCCACACCTGGGCGGCTGCTCAACACCAACCCCCTGTACGCGATTCCCTTCGCCCAAGTGTTTGCACGCGCCGTGTCGACCTCAGCCATTGGCGCGCTGCAAGGCGCCATCGACGCCTTTCGCGACAACGCGGCCAAACACATTGGCAAGCATGGCGCAAAAACCGCCGAAGACCCGGCGGCGCAGGCGGCCGTGGCCGAAGCCACCATCACGGTCGACGCTCTGAAACTGGTACTGCTGCGCAATTACGCCCACTTGATGGCACTGGCGCAGGCGGGGGAGTACCCGGATGTCGAAACGCGCTTGCTGTATCGGTATCAGTCGTCCCACGTGACTAACGTATGTGCCGACCGGGTCAGCGACCTGCTGCGCTGCATGGCGGCCTCCGGTTTGTATAACGCCAACCCGGTGGCGCGATATTTCCGCGATCTGCATCAGGCCCGTGGGCACATCGCCAATAACGAGGCGGCCTACCGGCGCAGCTACGGCGTGGTGCAACTGGGCCTGCCGAACGCCGACCCGTTTGTGTGAACAGCCGACGGTGCGTTCGTCAGCCTCTCTTTCAGACCTCAGCGCAGGGCAACTCCTAATGACGGCACAAGCTCACACCCAGTCCAGCTATGACGTGATCGTGGTCGGCTCCGGCGCAGGCGCCATGACCTCAGCGCTGTTCGCCGCCGACCAGGGGCTTTCGGTCCTGATCGTCGAAAAAAGTGACCGTTACGGCGGCACCTCCGCCATCTCCGGTGGCGGTATCTGGATCCCTAACAACCATTACTTCAAAGTCCTGGGCGGCAATGACAGCCCTGAACTGTCGATGCAATACCTCAAGGCGGCGACCGGTGAGCACGCAGATGAAGAGCGACTGCGGGCGTATGTGGAGCATGCGCCGCAGATGATCAAAACCCTGACCCAAAACAGCCATGTGCGGTATGCGGTGGCCGACAAGTACCCCGATTACTACCCGCACCTGCCCGGCGCCTTGCCCGGTGGGCGTACGCTGGACCCGGAATTGTTCGACACCAGCCTGCTGGCTGAAGAGTTGCCCAACCTGCGTAAACCCTCACCGTCAACGTTGCTCATGGGCCGTATTGCCTGGACCGCACGCGATGCGCACACCGCTATGGCGCGCAGTTTTGGTTGGCAATGGCTGATCTTCAAATTGATGGCGCGCTACAAGCTGGATTTCAAATGGCGGCGCAAAAGCAAGTACGACCGCCGCGCGGCGCTCGGCAGTTCGCTGGTGGCCTCGTTGCGCCGCTCGCTGATGGACCGCAACGTGCCGCTGTGGCTCAACAGCGACTTTCAGGACGTACTGGTTGAGCAGGGGCGCGTCAGCGGGATCAAGGTGCTTACTGGCGGTAAAGTCCTCGAACTCACGGCGCGGCGCGGGGTGATTTTTGGCTCAGGTGGTTTTGAGCAGAACCAGACCTTGCGTGAAAAATTTTTGCCGCAACCCACCCACACCCGATGGAGTGCCACGCCGCCCGGCAACAACACCGGCGCGGCGCTCGAAGCCGGGCTTAACCTCGGCGCGGCAACCGCCTTGATGAACTGGGCCTGGTGGGCCCCGACCATTGCCGTGCCCGGCGAAGAAAAACCGCGCGGGGTGTTTGCCGAGCGCGCGTTTCCCGGCGCCATCGTGGTCAACAGCCTGGGGCAGCGCTTCGTCAATGAAGCGGCGCCGTATCTGGAATTTGTCGACGCCATGTACCAGGACAACCGCAAATCCGCAGGTCGTTCGGTGCCTGCATGGGTGATTTTCGACGGGCATTTTCGCTTCCACTACGCGATGGGGCCGTTGATGCCTGCACAAGTGGTGCCCGACACTCGCTTGCGCAAGGAATGGCTCAACACCGTGTACTGGAAGGCCGACAGCCTGCAAGCACTGGCCGCGCAGATTGACGTGGACGCAGCCGGGCTTGAAAGCACCGTGCACAAGGTCAACCAATACGCGCACACCGGCGTCGACCTGGACTTCGCGCGCGGTGGCAATGTGTTTGACCGCTATTACGGCGACAGCAATATCAAACCTAACCCGTGCCTTGCCCCCCTGCGCAAAGGCCCGTACTACGCCATGCGCCTGGATGCAGGCGATATCGGCACCAAAGGCGGCCTGTTGACCAATCAACATGCACAAGTGGTGCGCGAAGACGGCCAGCCGATTCCCGGTTTGTACGCCATTGGTAACTGTTCGGCCTCGGTCATGGGCACCAGCTACCCCGGCGCAGGCGGCACGCTCGGTCCGGCCATGACCTTCGGCTACATCGCCGCACTCCATCTGGCGGCCAGCGCAGCGCCCTCAGGCCGCACGCTCGCGCCGGTAACAGCGGCCAGTCTGTGACGAGTATTTAAGATGAAGACACCGGCTTACCACACGCTGCGCATCGCGCAGATCGTCACCCAAACAGCGGATTCGTGCTCACTGGTCTTCGACGTGCCGGCAGCACTGCGTGCGCAGTTTGTTTACAAATCCGGGCAGTTCCTGACCTTGCGTGTGCCGTACGAAGGCGGCTGGTTGCCACGCTGCTATTCGTTGTCCAGCTCACCGCTGTGCGACGAACCGCTGCGCGTGACCATCAAGCAAGTGCATGAGGGGCGAGCCTCCAACTGGCTGTGCCAGCAATTGCGCGAAGGCGATTGCCTGGACGTGCTGGCACCGGCCGGGGTATTTGTGCCGCGCCACTTTGACGATGACTTTGTGTTGTTGGGCGGCGGCAGTGGCGTGACCCCGCTGCTGTCGATCCTGCGCTCGGCGCTGATAGCCGGCAGCGGGCGAATCTTATTGATCTACGCCAACCGCGATGAAGCCTCGGTGATCTTCGCCGCTGAACTCAAAGCCCTGGCCAGCGCCCACCCGCAGCGTTTGCAGGTGATTCACTGGCTGGATTCGGTGCAGGGCATTCCCGCCGTCGCGCAGCTGGCCGAAATGGTCCGGCCTTTTGCCCATGCCCAAGCCTTTATCTGCGGCCCCGGCCCCTTCATGGACGCAGCGGTCAGTGCCTTGCACGGCATCGGCATGGCGCACTCACGGGTACACGTCGAACGGTTCGTTTCGTTGCCCGAAGAGGGCAGCGTGAGCACCCCGACCCCGGTCAACACCGACCTCAGCGCCTGCCAAGTGTCAGTGCGCCTCGACGGTCAAGAGTTCGAGGTGCCGTGTGCCAAAGGCGAAACCCTGCTTAACGCCCTGCAACGTGCCGGCTTAAACCCGCCGAGTTCTTGCCTGGTGGGGGCTTGCGCCACCTGCATGTGCACCGTGGAACGCGGCAGCGTCGAGATGCTGCGCAACGATGCCCTCGATCAACAGGAACTCAATGACGGTTGGGTACTGGCCTGCCAGTCAATCCCGCGCAGTGAGCAGTTACGCGTGTGTTTTCCCGAATAATTCGCCAGCCGAGTGACCGATGAATTCCAACCACCCAGTCGTGCCGTCTGCCAGCGTGAACCTGGCGCATTCCATCCCTGAATTGCTGTTCAGCGCCGCCCGTTTACATACCGGGCGCACAGCCATTGAAGAGCACGGGCAACAGACCGATTACCGCGACTTGCCACGCTTGGCGCTGGCCGTCACCCGCAGCCTGATGGCGCAAGGTATTGACAGCGGCGATCGGGTTGCCATCTGGGCACCCAACAGCCGCGACTGGATCATCGCCGCGTTAGGCATCCATTGCGCGGGGGCCGTGCTGGTGCCAATCAACACCCGTATGAAAGGCAATGAAGCGGCCGACATTCTGCAACGCAGTGGCAGCCGCGTACTGTTTGTACAACCCAGCTTCCTGGGTACGGACTATGTGTCATTACTGGCGCCGTATCGTCCGGCCAGCCTTGAACGCATGGTGCTGCTGGGCGAGCCGCAGCTTGCCAGCCCCCGCGACATGGGTTGGGATGAGTTTTTGCTGGCAGGTGCCATCGTCAGCGAATCGAGCGCCCAGGCGCGTGCCATCAGCGTTAAAAGCACGGACCTGAGCGACTTGCTGTTCACCTCCGGGACCACCGGCAAGCCTAAAGGGGTCATGAGCGCCCACGGGCAAACCCTGCGTGCCTTCAGCGAATACGTGAACGTTATTGGTCTGCGAGCGGGAGACCGCTACCTGGTAATCAACCCGTTTTTTCATGCATTTGGCTACAAAGCCGGCTGGCTGACATGCCTGCTGGCGGGCGCGACCATCCTGCCGCATGCGGTGTTCGATGCTCACGCCGTGTTTGAGCGCATCGCGGCCGAACGCATCACCGTGCTCCCGGGGCCGCCCACCTTGTACCTGACGATGCTGGCGCATCCCAAACTGGCTACCACAGACCTGTCGAGCCTGCGCATTGCGGTGACGGGCGCGGCAACCATCCCGCCGGTGCTGATCGAACGCATGCGCCACGAACTGGGTTTTAAGGTGGTGACCACGGCGTACGGCCTGACCGAATGCGGCGGGTTGGCCACCCTTTGCGATCCGGCAGCCCCGGCCCACACCATCGCCGCCACCAGTGGCAGGGCAATACCCGGCACCGAAGTGAGCATTCGCGATCCGCAAAACATTGCCTTGGCAGCCGGTAGCACCGGCGAAATCTGCCTGCGCGGGTTCCATGTCATGCAAGGGTACTTCGAAGATCCCGACGCCACCGCGCAGACCATCGACCCCGACGGCTGGCTGCACACCGGCGACATTGGGGTGCTGGATGCGGCGGGAAATCTGCGCATCACTGACCGCCTGAAAGACATGTTTATCGTCGGCGGGTTTAACTGCTACCCGGCAGAAATTGAAGCCGGGCTGTTGGAACACCCAGCCATTGCACACGTGGCGGTCATTGGCATACCGGATGAGCGCATGGGGGAGGTGGGGTGTGCATGCGTGGTGCTGCGCCAGGGCCACCCGTTGGATGAGTCGCAGTTGATTGAATGGGCGAGGGCGCACATGGCCAACTACAAAGTGCCCAGGCGCGTGACGTTTTTTGAGGCATTGCCGATGAATGCGTCAAATAAAGTGGCGAAGAATGAATTAAGGACAAGGTGCCGTGCTTGAACCCATTCACTCGGCGGCCGATACAAATGTCATCAGGCCGCCGGACGCGGCCTGATGTCAGGGCTGGACGTTAAATTTCACTTCGATATATTGTCACCCGAAGGCATATAGAACGCCTGTTTGATTAATCCACAATCGTGTAGGTCGTGGAAAGGGATTTTTCCTCACCGCTCGAAAAAAGCACATAGTAATAAGCTTCAACGGTATCTACACCTTCGAAAGCAACACTATCCACTTTTACTCGCGCCGGCACAGTCTCCGAAGTAATTACTATATCCTTAATTAAGAAACCAACAGACGTGGCCACCCAGGCTTCTACTTTTTGATCTTTTGCAATGCCGGGGTAAATCGGGAGCACAAACTCGCATTTATTAGTGCTGGCATCGCTGCGTTTAATAACATTCCCCTCAGAAGGGACAATAGTCGGTGCTATCAGTGCTTCAGTGGACTGGGTATCCGGGCGCGGTCTTTTACGAATTAAAGTGGCATTGGACATGGTGAAACCCTCGTTATTGAGTTAACACATGCACCCATTGATGTTTAAGCATGCCGTCAATAGCAGACAACGCTGCTTGTCTGGTGCCAGTGCAGGCTAGGCAAGTTAAGCCACGCCGTATACTGTAAAAGTTGACAGTTGACACAGGTGGACGCGGCGATTTTTTATTATCGGCTCCCATGGAGCCATCCACATCCAACAGTTAGAGTCTGCTTTTATATTCAGCGTCTGTTTTCACTCACGCGCGGTGAGTCAACGTCCCTGAGCACGGGAAACACAACGAACTGAGCTACCGCCCCTCAAATCGCGCCATCCGTTTTTCAATAAACGCCTGCATGCCTTCCTTCTGATCCTGCGAAGCAAATAGCAGGGCGTTGGCCTTGCGCTCTAACGCCAATCCAGTCTCCAGCGGTGCATCCATGCCAGCCAACATCACTTCTTTTATTTGCTCGGCAGCCAACGGCGGCATCGCGGCAATCACGCTGGCGAGTTCCAGCGCGTGGACCTGCACCTGATCGTCGTCCACCAGGTCACTGATCAAGCCTGCGGTCCAGGCCTCCTGTGCCGTAATGGCTTGACCGGTGAGTGCCATGCGCATCGCTTTAACCTTGCCCACGGCCCGCACCAGCCGCTGGGTGCCGCCGATACCGGGCATGATGCCGATGCGTATTTCCGGTTGGCTAAAGCGCGCCCCGCGCCCCGCGACAATGATGTCGGCCAGCATCGCCAGTTCACAGCCACCGCCATAGGCGTAGCCACACACGGCTGCAATCACAGGTTTGGGGCAGTGTTGAATCGGTGCCCACAGTCGTTCGGTATGGCGCTGGTAGATATCAATCGGCCCGACCCCGGCCATGCTGTTGATGTCGCCCCCGGCGGCAAACACCCGCTCGCCGCCCGTCAGCAGAATGCACCGCACCTGAGGGTTATCGGTCAGCTCAACGAAGTAACGCGATAACAGCGCCTGTAACTCAAGGCTCAGCGCATTGGTCGTCTGCGGGCGATTGAGCCGCAACAAGGCGACGCCCGCGCAGGGGAATTCAAGCAAAACCGGTGCGTTAGAGGGGCCGGACATGGTGTGCCTCGCTATCCAATACTGTCGGTGCAGTGTTGCGTTCACCGGGCTGAGCTTCATCGTCCGTTCAGACGACGAGGGGGGGCGGCATTGCCCCTAGAGTGGCTCCTACAAAAGCAAAGGAGCGCCTCATGGACCCTCGTTCAGGGCTTGATTACAACGCCAAAGTCGTACTGATCACGGGCGGCACGAAAGGCATCGGCGCAGGCATTGCCCGCAGTTTTTTGCACGCCGGGGCGCAGGTGATTGTGTGTGCCAGGGCGGCGCCCGACGAACTGCCGCAAGCCGGATCGGCACAGGCGGTGTTCATCGCCTGCGACGTGCGTGACCTGGAATCTGTGAAGGCATTATTTGAGCGCATTCGCGCTGACTTCGGCCGACTCGATGTGCTGATCAACAACGCCGGTGGCAGCCCCGCCACCGAAGCTGCCAGCGCTTCGCCGCGTTTTCACGAGAGCATCATCCGGCTCAATCTCATCGCGCCGTTGAATGTTGCGCAGCAGGCCAATGCCCTGATGCAACAGCAAGACGAGGGCGGCTGCATCGTTTTTATCGGCAGCATCAGCGCCTTGCGTGCATCCCCCGGCACAGCCGCCTACGGCGCTGCCAAGGCGGGGGTGTTGGCGCTGGTGCAGTCACTGGCCGTGGAATGGGCGCCCAAAGTGCGGGTGGTGGTGGTCAGTCCGGGCCTGGTGCGCACCGAACAATCGCACCTGCACTACGGCGACGAACAGGGCGTGGCGGCAGTCAGCGCCGGGATACCGGCCGGGCGCATGGCGCTGCCCGAGGACATTGGCAATGCGTGCCTGTTTATCGCATCGCCGATGGCGGGGTATGCCAGCGGTTGCAATCTGCTGCTGCACGGCGGCGGCGAGCGGCCGGCTTTTCTGGGTGCCGCGCACAGCGCCGGGCACTGATCGAGGGTGTACGGCGACCCGCGGTTGCCGCTTTCAACAGGTAGGAGACGAACGTGGCTGATGCTCAATTACTGACCGAGGTGCGCGCCCTGGTGGGGCGTGAATATGGGCGTGTGTATGCCTGGGACGAGATCAATGCACCGATGATTCGCCAATGGTGCGAAATCATGGGCGTGCACAACCCGCTCTATACCGATGCGGCAGTGGCCGCCAACAGTGCGCAAGACGGGCTGGTGGCGCCGCCTGCCATGTTGCAGGTGTGGTGCATGGAAGGCTTTCACCTGAACAACTACGCACCGGGTTCGACCACCGAAAACCCGTATGAAGTGCTCAAAGTGATCGAGGCTTACGGCTACCCGTCGGTGGTGGCGGTGAACTCCGAACTGAGCTTTGAACGCAACCTGCGCCCGGGTGAAAAGCTCTACTACACCACGCGCCTTGAATCGGTGGGCGATGAGAAAACCACCGGCCTGGGCACCGGTTTTTTCGTCACCTTGGTGATGCGTTATTTCGTGGAACACAAAAGCGGCGACGAGGCGGTCGGCCAACTGCTGTTTCGCGTATTCAAATTCCGCCCGGCCACTGCCCCCGCGGCACCCGCGCCCACGCTCACCGAGCAGCCCACACCGGTTGCTACACGGCCCAAGCCTGGCATGAGCGACGACACGCGGTTTTTCTGGGAAGGCTGCGATGCCGGCAAATTACTCATCCAGCGCTGCACGCAGTGCCACACCTTGCGCCATCCGCCCGCGCCGGTGTGCATCGAATGCCATTCCTTCGACTGGGACAGCGTGCAAGCCAGCGGGCGCGCCAGTCTGTATTCATTCGTCATCATGCATTACCCCCAGGTTGCGCCGTTTGATCATCCCAACCCGATTGGCCTGATCGAACTGGCAGAGGGTGTACGTCTGGTGGCCGGGTTAACGGGCGTGACGCGCGATGAACTGCACATCGGCCAAGCGTTGCAACTGCACTTTCAAACCTTCGACGGCGAGCTGACGTTGCCGATGTTCCGGCCCGCAGCCGAGTGAGGTGGCCAGCATGAATTTCGACATCACCGAGGAACAAAGCGCAATCGCTGAAATGGCGGGCAGTGTGTTTGCCGACTATTGCACCGATGACCGCTTGCGCCAGTTCGATCACAGTGACCAGGCGTTTATGGCACCGCTGTGGCAGTTGTGCGTAGACACCGGCCTACAGGCTTTGGCCATCCCGCTCGCCCAAGGCGGCAGCGGGTTGGGCATGACTGAGCTGATGTGGGTGTTAGAGGCGCAAGGCAAGGCGCTGGGGCAAGTCCCGCTGTGGCGCCATCAACTGGCAGCGGCCACCTTGGCCCATTTTGGCCACCCCGATGTGCAGGCATGGGCGCTGGAGGCGGCCAACGGTCGGGCACTGCTGACGCTGGATCTGAGCGGTCTTGCCAGCGCCCATAGCCTGCAACTGCACGCGCAGCCCACAGATCAGGGTTGGTGCCTGACGGGGCGGGTGAACGCCCTGGCACTGGCCGAGCAAGCACAAGCCGCGTTGCTGCTGGTGAACATTGAGGGGCAGTCACGCCTGGCGCTGGTCGAACTGGTCGCGAGCGCGATCAAGCATGTGCCAGGGCGCATGACCCACGGTGAGGCCATAGCGGACCTGCTCATCGACGACTTGCACCTGCGCGCCGAACACCTGCTACCGGTCGCCGCACTGGGCTGGCTTGAGCCACGCACAACGGCTGCCTTGGCGTCACTGCAACTGGGGGTGAGTGGCGAACAGATTCGTCGCACCGTGGCGTACGTCACTGAACGGCGCCAGTTCGAACGCAGCATCGGCAGTTTTCAGGCCGTGCAAATGAGTATGGCCAATGCCCACATAGCCCTCGAAGCCCTGCGCAGTTGCCTGTGGCAATTGTGTTACCGCCTCGATGCAGGCCTGCCTGCGCCGAGCGAAGCACTGGCCACCGCCTGGCAGGCCTGCGAAGCCGCGCACTTGATCGGGCACAACGCCCAGCACGTGCACGGCGGGATTGGTGTCGACCTGAGCTACCCGATGCACCGTTTTCTCTATTGGAGCCGCGCCTTGAGCTGTGCTTTGGGCGGATCGGCAGCAAGCCTTGAACGCCTCGGCGATTGGCTGAGCCACCACGACACGCTGGGATGGAAATATGACCTTGCAGAACACCAAGCGCTTTGACGACGTGCGCCCCGGCGACACCCTGCCGGAACTGGCGATCCCCATCACCGTGGGCCTGATTAGCGCAGGGGCGATTGCCACGCGCGATTACTTCCCCGGCCACCACGACTTGAATGCCGCGCAGGCACTGGGCTCACCGCACATTTTCATGAACATCCTCACCACCAACGGCCTGGTGCAGCGTTATGTCGAGGCATGGGCCGGGCCACTGGCACGTTTTGCTTCGCTGAAAATCAAGCTGGGCGCGCCGAACTACCCCGGCGACTGCATGACCTTCAACGGCGCGGTGAGCGGCCAGGACGCGGCCACGCGCACGGTTGAAATCACCCTCAGCGGCAAAAATTCCATGGGCAACCACGTGACCGGCACGGTCACGCTGGTTTTGCCCTGACAGCGGGAGACAGCACACATGTCGCAATCGTCACTCAGCGGGCGCGCCGCCATTGTCGGTTTGGGCGCTACCGAATTTTCGAAAAACTCCGGGCGGACCGAACTGCGCCTGGCGCTTGAAGCCACCTTGGCGGCGCTCAAGGATGCGGGTATCAACCCGGCCGACGTGGAAGGGTTCAGCTCCTATTCGGTGGACAAGGTTCCTGAATACGAAATCGCCCGTTTGCTGGGCTGCAAAGACGTCAAGTTCTTCTCGCAGGTGCCCCACGGCGGTGGTGCGGCGTGCGCGCCCATCATGCACGCGGCCATGGCCGTGGCCACCGGGGTGGCCAAAGTGGTGGTGGTGTACCGCGCCATGAACGAACGTTCGTGGTACCGCTTTGGCAGCGGCAGCTATGGTTTTGCCTCGACGCCGATTTTCGAAAACGTCAATTACGGTTGGTACATGCCTCACGGCCTGCACACACCCGCCTCCTGGGTCGGCATGTTTGCCCAGCGTTACATGCACACCTATGGCGCCACCTCAGAAGATTTCGGCCGGGTTGCAGTGGCGGTGCGCGACTTTGCGGCCACCAACCCGGCCGCATTCTTTTACGGCAAGCCGATCACCCTGCAAGAGCACCAAGCCTCGCGCTGGATCTGCGAACCGTTGCACTTGCTCGACTGTTGCCAGGAATCTGATGGGGCGGTGGCGATGGTGATCACCTCTGCCGAATACGCCAAAGACCTGCGCCAAAAGCCGGTGATGATCAAGGCTGGCGCCCAGGGCATTACCTCGGGCCAGCAAATCATGACCTCCTTCTACCGCGATGACATCACCGGGCTGCCTGAAATGGGCGTGGTCGCCAAAGAGCTGTACCGCCAGTCAGGGCTGGGCCCGCAGGCACTGCAAACCGCAATCATCTACGACCACTTCACCCCGTTTGTATTGCCGCAACTGGAAGAGTTCGGCCTGTGCGAACGCGGCGAGGCCAAAGCGTTCATTCGCGCAGGCCACCATGCGCGCGGCGGCAAGTTCCCGATCAATACCCACGGCGGGCAACTGGGCGAAGCCTATATCCACGGCATGAACGGCGTGGCCGAGGCCGTGCGCCAAGTGCGCGGCAGCGCGGTGAACCAGGTGGATCACGTAGAAAACGTGTTGGTGACCGCCGGTACAGGCGTGCCCACCAGCGGCTTGATTCTGGGCGCAGCTTAAGGAGCTTCCATGTTCGTCGACCTCACCCCCGAACAGCATGCCCTGCGCCGCACGGTGCGGGACTACTTCCAGAATTTGATGACCCCGGCACTGCGTGAACAATTGCGTGGTAAAGAAGGCGGCGAGCTGTACCGCGACACCATTCGCCAGATGGGCCGCGACGGCTGGCTGGCCGTGGGCTGGCCCAAGGAGCAGGGTGGCCAGGGGTACGGCCCCACCGAGCAGTTCATCTTTTTTGAAGAGGCCAATATCGCCGGGGCACCGCTGCCTTTTGTGACCATCAGCACCGTGGGCCCGGCCTTGATGGCCCACGGCACTGAAGCGCAAAAAGCCCGGTTTTTACCCGGCATCGCCGCTGGTGAAATCATCTTTGCCATCGGCTACTCCGAGCCGGAGGCGGGCAGTGATCTGGCGGTGCTGAAAACCACGGCGCGCGAGCAAGGCGAGCATTTCGTGGTCAACGGCAACAAGCTGTGGACCTCGGGCGCCGAATCGGCCGACTACATCTGGCTGGCAGCCCGAACCGACCCGCACAGACCTCGACACAAGGGTGTGTCCATCCTGATCCTCGACACGCGTGCCGAAGGGTTTTCGACCACCGTCATTCCCACCACCAGCAACCCTACCGCTGCCACGTATTACGACAACGTGCGTGTGCCCAAGGACATGCTGGTGGGCGAACTGCACGGCGGCTGGAAGCTCATTACCGCACAGCTCAACCATGAGCGGCTGGGCCTGGGCGCGTGGTCAGACAAAGTCGTCGGGCTGTTTCGCCGGGTGTGGTCGTGGGCGCGCGAGGTGGATGAGCAGGGCGCGCGGGCCACTGACAAACCGTGGGTGCGCGCCAATTTGGCCCAGTGCTACGCCCGGCTTGAAGCCATGCGCCTGATCAACCTGCGCATCGCCGCCGACCTTGAGCAGGACCGCATGGACGTGGCGCTGGCCTCAACCACCAAGGTCTATGGCTCGGAGTCGGGGATCGAGATTTTGCGGCTGTTAACTCACATCGTCGGTGCCAACGGCCTGGTGCGCAGCGGTTCGGCGGCTGCCTTGCTGCACGGTGATCTGGAGTACGAAGTGCGCGCCTCGGTGACCCTGACATTTGGCGGCGGCACCAACGAAATCCAGCGCGAACTCATTGCTCAGTTCGGCCTGGGCATGCCGCGCACTCAACGCTGATAACGATTAGGCGTAGCAGCGGTCGAGCACAACCACGCCGCGCGCCATTACAGGGGAATCCCATGAACGCAATTGAGCAGTTCAGAGCACACACCCGCAGTTGGCTGCACGAGAATTGCCCGCCCTCACAACGCCAGGCCATCCCGGAAGGCGAGTTGGTGTGGGGCGCCCGCCAGGTTACGTTTCCAGGCGAGGACGCGCGCCTGTGGTTCGAGCGCATGCGCGACAAGGGCTGGTTTTGCCCCGACTGGCCCGTCGAATACGGGGGAGGCGGGTTGAATCCCGAGCACAATGCGGTGCTCGAAAGCGAGCTGCGTCGCCTTAAGTGCAGGCCACCGCAAATCAACCTGGGCATCTGGATGCTCGGCCCGGTGCTGCTGGAATTCGGCACCGAGGAGCAGAAAAAAACGCTACTGACGCCGATGGCCCGTGGCCAAGTACGCTGGTGTCAGGGGTTTTCAGAACCTAACGCCGGCTCTGACCTGGCCAGCCTTAAAACCTCTGCCCTAGATGCCGGCGACCATTTTATGGTGAATGGCAGCAAGATCTGGACCTCCTACGGCGACAAGTCGGACTGGATGTACGCGTTGGTGCGCACCGACGTCACCGCCAGCAAGCACGCGGGCATCAGCCTGATCGTGCTGGACATGAACAGCCCCGGCGTGAGTGTCGCACCGATTGATTTGATCAGCGGCAAGTCCGCGTTTTGCCAGGTGTTCTTCGATAACGTCCAGGTCCCTAAAAGCCAATTGATTGGCCCGCTCAACGGCGGCTGGAACCTGGCAAAGCGCCTGTTGCAACACGAGCGCACAGCCATGTCCAAATTCGGCGAATTCAGTTTGCCGACCCATTTCCATCTATTGCCACTGGTGCAGGCGTACATGCCCGCGCCACAGGGGCAGGCGCAACACGCGATCGTGGCGCGTGCGGTGGCCAGCGCCATGAATGAACACGCTTACAACTTGACTGTGCAACGCATGGGCGAAGAGGCCCGCGCCGGTCACGACGTCAGCGGGCTGATGTCGATCATGAAGCTGGTACACACCGAGCAGGAGCGCGACAAGTTCGAAGTGCTGCTGGACATCATGGGCCATCACGCGCTGGGCTGGGACAACGATGCCTTCAGTGCGCAGCAACAGGCCATCACCCGTGGCTGGCTGAACAGTTTTGCCCTGACCATTTCTGGCGGTGCGTCGCAAATCCAGCTCAACGTGATCGCCAAGCGGGTCCTCAACCTGCCTGACGTGAAGTAAGGAACCCAGCATGACTCTGCTCTATAGCGAAGAACAACGGCTCCTGGCCGACAGCGCCCGCGAGTTCCTGGCCGCGCGCAGCCCCGTGTCACATCAACGCGCCTTGCGTGATGAGCGTCGCGAACACGGTTTTGACCCACACCTGTGGCAAGACGCAGTAGCACTCGGCTGGAGCGCAATCCCGTTCCCCGAGAACCTTGGCGGCCTGGACTTTGGCTGCATGGGACTGGGGCCGATCTTTGAGTCCATCGGCCACAACCTCAGCGCCTCGCCCTTGCTCTCCAGTGTGGTGCTCAGTGGATCGCTGCTGCACCTGCAAGGCAGCGCCCTGCAACAAGATGTGTGGTTGTCGGCCGTCATCAGCGGTGAACGCCGTATGGCCCTGGCGCTGGATGAGCGCCCCCGTCACGACCCGCAGCACGTGGGTTTGACCGCTGAGCCGCGCGGCCCCGGCTATTGCCTCGACGGCCACAAGTATTTTGTGATCGACGGGGTCGGTGCCGATGCGTATCTGGTAGCGGCACACGCGGGTGATGCCCACACCCCGGATCAAGGCACCAGCTTGTTTCTGGTCCCGGCGGATACACCGGGCCTCACCGTCAGCGCGCTGCCACTGATTGATTCGCGCAACCATGCCCAAGTGCGTTTCGAGCAAGTGCAGGTAGGGCCAGAGGCACTGCTGGGTGAAATCGGCAGCGCGTGGCCAGCCCTGAACACGGCGCTGGACAGGGGGCGCGTGTGCCTGGCGGCCGAGATGCTGGGCATGGCGCAAAAACTCTTCGACATGACCCTCGAATACCTTAAAACCCGGGTTCAGTTTGATGTGCCAATCGGTTCGTTCCAGTCACTGCAACACCGGGCGGCGCAGCTGTATGTCGAACTGTCACTGGCGCGCAGTGCAGTCATGGCTGCTCTGGCAGCCCTGGACGATCCGGCGTTGAGTGAGGTGGAACGTCAACGACTGGCCAGCCTGGCTAAATGGAAGACCGGTGCGATGGCCATCCGCGTGGCCAATGAATCAGTGCAAATGCACGGCGGTATTGGCGTGACCGACGAGCTGGACGTCGGGCTGTTCCTCAAACGCATCCGGGTCGCCCAGGCATGTCTGGGGGATGCCGATTTTCACTGCGAGCGCTACGCCACGCTGGAGTGCGCGCACGTTTGAGCCATAGGGAGCATAAAAAGATGAAGCTTGAACAATGGCGCAGCGCCTGGCGGCAATTGATTGGCGCAGGCTCGCCCTATGAAGTGTTGACCACGCCAGGCAGCGGCCAGAAGTCCTTTCGCCACACGGCGGCCAACGTCTGGGCAGCCATCGACAGCGGGCGCGTGCACGGCGACCGCGAATTTTTGGTGTGGCAGCAACAGCGGCTCACATTCAACCAGTTTTTCGATCAGGTAGACCGGCTCGCAGGGCAATTGGCCCACCGCTTCAAGGTGCGCCAGGGCGACCGCGTCGCCATCGCCATGCGCAATCAACCGGCGTGGCTGGTGGCATTTGCTGCCATCCAACGCTGCGGCGGGGTCTGTGTGCCGCTCAACAGCTGGGGGCTGCGCGACGAGTTGTTTCATGGCCTGCAAGACAGCAGCGCGCAGGCACTGTTATGCGATGCGCCGCGTTTGCAACTGCTGGCCAGCGATCTGCATGAACAAGGGCTTGCCACACTGGTGGTGGGCGTGGCTGAGTGCACGCCGTTGCAAGCGCATTGCCATCGCCTCGAAGACCTGCTCGCGGCCCCGCAATTGTCAGCCCCGACGTTAAGCGTGAGGGCCGATGACCCCGCCATGATTTTGTACACCTCGGGGACCACACGCTTGGCCAAGGGCGTGCTCTCGACCCACGGGGCTGTGTGTCAGGCGCTGGTGGCGCTGGAGTTTCAGAGCGCATTTTGTGCACTCAGCTCACCCGAGCGCATCCGCGTTGTGGTCAACAGTGGTTATACACCCACCACCTTGATGGCCGTGCCGCTGTTCCATGTCAGCGGGCTGCATGCGCAGTTTCTGCTGGCCCTGCGCAGCGGTCGGCGGCTGGTGCTGATGTACAAATGGGACGTCGAAAACGCGCTGGACCTGATTCGCGATGAGCGCTGCACCCAGTTCAACGGCGCGCCGGTAATGATGCAGCAACTGCTGAACGCGCCGCGGTTTGGCAGCGGCGACACCCGCAGCCTGTTTGGCCTGGGGCTGGGCGGCGCGGCGCCGTCGAGCAGCTTGTTGGCGCACCTGACCCAACGCAAACCTGATGCCATTGGCGGCAGTGGGTACGGGCTGACCGAAAGCAACGGCATCGGCGCGGCCAATGGTGGCGACCCGTTCATTTACAAACCGGCAGCGGCAGGCTGGCCATTGCCCATTGTCGACGTGCGCATCGGTGACAGCCCCGATCAACCGCTGCCCACTGGCGCCAGCGGGCTGATCTGGTTGCGCTCGCCGACCTTGATGAGCGGCTACTGGAACCTGCCTCACGTCAGCGCCCAAACCTTGCGTGATGGTTGGCTCGATACCGGCGACATCGGTCGGCTCGACGACGAGGGTTTCCTGTACATCACCGACCGGGCCAAGGACATGATCAACCGCGGCGGCGAGAAAATTTCCGCCGCCGAAGTGGAGTCCTGCGCCTGTGAAATGCCCGGTGTGCTGGAGGCAGCCGCGTTCGCTGTACCGGACGATGAGCTGGGTGAATCGGTGTTTCTGGTCGTGCGTGGCGAGCCGGACACGGTCCCGCACAGCGAAGCGCTCAAAGGTTATATGGCCGGGCGACTGGCCAGCTTCAAAGTCCCGGCACACATCCATGTGCAACACACACCGTTTGAACGCAACGCGTCAGGCAAGACCCTCAAGGGCGTGCTCAAGGCGTTGCTGTTAAGCGCCTGATTAGTCTTTGTGGACGATGTGTGCGAGGCCAGATGGCGAAGAATGACGTGACACCCCCAGCAAGTTTTTTCGCGTAGGAGGCAATACATGAAAATAACAAGAACAGGCGTCATGCTCGCAGCCACATTGGCTGTCAATGCGCTGAGCATCGGCGCAGCCCTGGCGCAGGTCAGCCCCGAGGAGGCGGCCAAACTGGGCAAAGAGCTGACCTGTGTCGGCGCTGAGAAGGCCGCCAATGCGGCCGGGACCATTCCGCCCTACACCGGCCAATACCTGGGGGAAGTGCCGGGCTGGCAGCACGTTAAATTCTCCGGTGATCACCCTGTCGATCCGTATGCGGGCGAAAAGCCGATCCTGGTGATTACTGCGCAAAACATGGCGCAATACGCCGACAACCTCACCGAGGGTCAGAAAGCGCTGCTCAAGCGGTATCCGACCACCTACAAAATGAACATCTACCCCGGCCATCGCGACTTTCGCTACCCGGACTACGTGTGCAGTCGCGCGATGAACAATGCCCTGAACGCCAAATTGGTGGATGACGGCATGGGCATAGAAGGGCTTGGGCAAGTGCCATTTCCGATCCCTAAAAGCGGCATGCAAGTGCTGTGGAACCACCAACTCCCGGCCCGCGCCTGGACCGAAGAAAAAACCAGCGACCTGGCCTCGGTGTTGCCCAATGGCAGCATTGGCTGGGGACGGGCGTTCGCCAAAGGGCTGGCACCGGCCAACTCGCCGATCGTTGAGCCCAGCACAGACGCCAAAATTCAGTCCTACACCAACAACACCACCCTCAAACCCGCGCGTGACAACGGGGTAATCAACATTGCCCATGAACCTTACAACTTCAAGACCGACCCGCGTCAAGCCTGGACCTACAGCCCCTCGACCCGGCGCGTGCGCCAGTTGCCGGGCTACGGCTATGACCAACCCATGATCGGCACCAACGGCACCATGACCGTGGACGAAGACCGCTTGTACAACGGTTCCACTGAACGCTTTAGCTGGAAACTGATTGGCAAAAAGGAAATGTACATCCCGGCCAACGCCTTCAAAGCGAACGCAGGCACGGTGAAATACGCGGACATGTTGACGGTCAATCACCCCAATCCTGACTTGATGCGTTACGAGTTGCGGCGCGTCTGGGTGCTCGAAGGCGATTTGAAGGAGGGCTACCGCCATGTGTACGGCAAACGCGTGTTGTTCATTGACGAAGACACGTGGCACGCGGTGCTGGCCGACAACTACGATGCGCGTGGGCAATTGTGGAAACACGCGATGATCAACTACTACTACCACCCGGACATGAGCGCGTGGCAGGCCGGGTCGCAGTTCTTCATGGACCTGAACTCGGGGCAATACACCGGTTACGGCATGACCAACGAGTCGAAAAAAGGCCCGATTCTGAACGAAGGGAAATTCACCATCGACCAATACACCGCTGACGCGGCCAGGGCGATGGGGCGCTAATGTCACTGCGTTGACGACTCATGCGAGGCTGCGGAGCCACACCCCAATCACCGGGTTGACGAGCGCTTCGCGCCCGATCGCAGCCTCGTACCTCGACAGCGACTACAGGGTAGTCGTTGACGAGTAATGCGAGGCTACGTCCGGCGGGGAAGCCGTCGTAAAGCCATTCACCTTGGTGTTGCAGACACACTGCATTCGCCGGGTTTACGAGCGCTTCGCGCCTCGACAGCGACTACAGGGTAGTCGTTGACGAGTAATGCGAAGCTACGTCCGGCGGTGAAACCGTCGTAAAGCCATTCACCTTGGTGTTTCAGACACACCGCA
>NZ_LLWJ01000044.1:0-36198 GCF_001529285.1 Pseudomonas sp. TAA207 | reverse complement strand
CGCAGCGGTAGTTCAGTCGGTTAGAATACCGGCCTGTCACGCCGGGGGTCGCGGGTTCGAGTCCCGTCCGCTGCGCCATATTCTGAACACAAGCCCCTTGAACGCTTGTGATCAACAAAAAGCCTGCCTCGTGCAGGCTTTTTTGTGCGCGTCTATTTTGTGGTGCGTAACCGCTTCCGCAGGCCGCGTGCGAGGGCGAAGCGTTCGTAAAAACCGCATTGGGCAGGTTGCTGCCACACGTGTTCACGCAGGCTGCTTCATCGCAAGCAGCCTGCGCCAGTTATTGCATAAACGTCATGTAGCGTTTGCGCGTGGTCTTAGAAATCCCAACGGGTGGTGACCATCACGTTGCGTGGGTCGCCGTAATACGACGAGTTGTAGAAGCCAATGTTGGTGTAGTACGACTTGTCGAATGCGTTGTTCAGATTAACGGTGGCCGACAGGTTTTCCGTGACCTGATAGCGCGCCATCAGATCCACCAGCCAATACGCCTCTTGGGAGAATTTCTCCTGGGTGGCGCCTTTGTTGTAGTTGGTCAGCACCTGCCAGCCCGTGCCCTGCCAGCGAACTCCGCCGCCCAGCGTCAATTTGTCGAGGCTGCCGGTCAGTTTGTAACGGGTATACAGGTTGATCTGGTCTTCAGGCTCCCAGGTAGAGACTTTTTTACCGCCCTGATCGCGACTGATTTTGTGGGTGTAGCCTGCTTGTAGCTGCCAGCCAGGCATTATTTCGCCGGAAATTTCTGCTTCGTAGCCTTTAGTCGTGGCTTTGATGCCTTTGTAGGCGTAATCAATGTCGGGATTAGTGGGGTGAGCGTTGTAGGCGGTGTCTGCCTCAGGCCGGTTATCCTGATGCACTTCAAAGTACGCCAGGCTTGAATTCAGACGACCGTCAAAGAACTCACCTTTAAGCCCCAGCTCATAGTTGGTGCCTTCATCCGGCTCAAGCATTTTGTTGTCGCTGTTGCGGTAGTACGACTGCGGCAAGAAGATTTCGGTGTAGCTGGCGTAGGCCGAAATATTGTCGTTGAGGTCGTAGATCAGGCCCGCATAGGGCAGCACTTTGCCGGTGTCTTTGGCCTGGCTGGTGCCGGTCAGCGTGTAGTTGGCGACGCGGGTGCCAAGCATCAGGGTCAAATCATCGGTCAGGCTAAAGCGGCCCGTGATGTAAGTGCCCGTTTGGCGCGTGGTTTCATCGTTTTTGGAGGTGACGTTACCCCAGTCGGGTTCCAGTGCGTCGCCCTTCCAGTTGTAGTAGTCATAGGCGTTGTTGATCATGACCGCGTTGGTGTAGTCCTTGCCGGTCCAGTGCGATCGGGACACCGAACCACCGATCACCAGTTGGTGCTCGCGGCCCAGCAGGCTGAAAGGGCCGGTGGCATACACGTCGCCGCTGTCACTCACGTATTCGCCGGTGTACTTGCGGGCCAGGATCTTGGCTTTGCCGGTGATTGCATCCGGGTCAAGCAGTGCCCCCAGTGGCGCGTTGTAGCCATTGATCTGGTGGTTGTACTGGCCTTTGGCGACCCAGCCATTGTCGAAACTGTGCTCCAGGGTGGCGAATACGGTGCGGGTGTATTGCTCCCAACTGCTCCACTGGGTGCCGTTGTTGAAGTCGCGCGGGTTGCTGATGCGATCCCCGGCGGAGTTGAACAGCGAGGCGCTGCCTGACCAGCTTGAGCCTTTGGGGTTGTTGTCCTGATAGTCGGCGCCGAGGGTGAGCAGGGTGTCAGGCGTCAAATCGACCTCAAGAATCCCGTAATAGACCTCGCTGTCGCGTTTGTAATGGTCCATGAACGAGCGCTTGTCTTGATAGGCCGCCACGGCCCGGCCGCGTACGTTGCCGCTTTCGGTCAGCGGGCCGCTGACATCGACTTCAGAGCGGTAGTTGTCCCACGACCCGGCCCCCAGATCGATATGGCCCTTGAATTCGTGGGTCGGTTTTTTGCGCACCATATTGATCGTGCCGCCAGGCCCGCCAGCGCCGGTGAGCAATCCGGTGGCGCCTTTGAGAATTTCGACGCGGTCGTAAATCGCGGTGTCGGTCAGGGTGTGGCCCGCAGAATATTGCGGGTCTTGCAGGATCGGGATGCCGTCGTACTGGAAGTTCTTGATCGCAAATCCGCGCGAATAATAGCTGGTGCGGTCGCTGTCATAGGTGGCGACGGTAATGCCGGGGGTGTGGCGCATCACGTCATCAATGGAGGTGAGGCCAAAGTCATCCATTGCCTGGCGGGTGACCACTGAAATCGATTGCGGCGTTTCGCGCGGGGTGAGCACCATGCGGGTCGCGGTGGCGATGCTGCCGGGGGTGTAAGACCCGGTGCCCTCGGTGATGGTGCCGAGCTGGTTGGCACTGACTTCGGTCGCGCCTAGCTCCATTGCACCGCTCACGGTGGGCGTCGCTTCCAGCAGATAACCGTTCTGGCCTTTGATTACGCTGAAACCGCTGCCGCGCAGCAGGGTGTCAAAGCCTGATGCTTCGCTGTAGCTGCCGTGCAGGCCTTGGGTGGTGATGCCGTCCAGATTGTGCGACTGGAACAGGATGGCGACACCGGCAAGTTGTGCGAAGCGATTCAGTGCACTGCCCAGTGGGCCGGCCGGGATGTCATAGGCTTGTACCGCGCTGCTGTTTTGCGCCAGCGCCGCTGTGCTGACCAGTGCGCCAGCCGCAGAAGCAACAATCAAATGGATAGCGAGCGTCAGGGGGGCGTAAGCCTTCGAGCGCAAGCGCCCTCGGGAGATTGGGGTGGTCAGCATGGTAGGCGCAGTCCTTTAGAGTCTATGTACCTACCTTGACGAGCGAGGCTCAAAAAGCGGAAGCAATGCGAATCATTATTTTTCAGGTGCGCTGTTTTTGTTGATGGAAATCAGCCAGGGCGTGAAGTGCTTGACCGTGACAGGCAAGGTTTCAACGATCAAGTTCAGTGCGCGCTCCGGGTCGTCCAGCGGTAAGACCGCCGTCACACGCAGGTCGGCCAATGCCTGGCGATCGAAGCGCATGAAGCCTGGACGATGGCGGGAAATTTCATCCAGAACCTGCGTCAGGGGCTGGTTTTCGACCACCAGTTGGTGGTGTTTCCAGGCTTGGTCAATGCTCGACGGGTCAATGGCGCCGAGCAACTCGATGGCGTCGTGCTTGATCAAGGCTTGGGAGCCTGCATTGACTTCGAGTGTTTGCTGCTCGTTTTCGCTTTGCGCCGCGACGCGCGATTCGAGCATGCTCAGCACGGTTGTGTCGCCCGTGCGCTTGACCACAAACCGGGTGCCCAGCGCACGCATGTTGCCTTGCGCGGTGTGTACGATAAACGGCCGTGCGGGGTCGTGAGCCACTTCAATCAGCACTTCGCCTTGCAGCAACTCGATACGTCGTTGTTGGGCGTCGAAATGCAGATCTACGGCGCTGGCACCGCTGAGCGTCAGGGTGGACTGGTCGGGCAGGCGCACGGTTTTCCACTCCACCGCAGCGGTGCTGATATCGGCCAGCCACACTTGCGGGTACTGACTGCGCAGTAACAGGGTGGCCGGTACGATCAGGCAGCCCGCCAGCAACAGGGCACGCAAAGTTGCCCTGCGCGGTAAGGTTTTTCGGGGTGCCGCGAAGGCCGCATTCAGTGCCGCCTTGGCAGGCGATGCTTGGGGGCGCAACGATTGCATGCGTGAAATGACCTCTTGCATGCGCGCTGCCGCCGAAGCGTGGTGGGGACTGAGGTGTTTCCAGCGTTCGAATTCCAGCCGCAGCTCATCCGAAAAACCCCCTTCATGCAGCCGAATCATCCATTCAGCCGCTTGTTCATCAATTTGTTGGCGAGAGGCAGGCATAGGGGCTCAGGTGTTCATGCTGTGGCTGCAATGCAGCAGCGCTTGAATCAGGTACTTGCGCACCGTACGGTCCGACAACCCCAGCTGGCGGCCGATATCGGCCTGGTTCAAGCCGTCCAGGTAATACAGGACGAAGGCTTGGCGAGTTTTTTCGGGCAGGCCTTCGAGAATAAACGCGATCTGCTCCAGGGCTTCCAGGGTGGCAATAATGTCTTCGGCGGATTGGTGGCCTTCCAGCGCCTCGGCGGTGAGGGCTAGCTGCGACAGGTAAGCGTTTTCAATTTTCTTGCGGCGCGCCTGGTCGATGATCAGGCGTCGGGCGGTGGTGCTCAAAAAAGCCCGGGGTTCGCGCAAGCTTGCGACTGACTCGCGGGCATTGAGAATTCGGGCGAAGGTGTCCTGCGCGACGTCGGCGGCATTTTGCGCGCAGCCCAGCTTTCGGCGCAGCCAACCCAGCAGCCAGCCGTGATGCTCACAGTAGAGGTCGGAAATCGCGGCTTGGAACGGAGGCTCACCCGAAGACATAGAACTAAGCTCAAACGCTATTGAGAATAATTGCTAATTCTGTGCTCAAGTCTTGAATAAACGCAAGGCGGGGATTTTTGATAGGGGCTGGGGCAAGCTGCGAGCGTTTGATGTGGTCATCAAAAGATCGCAGCCCGCGCGAGTCGAGCGTCAGTGTTTGGCGATCAAGTTGCCCGCGTGCAGCCCGCATTCTTTTTGCGTGGCTTCTTCCCACCACCAGCGGCCTTCGCGCTCGTGCTGGTTTGGCAGCACCGGGCGGGTGCACGGTTCGCAGCCGATGCTGATAAATCCGCGCTCGTGCAAGCTGTTGTAGGGCAGCTCGAGCATGCGGATATACCCCCAGACTTCTTCGCTGCTCATTTGCGCCAGCGGGTTGAATTTGTACAGCGGGCGCTCAGGGGTTGAGAAGGCGCCGTCGATTTCCAGCGCGGCAACCTGGCTGCGCGTGCCGGGGCTTTGATCGCGACGCTGGCCGGTGGCCCACGCTTTGACCTCTGACAATTTGCGACGCAAAGGCGCGATTTTGCGCACGCCACAGCATTCGCCGTGACCGTCTTTGTAGAAGCTGAACAAGCCTTTTTCTTTGACGAACGGTTCAAGCGCGCGTTGGTCGGGTGAGATCAGCTCAATGTGAATATTGTAGTGATCGCGCACTTGCTCAATAAAACGGTAGGTCTCAGGGTGCAGGCGACCGGTGTCGAGGCTGAACACTTTGACGTTTTTATTGAGCTTCCAGGCCATGTCAACCAACACCACATCTTCGGCGCCACTGAACGAAATCCAGAGTTCGTCACCAAAGTGCTCAAAGGCGAGCTTGAGAATGTCCTGCGGGGATTTGCTGGCGTATGTCGCGGCGAGTTCAGCGACGTCAAACGGATGGCTCATCAGGCGGCTTCCTACAGTAAATGGCGCTGGGCGCTCTCTAGTGGCGCGATGTTAGCAAAAACCGCGTGTTACAGGGTTTGCAGCGTGTCGAGCAACACCTTCACTTTGGTGACAGATTCTTCATATTCGGCGCGCCAGTCCGAGTCCGCGACAATCCCGCCTCCGCCCCAGCAACTCACGCGCCCGTCCTTGATCAGCAGGCTGCGAATGGCGATGGAACTGTCCATTTCGCCGCGCACGTCGAGGTACAGCAATGAGCCGCAGTAGATGCTGCGCCGTGTCGGTTCCAGTTCGTCGATGATTTGCATGGCGCGAATTTTCGGTGCGCCGGTGATCGAGCCGCCGGGGAAGCTGTCCCCGATCAGGTCCAGGGCATCTTTGCCCGGCGCCAGTTCGCCCGTGACGCTGCTCACCAAGTGGTGCACATTGGGGTAGCTTTCAAGGCTGAACAGCTCAGGCACACGGACCGAGCCGGTGCGGCACGTGCGCCCCAAATCGTTGCGCAGCAGGTCGACAATCATCAGGTTTTCAGCGCGATCTTTAGGGCTTGCCAGCAGTTCGGCGGCGTTGGCGGCATCTTCGCCACGGTCTTTGCCCCGTGGACGGGTGCCTTTGATCGGGCGGGTTTCGACCTGATTGCGGCTCACGCGCACAAAGCGTTCGGGCGACAGACTCACAATGGCGCCTTGCTCGGGCAGTTGCATGAAGCCTGAAAAAGGCGTCGGGCACGCTGCGCGCAGGGCGCAATAGGCGGTCCATGCATCGCCCTCGCACTCGGCGCTGAAACGCTGGGTGTAATTGACCTGGTAGCAGTCACCGGCCTGGATGTAGTCATGAATCCGGGTCAATGCCTGCTGATACTGCTGAGCGCTGAGGTCAGGTTGCATCGGATGCTTGAGGCTGAAAGGCGCAACTGGCGCAGCGCGTAGTCGAGTGAACAGGTTGATCAGGCGTTCGCGCTCGCTCATCTCAAGGCTGGGATGGAACACCAACTGGCTGCTGGCGTGCTGATGGTCGCTGATCAATGCCCAGGCATACAGGCCAAGGCGCGCATCCGGTAACTGCAAGTCGTCGTGTGCCAGTGCGGGTAACGGTTCAAGCTTTCGCCCGAAATCGTAGCTCAGATAGCCCATCAAACCGCCTGCGAAGGGCAGCTCATGCGGTGCGGGGATTTGCGCACGGCCCAGTCGGGCCAGATGTTCCCGCAAGCGCTGCAAAAAATCGCGCCCCGATTCTTGCGGCTGCACCCACAGTTCTTCGAGCGGCCATGCGCTCATCAGGTCGTAGCGGCCGCGTTCTGCTTCGGGGCGTCCACTGTCCAGCAATACAGCGCCGGGTGCATGGCGAATCGCCGCGAAATAGTCGGCCGGGTTGGCAAGGTAAGGGAGCGGGTGAACAGAGCAGATCAACATGCGAGGCAAATCAGCCAGTGGGGCGGGGGTGGGGATTGTAATCCTGTGTGCGGCCGCAAAGCGAGTTGCGCAGCGGCTGCCGCAGGTGCTGCGGCATCACGGTTGACGTTTGCCCGGCAATCGGGCGTCGCCTGCGGCAACGCCTGTGCGGGTTTTATTCGTTGGGGTGGATATGGCCGAACAGTTCTTGCGCAAAACGCACGCGCTCCTCGGGGGTTTCCTTGATGCCTTTGGCGGCCAGCGCTTCAACGTGCGCTTCGACCGCATGGGTGCGCAGGGTTAAACCGCAGTCGTTGGCGATCTGGATGTTCAGCCCCGGACGGGCGTTCAGTTCCAGAATCAGCGGGCCTTTGTCCTGATCGAGCACCATGTCGACACCGATATACCCCAGGCCGCACAACTCGTAACAACCCGCGGCCAGCTTCATGAAACCATCCCAGTACGGCAATTGAACGCCGTCTACCGCATTGGTGGTGTCGGGGTGTTTGCTGATGATGTTGTTCAGCCAGGTGCCGCGCAGGGTCAGGCCGGTGGCGAGGTCTACGCCAACACCAATGGCGCCCTGGTGCAGGTTGGCCTTGCCGCCGGACTGGCGGGTCGGCAAGCGCAGCATCGCCATCACCGGGTAGCCCATCAGCACAATGATGCGGATGTCCGGCACGCCTTCGTAGCTGATGCTTTTGAAGATTTGATCCGGTGTCACGCGGTACTCGATCAGCGCGCGGTCGCGGTGACCGCCCAGCGAGTACAGGCCGGTGAGGATGCTGGAAATCTGATGTTCGATTTCTTCGTGGCTGATGATCTTGCCCGAGACCGTGCGAAAACGGTCTTCGAAACGGTCGGCAATCACCAAAATGCCGTCACCGCCCGCGCCTTGTGCGGGCTTGATCACGAAGTCACTGCGGCCACCGATGATGTCGTCGAGCTTGTCGATTTCTTTCTCGGTGGAGATCACGCCGTACATTTCCGGGACGTGAATCCCGGCTTTGATGGCGCGCTCTTTGGTGATGATCTTGTCATCCACAATCGGGTACAGGCTGCGTTTGTTGTACTTGAGTACGTAGTCCGCATTGCGCCGATTGATGCCCATGATGCCTCTGGCTTCCAGGGCCTTCCAGGTCTTCCAGAAGCCAAACATCAGGAGTCAGCCTTCAAGAATGCTTTGAAACGCACCAGCTCGGTCAGGCGGTAACCGCGATAACGGCCCATTGCCAGCATGAAGCCCACCAGAATCAGCAGCACCGCCGGGAAGGTGAACACGAAGTACACCAGTTCCGGGATGCTCATCACCAGATACGCCAGGGTGGCTGCGAAGAGGGTGCCGATGGCGACTTTCATCGCATGGCCGCCGCCACGTTCTTCCCAGGTGATGGACAGGCGCTCGATGGTCATGGTCAGGATCACCATCGGGAACAGGGCCACCGACAGCCCGCGCTCCAGCCCCAATTTGTGGCTGAACAGGCTGATGGCTGCGATCAGTATCACAACGAAGGTCAATACCACGGAGAGTCGCGGCAGCATTTGCAGCTTCAGGTGCTCAAGGTAGGAACGCAACATCAGCCCGAGCGCGGTTATCACCGTAAACAGGATGATGCCGAACTCCAGTTGAGTCTCGCGGAACGCCAGGGCAATCAGTACCGGGGTGAACGTGCCCAGGGTTTGCAGGCCGATCAGGTTGCGCAGCACCAGAATCACCAGCACGCCAATCGGGATCATCACCATGATCATGAACGTTTGCTGGGTTTGCAGCGGCAAGCCGTACAGCGAGTATTCGAGGAAGTTGGCGTCGGTGTTTTCGTCGGTCAGCTTGGCCAGACGGATGGCGTTCATTTCGCTGTTGTTCAGGCTGAAGGTGACGTTGGCTTTTTTGCCACCGTCGACCGAGATCATTGGCTCGTCGCCGGTCCACCACAGCAGGCGGTCAGACGGCAGGCCCTGTTCGCCGGTTTCCGGATTGAAGTACAGCCAGTCGTTGCCATTGAAGCTGCGCAGCCACAGTTCCGGGCTTTGCGGCTGGTCGGCGACCAAGCGAATGGTGTGGACTTTTTCCAGTGGTACGTGGGCAATCGACAGCAGCAGTTCGATGATTTGTGCCTTGTGCGCGGTCGACGGATCGCCGGCCAACAGCAGCTTCACGTTGTCATCGTTGGGGTTGCTCACCCGCTTGATGGTCTCGCTGATAAAGGTTTCAACGTCGGCTGAATGCTGGCGAATCGGTGCCAGCAGCGCTTCGGCGGCGATTTTTTCGGGGCCTTCCACGGCAATGCTGTCGCGAAATACCGGGCCTTTGACTTTGGTTTTGTCGCCGGTGTAGCGCTTGGTCAATACCAGGCGGTAATACAGGGTTTGCTTGCCACTCACCCGCCGGGCCGACCAGGTGACCTTGCGGTTGCCATCGACCCGATTGACGCTCACCCCATAGTTATTGGAGATAAAGCTTTCATTCAGGCTGACGTAGTCGCGGTTCAGCGGCGGCACGAACATCTGGATCTTGACCGGGTCTTTGGAGCTGGCGACAAATTCGACTTTGGCGTCGATGTTCCACAGGTCGTCCGTCGCGTCTTCGGTCACAGGAATGCCGATGACGAAAATCTGATAGGCCGTAATCGAAATGCCCAGCACCACGAGGATGGTGATCAAGATTTTCAGGTGAAGGGTAAGAGCGCGCATTTCAATTACTCTGCGGTTTGAGCGTTGGCGGCGCAGGCAGGTTTGCCAGCAGCGTATTTAAGGCTTGGGTCGACCAGCGCATCAAAGCGTTTGAGCGCTTCGGAGCCGATCAACAGCGGGTATTGGAACGCACTTCGGTCGGTCAAGTTCACTTCGATGGTGCGTAAAGCTTTACCCATGCAGATTTGCAGTGAAATAACCGGGCGCGAGGTGTAGTTCTTGTCCGATTCGGGATCGTAATCACCGGAGCGGCGCTTGATCTTGCTGACCCGTGCCAGCGGACGTTCGATCGGGTGCGAGTGTGCATCATCAATGGCCAGATAAAAACGTACCCAGCTCTCACCGTCGCGCTTGAAGCGTTTTATATCACGCGCGCTGAGCGAGGCGGTTTTGGCACCGGTGTCGAGTTTGGCAGCCACTTGCAGATTAATGCCCGACAGTTCGGCGTATTCGTTAAGGCCGTACACGGTTTTTTCGGCGCCAAGGCTCAGGCCCGGCAAGGTCAGCAGGCAAAGGCATATAAAGAAGGGGGAAAATTTCATAAATCCGGGGGCAGTCTCTTGCAATCTTCAGTTCAAGGCGACTGGCAATACAGCGCAAGTGTCCTCGTGCGGCTGCCCTATAAAGAGGGCAAGGCTGATGCGGGCGGCATTCTAACATGATGGTTTTATGACGCCAGCGCTGGCGCCGCGTTAAGCGAGGCGTGAAGCACTCGATTAAACCCACGTCGTATTAGACGATTGTCGACAATCCATATTTATTCTTTGACGTTGAAGTCTTAAATGGCTAGTTTTGGCGCTATTGATTTCAAAGGTGTCGACAATATGCTGGATTCGCTGGAAAGTGCCGCAGTGGCTCAAGACGACTCGGAGACCTTGTCCGAGAACGTCTTCAGGCGTATTCAGGCCGCTATCGTCAAAGGCGATATTGCCCCCGGCAGCAAGATTTCCGAGCCGGAACTGGCCCGCACTTACGGCATCAGCCGCGGGCCGCTGCGTGAAGCCCTGCACCGTCTTGAAGGTCAGCGCCTGTTGGTGCGGGTGCCGCATGTAGGCGCTCGCGTCGTGTCCTTGAGCCATGCCGAGCTGATTGAACTCTACGAAATTCGCGAGTCCCTCGAAGGCATGGCCTGTCGTTTGGCCGCCGAGCGCATGAGTAATGAAGACATTGGCGAGTTGCGCCGGGTACTGGAAACCCATGAGCGCGACGCAGCCTTCCAGGCGGGGGTTGGGTACTACCAGCAAGAAGGCGACTTCGATTTTCATTACAAGATTATTCAAGGCAGCGGCAATCGGACCCTGACGCAGATGCTGTGCGGTGAGCTGTATCAATTGGTGCGTATGTACCGCATCCAGTTTTCCTCCACGCCCAATCGTCCCCGTCAGGCGTTCGCCGAGCACCACCGGATTCTAGATGCCATTGCCGACCGCGACGGCGAACTGGCCGAGTTATTGATGCGCCGCCACATTGGTGTATCCAAACGCAACATTGCGCGTCACTACCAAGACAGCGCCCAGCAGACAGCCACTCCACGAGGTGAGTCATGAGCAATAAAAACAGTCCAGGCCAACGTTTCCGTGATGCGGTCGCCAGTGAGCATCCGCTGCAAGTCGTCGGCGCCATTAACGCTAACCATGCATTGCTGGCCAAACGTGCCGGGTTCAAGGCTATCTACCTGTCGGGTGGCGGTGTGGCAGCGGGTTCGCTGGGCGTGCCGGACCTGGGCATTACCGGTCTGGATGACGTGTTGACCGATGTGCGGCGCATCACCGACGTCTGTGACCTGCCGCTGCTGGTGGACGTGGATACCGGCTTCGGCTCCTCGTTTTTCAACGTGTCGCGCACCGTCAAGTCGATGATCAAGTTTGGCGCAGCGGCGATTCACATTGAGGACCAAGTGGGCGCCAAGCGTTGCGGCCATCGCCCGAACAAAGAAATCGTCTCGCAGCAAGAAATGGTCGATCGCATCAAGGCCGCCGTCGATGCCCGAACCGATGACAGTTTTGTGATCATGGCGCGCACCGACGCACTGGCGGTAGAAGGGCTGGAATCGGCCCTTGAACGTGCAGCGGCCTGTGTTGAGGCGGGCGCGGACATGGTGTTCCCCGAAGCCATTACCGAACTTGAGATGTACAAACTGTTCGCCGAACGCGTCAAGGCGCCGATTCTGGCCAACATCACCGAGTTTGGCGCCACGCCGCTGTACACCGTTGATCAACTGCGTGAAGTCGACGTGTCGCTGGTGCTGTACCCGCTGTCGGCGTTCCGTGCGATGAACAAGGCTGCCGAAAACGTGTACGGCGCGATTCGCCGCGACGGCACTCAACAGAACGTGATCGACACCATGCAAACCCGCATGGAGCTGTACGACGCCATCGACTACCACGCGTTTGAACAAAAGCTCGACGCGCTGTTTGCCAGCAAAAAGTAACAGCGCATTAAACCGTTCTTGCCCAATCCCTAACAAATTCAAAAATTGGAGAAGCGCAATGGCCGAAGCAAAAGTATTGAGTGGTGCCGGACTCCGTGGCCAGGTGGCCGGTCAGACGGCGTTGTCGACCGTAGGCCAAGAAGGTGCCGGACTCACTTATCGCGGTTATGACGTACGTGAATTGGCTGCCCAAGCCCGCTTTGAAGAAGTGGCTTACCTGTTGTTATACGGCGAACTGCCGACCCAGGCTGAGCTGGACGCCTACACCGGTAAGCTAAAAAACCTGCGCGACCTGCCGCAAGCCTTGAAAGAGGTGCTGGAACGCATCCCTGCCGACGCCCACCCGATGGACGTGATGCGCACCGGTTGCTCGTTTTTGGGCAATCTTGAGCCGGAAAAAGACTTCACTCAGCAGCGGGACAAGACTGACCGTCTGCTGGCCGCTTTCCCGGCGATCATGTGCTACTGGTATCGCTTCAGCCATGACGGCGTGCGCATTCACTGCGTGAGTGATGAAACGTCAATTGGCGGCCACTTTTTGCACCTGCTGCACGACAAAAAACCGAGTGACTTGCACGTCAAAGTGATGAACGTGTCGCTGATTCTGTACGCCGAGCACGAATTCAACGCCTCGACGTTCACCGCTCGGGTCTGTGCCTCGACATTGTCCGACCTGTATTCGTGCATCACCGCCGCCATCGGTTCGCTGCGCGGTCCATTGCACGGCGGCGCCAATGAAGCGGCCATGGAAATGATCGAGCGCTTCAGCTCTGCGCAGGAGGCCATTCAGGGCACGCTCGGCATGCTCGAACGCAAAGACAAAATCATGGGCTTTGGCCACGCGATCTACAAAGACAGCGACCCGCGCAATGAGGTGATCAAGGGTTGGTCGAAAAAGCTCGCGGACGAAGTGGGCGACACGGTGTTGTTCGCGGTCTCCGAGGCCATCGACAACACCATGTGGGAGCAAAAGAAGCTGTTCCCCAACGCCGATTTCTACCATGCCTCGGCGTACCACTTCATGGGCATCCCGACCCCGCTGTTTACCCCCATCTTTGTCTGCTCACGCCTGACCGGCTGGGCGGCGCATGTGTTCGAACAGCGTGCCAACAACCGCATCATTCGTCCAAGCGCCGAGTACATCGGCGTCGAACAGCGCAAGTTCGTGCCAATCGAGCGTCGCTGAACAGCAGGGCTGGCGCCCCCGCCCCGGCGGTGCGCCAGCCCTCAGACCTACCCGTGATCGAGTCCCGCGCCAATGAATACTGAATTTCGCAAAACACTTCCGGGCACCCGGCTGGATTATTTCGACACTCGCGCAGCGGTCGATGCGATCAAGCCCGGCGCTTATGACACGCTGCCTTACACCTCGCGCGTGTTGGCCGAAAACCTGGTCCGTCGCTGCGATCCGGCAACCCTCAATGCCTCGCTGAGCCAGTTGATCGAACGCAAGCGCGACCTGGATTTCCCGTGGTTCCCGGCCCGTGTGGTCTGCCACGACATCCTGGGCCAGACCGCTCTGGTTGACCTTGCCGGCCTGCGTGACGCCATTGCCCTGCAAGGCGGCGACCCGGCGCAAGTCAACCCGGTGGTGCCCACGCAACTGATCGTTGACCACTCGTTGGCGGTGGAGTGTGGCGGTTATGACCCCGAAGCGTTCGAGAAGAACCGCGCCATCGAAGATCGGCGCAACGAAGACCGTTTCCATTTCATCGAGTGGACCAAAAAAGCCTTCAAAAACGTCGATGTGATCCCGCCGGGCAACGGCATCATGCACCAGATCAACCTGGAGAAAATGTCCCCGGTGATTCAGGTGCGTGACGGCGTGGCCTTCCCGGACACCTGCGTCGGCACCGACAGCCACACCCCCCACGTCGACTCGCTGGGCGTCATCGCCATTGGCGTTGGCGGGCTGGAAGCCGAAAGCGTGATGCTGGGCCGTGCGTCATGGATGCGCTTGCCTGAAATCGTCGGCGTGGAACTGACCGGCAAGCTGCAACCGGGCATTACGGCCACTGACATGGTGTTGGCTCTGACCGAGTTCCTGCGCAAACAAAAAGTGGTCGGTGCCTGGCTGGAATTCTTCGGCGAGGGCGCCTCTGCGCTGACCCTGGGCGACCGCGCGACCATTTCCAACATGGCCCCGGAATACGGCGCAACGGCGGCCATGTTCTACATCGACCAGCAAACCATTGACTACCTCAAGCTGACCGGTCGCGATGACCAGCAAGTGCAGTTGGTTGAGCATTACGCCAAGGTCACAGGCTTGTGGGGCGAGAGCCTTAAAGACGCGCAATACGAGCGCGGCCTGAGTTTTGACTTGTCGTCTGTGGTGCGCAACATGGCCGGCCCGAGCAACCCGCACGCGCGCGTGGCCACCACCGAGCTTACGGCCAAGGGCATTGCCGGTCAGTGGGACGACGTACCGGGGCAAATGCCTGATGGCGCGGTGATTATTGCGGCCATCACCAGTTGCACCAACACCAGCAACCCGCGCAACGTAATCGCGGCGGGCTTGATGGCGCGCAACGCGAATAAACTCGGCCTGACCCGTAAACCGTGGGTCAAAACCTCGCTGGCGCCGGGGTCCAAGACCGTGGCGTTGTACCTCGATGAAGCGGGGCTGACCAGCGAGCTGGAGCAATTGGGTTTTGGCGTGGTGGCCTTCGCGTGCACCACCTGTAACGGCATGTCGGGAGCGCTGGACCCCGCCATCCAACAGGAAATCATCGACCGCGACCTGTACGCCACCGCCGTGTTGTCGGGTAACCGCAACTTCGACGGACGTATTCATCCTTACGCCAAACAAGCGTTTTTAGCCTCTCCACCGTTGGTGGTGGCCTACGCGATTGCGGGCACGATCCGATTCGACATCGAAAAAGACGTGCTGGGCCTGGACGCCCAGGGCAATAAGATTCGCCTGAAAGACATCTGGCCGAGCGACGAAGAAATCGACGCCGTGGTCAAGGCCGCAGTGAAGCCTGAGCAGTTCCGCCAGGTCTATATTCCGATGTTCGCCATTCACGAAGACACCGGGCCTAAAGTGGCGCCGCTGTATGACTGGCGTCCGCAAAGTACTTACATCCGTCGCCCGCCGTACTGGGAAGGGGCGTTGGCCGGGGCGCGGCCGCTCAAAGGCATGCGCCCGCTGGCGGTGCTGCCGGACAACATCACCACTGACCACTTGTCGCCTTCCAACGCGATCATGCTCGACAGCGCCGCCGGTGAATACCTGGCGAAAATGGGCTTGCCGGAAGTCGACTTCAACTCGTATGCCACCCACCGGGGCGACCACTTGACCGCCCAGCGCGCCACGTTCGCCAACCCGAAGCTGTTCAACGAAATGGTGATCGAGGACGGTAAGGTCAAACAGGGTTCGTTGACCCGGCTGGAGCCTGAAGGTCGTGTGATGCGCATGTGGGAAGCCATCGAAACCTACATGGAGCGCAAGCAACCGCTGATCATCATTGCGGGCGCCGATTATGGTCAGGGATCGTCCCGTGACTGGGCGGCCAAAGGCGTGCGTCTGGCGGGTGTCGAAGCCATTGCGGCCGAAGGCTTTGAGCGCATTCACCGCACCAACCTGGTGGGCATGGGGGTGTTGCCGCTGGAATTTATGCCGGGCACCAATCGTAAAACCTTACAAATCGACGGCAGTGAAACCTACGACGTGATCGGCGAGCGCACCCCGCGTGCCACGCTGACGCTGGTGATCACGCGCAAAAACGGCGAGCGCGTGGAGGTGCCGGTGACCTGCCGTCTGGACACCGCCGAAGAAGTTTCGATCTATGAAGCGGGTGGCGTGTTGCAACGTTTTGCCCAGGACTTCCTGGAATCAGCGTCGGTTTAATCACATACCTCTGTAGGCGCCAGCGCCTACAGAGGTCACTTCACAGGACTCTGTTCTATGGCCTACGCAGCGCAAATAAAAATCCCCGCCACTTATATGCGTGGCGGCACCAGCAAGGGTGTGTTTTTCAACCTGCTTGATCTGCCAGCGGTGGCGCAGGTGCCGGGGGCTGCGCGTGACGCGTTGCTGTTAAGGGTCATTGGCAGCCCCGACCCTTACGAAAAACAAATCGACGGCATGGGCGCTGCGACGTCCAGCACCAGCAAAACAGTGATCGTTAGCAAAAGCCTGCGTGCCGACCACGACGTTGATTATCTGTTTGGCCAGGTCTCCATCGACAAACCGTTTGTGGACTGGAGCGGCAACTGCGGCAACCTGTCGGCGGCGGTGGGTTCGTTTGCCATCAGCAGTGGCTTGGTCGACCCGGCACGCCTGCCCCAGAACGGCACTGCCGTGGTGCGCATCTGGCAAGCCAATATCGGTAAAACCATCATCGCCCATGTACCGATGACCGACGGTGCGGTGCAGGAAACCGGCGACTTTGAGCTTGACGGTGTGACGTTTCCAGCGGCCGAAGTGCAGTTGGAGTTCCTCAACCCGGCAGCGGATGAAGAGGGCGGGGGCGGCTCGATGTTCCCGACCGGCAACCTGGTCGACGCGCTAGAAGTGCCGGGTGTGGGCACGCTGAATGTGACCATGATCAATGCGGGCATTCCGACGATTTTCGTCAATGCGCGTGATGTGGGTTACACCGGCGCGGAGCTGCAAAACGACATCAACAGCGACCCGAAAGCATTGGCGCTGTTCGAAACCATTCGGGCGCACGGTGCGTTGCGCATGGGTTTGATTGCTCATTTGGACGACGCTGCCAAGCGTCAGCACACCCCTAAAGTGGCGTTTGTTGCAGGCCCGACAGAGTACGTGTCGTCTAGCGGCAAGGTGGTCAAGGCGCAAGACGTGGATTTGCTGGTGCGGGCCTTGTCGATGGGCAAACTGCACCACGCGATGATGGGCACGGCAGCGGTTGCGATTGGCACGGCGGCCGCGATACCGGGCACGTTGGTCAACCTGGCGGCCGGTGGCGAGTTGCGCAGCGCAGTGCGCTTTGGCCATCCGTCCGGGACTTTGCGCGTGGGTGCTGAAGCGCAGCAGGTTGACGGTGAGTGGACTGTCACTAAAGCCATCATGAGCCGCAGTGCGCGGGTGTTGATGGAAGGCTGGGTGCGGGTGCCCGGCGATTGCTTTTAATCGAGTGGACCTTTGGCCTTCACCCCGACCTCTGCCATAGGGAGAGGTCGGGGTGAAGGCGCAGGTTGAAACGACACAATTGAACGGGCACTCCAGACCCGCACGATCACGATGAACCTGAGGATGGAACACGACACTTACTCATTTTTGGAGAAACCCTATGAGCGCCAACGTCGACGCCAACAACCGCCCCGACTACGATCAGGTTTTGCAGGACATTGCCGGTTACGTCCTCAATTACCGCATCACCTCGCCACAAGCCCTCGACACCGCCCGTAACTGCCTGATGGACACGTTGGGCTGCGGCTTGCTGGCGCTGCGATTCCCAGAATGCACCAAGCACCTGGGGCCCATCGTGGAGGGCACCCTTGTGCCGTTTGGTGCCCGAGTGCCCGGCACCTCCTTTCGCCTCGACCCGGTCAAGGCCGCCTGGGACATTGGCTGTATCGTGCGCTGGCTGGATTACAACGACACCTGGCTGGCGGCTGAATGGGGGCATCCTTCGGACAATCTGGGCGGTATTTTGGCCGTGGCCGACCACCTGTCGCAAAAGCGCGTAGCCAATGGCGAGGCGCCGCTGACGGTGCGCGCCGTACTAGATGCAATGATCATGGCCCATGAGATTCAGGGCGTTATTGCATTGGAAAACTCCTTCAATCGTGTCGGTCTGGATCATGTGCTGCTGGTGAAAGTGGCCTCGACGGCGGTCTGCGCCAAACTGATGGGGGCCAACCGTGAACAGTTGTTGTCGGCGCTGTCCCATGCCTTTGTCGACGGCCAGGCGCTGCGCACGTATCGCCATGCACCGAACGCAGGGTCGCGCAAGTCTTGGGCGGCGGGCGATGCGTCCAGTCGTGGCGTGCGCTTGGCGGACATTGCGCTGCGCGGTGAAATGGGTATTCCGGGTGTGCTGACGGCGCCGCAATGGGGTTTTTATGAGGTGCTGTTCAGTCATACCAACAAGGATCTGGCACTCAAGCCCGAAGGGCAGCGCGCGTTCAAGCTGTCACAGCCTTATGGCACGTACGTGATGGAAAACGTGCTGTTCAAGATCAGCTTCCCGGCAGAGTTTCATGCGCAAACGGCCTGTGAAGCGGCAGTGACCTTGCATCCGCAGGTCAGAGATCGTCTGCACGAAATCGAGAAAATTGTCATCACCACCCACGAATCGGCGATTCGGATCATTTCCAAGCAAGGCCCATTAGCCAACGCCGCCGATCGCGATCACTGCCTTCAATACATGACCGCCGTGCCGTTGGCGTTTGGCAATCTGGTGGCCGAGCAGTACGAAGATGACTTCCATGCCGCGCATCCGATCATTGATGAGCTGCGCGAAAAAATGGTGATTGTTGAAGACCCACGCTACACCCGTGAATACCTGGAGGCGGATAAACGCTCCATTGCCAATGCCATTCAAGTGTTTTTCAACGATGGCACGAGCACTCAGCAAGTGGTGGTGCAATACCCGATTGGCCATCGTCGTCGCCGTGCCGAAGGCATTGCACTGCTGGAAGAAAAGTTCAAGGCCAATCTGGCCACGCGCTTTGCAAGGCAGCGTTGTGAGGAGATTTTTGCCCTTTGCAAGGATCAGGCTGCACTTGAAGCGACCCCGGTAAACCGGTTCGTGGATTTACTGGTGATCTAACACACACACCGAAGGTTGCGATCTTTGACGATGAAAAGATCGCAGCCTTTAATCGCCTCTGCGCTGTTATTTGAAGCGTCGCTCCACGCCTTTTTCGACCAGAATTTTGGCCGAGATTTCTTCCACAGAAAAATGCGTGGAGTTGATGTGCGGGATATTTTCGCGCTTGAACAGGTTTTCGACTTCGCGCACTTCAAATTCGCACTGGGCAAAGCTTGAATAGCGGCTGTTGGGCTTGCGCTCGTTGCGGATGGCGGTGAGGCGATCCGGGTCGATGGTCAGGCCGAACAGCTTATGCTTGTGTTCGCGCAAGGCCGCCGGCAGCTTCAGGCTTTCCATGTCGTCCTCGGTCAGCGGGTAGTTGGCCGCGCGGATGCCGAATTGCATGGCCATGTACAGGCAGGTCGGGGTTTTGCCACAGCGTGAGACGCCCACCAGAATCAGGTCGGCCTTGTCGTATTTGTGCGTGCGGGCGCCGTCGTCGTTGTCGAGGGCAAAGTTCACCGCCTCAATACGCTCCATGTAATTGGAGTTATGGCCGATAGAGTGGGACTTGCCTACCGAGTAGGACGAGTGTTCGGCGAGTTCCTGTTCCAGCGGGGCCAGGAAGCTGGAGAAGATGTCGATCATGAAACCATTGGACGTTGCGAGGATTTCGCGAATGTCCTGATTGACGATGGTGTCGAAGATAATCGGGCGAACTCCGTCTTTTTCGGCGGCGTTATCGATTTGTTGTACCATTGCCCGCGCTTTATCCACGCTGTCTATATAGGGTCGCGTGAACTTGCTGAAGGTCACATTTTCGAATTGGGCCAACAAACTCTGGCCGAGGGTTTCGGCGGTGATGCCGGTGCCATCGGAGATAAAGAAAGCAGATCGTTTCATTTGCGCCTTGGGCCTTAAGCTGGTGACGATTCTTGGATATGATAGGCGCGATTTTGTCGCCCTGAATGGCAGGCAGTGTCACTTATTTTCCAGGTCCAGGCCACATTCGCTGAGATGCCGCCCTTTGTAGAGCGTCCAGCGCCCTGAGCTTTTCCCAACACAGTTAGTGGAGAGATCACCTTGGTAGAGTACGTAGTTTCCCTCGATAAGCTCGGCGTCCATGATGTAGAGCATGTGGGGGGCAAGAACGCATCCCTCGGCGAGATGATCAGTAATCTTGCAGGCGCTGGTGTTTCGGTTCCCGGTGGTTTCGCCACCACCTCTCAGGCCTATCGCGATTTTCTTGAACTCAGCGGTTTGAACGATCAGATCCATGCCGCGCTCGACGCGCTGGATGTGGACGACGTTAACGCACTGGCCAAAACCGGCGCCCAGATCCGCCAATGGATCATGGAAGCCGAGTTCCCTGAGACGCTTAACGCGCAAATTCGCACCGCCTTTGCCACCTTGTCCCAAGGCAACCCGGACATGGCGGTTGCCGTACGTTCCTCGGCCACCGCCGAAGATTTGCCGGACGCTTCCTTTGCCGGTCAGCAAGAAACCTTCCTTAATATCCGTGGCGTAGAAAACGTCATTCGTGCAGCCAAGGAAGTGTTTGCGTCGTTGTTCAACGACCGTGCGATTTCTTACCGCGTGCACCAGGGCTTTGACCACAAACTGGTCGCCCTGTCGGCAGGCGTGCAGCGCATGGTGCGTTCCGAAACCGGCACTGCGGGCGTGATGTTCACCCTGGACACTGAGTCGGGTTTCCGTGATGTGGTCTTTATCACCGGCGCTTATGGCCTGGGCGAAACCGTGGTCCAGGGCGCGGTCAACCCGGACGAGTTCTACGTCCACAAGCAAACGCTGGAAGCGGGTCGTCCTGCGATTTTGCGCCGTAACCTGGGCAGCAAAGCGATCAAGATGATTTACGGCGACGAAGCCTCGGCCGGCAAGTCGGTCAAGGTGATCGACGTTGAGAAGGCCGATCGCGCGCGCTTCTGCCTGACCGACGCTGAAGTCAGCGAGCTGGCCAAGCAAGCGATGATCATCGAAAAACACTACAAGTGCCCGATGGACATCGAATGGGCCAAAGACGGTGATGACGGCAAGCTGTACATCGTGCAGGCCCGCCCTGAAACCGTAAAAAGTCGCTCCCAGGCCAATGTGATGGAGCGTTACCTGCTTAAAGAAACCGGCACAGTGCTGGTGGAAGGTCGGGCCATTGGTCAGCGCATTGGCGCGGGCAAGGTTCGGATCATTAAGGACGTGTCCGAAATGGACAAGGTTCAACCCGGCGACGTACTGGTTTCCGACATGACCGACCCGGACTGGGAACCGGTGATGAAGCGCGCCAGCGCCATCGTGACCAACCGTGGCGGCCGTACTTGCCACGCAGCAATCATCGCCCGTGAGCTGGGCATTCCGGCCGTTGTAGGGTGTGGCAATGCAACCCAGTTGCTCAAAGACGGCCAGGGCGTAACCGTTTCGTGTGCCGAAGGCGACACCGGTTTGATTTTTGAAGGCGAACTGGGTTTCGACATCAAGAAGAACTCCGTTGATGCCATGCCGGACCTGCCGTTCAAAATCATGATGAACGTCGGTAACCCGGACCGTGCGTTTGACTTTGCGCAGTTGCCGAACGCCGGTGTGGGCCTGGCCCGCCTGGAGTTCATCATTAACCGCATGATCGGCGTGCACCCTAAAGCGCTGCTCAACTACGACGGTCTGCCGCAAGACATCAAGGACAGCGTCGACAAGCGCATTGCCGGTTACGACGATCCAGTCGGTTTCTACGTTGAGAAGCTGGTCGAAGGCATCAGCACCCTGGCGGCAGCCTTTACCCCGAAAAAAGTCATCGTGCGCCTGTCGGACTTCAAGTCCAACGAGTACGCAAACCTGATCGGCGGCAAGCTGTACGAACCCGAAGAAGAAAACCCGATGCTGGGTTTCCGTGGCGCGTCGCGTTACATCAGCGAAAACTTCCGCGATTGCTTCGAGCTCGAATGCCGTGCGCTCAAGCGTGTGCGCAATGACATGGGCCTGACCAACGTCGAGATCATGGTGCCGTTCGTACGGACCCTGGGCGAGGCGAGCCAAGTCATCGACTTGCTGGCTGAAAACGGTCTGGTGCGCGGCGAAAACGGTCTGCGCGTGATCATGATGTGTGAGCTGCCTTCAAACGCGATTCTGGCCGACGAATTCCTTGAATACTTCGACGGTTTCTCCATTGGCTCCAACGACCTGACTCAGCTGACGCTAGGTCTGGACCGTGACTCTGGGGTTATCGCGCACCTGTTCGACGAGCGTAACCCTGCGGTTAAAAAGCTGCTGTCCAACGCGATTCAGGCGTGTAACAAAGCCGGTAAATATATTGGTATTTGCGGGCAGGGCCCCTCAGACCACCCGGATCTGGCGCTGTGGCTGATGGAGCAAGGCATTGAAAGTGTGTCGCTGAACCCGGACACCGTGCTGGAAACCTGGTTCTTCCTGGCTGAAGGTCAAGCCCAGGCTTGAGTCGTTGAGAGAGGAGCAGGGCGGCCGCTAGGCTGTGCTGCTCTTTATAGGCAGTGGTAGGGCGAGCGCCTGTTCGGGATCGCCCTTTTTTGTGCAAGAGCATTATGCAAAGCAGCAGTCATCTTTTTCCCGTTGCCCTGATCAGTGCCGAGCGTCGGGGTGATCTGAGCGAGGATGTTTATCGCTTAAAACCCGCTAATAGCCCGGACATCTCCGTGGAATTGGCGGTCACGCGACTGGGCATGGCGGATGCCAGCCAGGCGCGCGGTGTACCCGTGATTTTGTTGCATGGCAGCTTTTCTAACCGACGCTTCTGGTACTCACCAAAAGGTGTCGGCCTAGGCGCTTTTTTGGCCCGTGCCGGGTTTGATGTGTGGCTGCCCGAGATGCGCGGTCATGGACTGTCGGTGCGTAATCAACAGTGGCGCACCAATCGGGTGGCGGATTACGCCCGCTACGACTTACCGGCGATTGCGGCGTTTGTACGTGAGCAAAGTGGACAAGTCCCGCATTGGCTTGGCCATTCCCAGGGCGGTATCAGTTTGGCGGCCGCATTGGGGGGGCAGTACCTGGGTGAACCTGCAGTGGCCTCCGCAGCGTTTTTTGGCTGTCAGATCAATCGCCGCTATTGGCCGCTGAAAATTCCGCCAGTGGAGTGGGGCGCTTATCTGCTCTTGAAGCGCTGCACGCAGTTGTCGGGTGTTCAGCTCAAGCGCGGCCCTGAGGACGAACCAGTAGGCATCGCCCTCGAAACCTTGCGCTGGAACGGCTTTTTGGGGCGTTTCAAGGATTCTGAGCGCGATTGGTGGGCGGGATTATCTGAGGTCCAGCTACCGGTTCTGGCTGTCGCGGCGGCAGGCGATCAGCAGACCCCTGAGTGGGCGTGTCGAAAGCTGTATGAGCAATTGGGTTCTGAGCAGCGCCAATTTATTGCTTTGGGCCGTGAGCAGGGGTTCAGTTCAGATTTTGGTCACACTGAAATGCTGGTCAGCGCGCCTGCTCAAGCTGAGGTCTGGCCGTTGGTGCGCGATTGGCTTGAGGAGCAATGCCTGAAGCAGGCAGTGAGTGAGCCGGGTTCAGGGTTTCGGCAAGTCGCGCTTGCGGCTACTATGTGACGCGATTTGCGACCTTGGTCATATTCTGTGGTCTTGGTGGTATTGCAGTGTCAGGGTATGGCTGGTCGTGACATTTAAAGCTTGCCCGTGTGCCAACGTCTATAAACAGTAGAGTCCTTTAACTCTTCCTGCTACGCCCTCTCCACAGGAGTTTCCATGAACCACTACATCACTCCCGATTTGTGCGATGCCTACCCTGAGCTGATTCAGGTGCTGGAACCGATGTTCAGCAACTTTGGCGGGCGCGATTCATTTGGTGGCGAAATCGTCACCATCAAATGTTTTGAAGACAACTCGTTGGTTAAAGAGCAGGCAGAGCTTGATGGCAAGGGCAAAGTGCTGGTGGTGGACGGAGGAGGTTCGCTGCGCCGGGCCTTGCTGGGGGACATGATTGCCGAGAAGGCGGCTAAAAATGGCTGGGAAGGGTTGGTCATTTACGGCTGTATTCGGGATGTGGATGTCATCGCTCAAACCGATCTGGGTGTGCAGGCGCTGGCCAGTCACCCGATGAAAACCGACAAGCGCGGCTTGGGCGATCTCAATGTGGCAGTCACCTTTGCAGGCGTCACATTCCGTCCGGGCGAATTTATCTATGCCGACAATAATGGCGTGATCATTTCGCCTTCTGCTTTGAAAATGCCGGAATAATCGCCCAACTGCTAAGGATCACGGATGTTTGAGGAAGACAACGCTCAATGGGGGCTGGTGCATGCACTGGTGCTCGATGGAGAAGGCGGTGCCCGTGCGATTGCCCGTACCGAACTCAATGACCTTGAGTTAAAGAGCCATGAAAGCCTTTGGTTGCACTGGGATCGCAGTCATCCTCAAACACAAAGCTGGTTACGCAACGCCAGTGGTTTGAGCGAGTTCAGTTGTGACTTGTTGTTGGAGGAAAACACCCGTCCGCGGCTATTGGGGCTGCCCAATAACGAGTTATTGCTGTTCTTGCGCGGGGTCAACCTCAATCCTGGTGCAGAACCGGAAGACATGGTCTCGCTACGCATTTTTGGCAGTGCGCAACGGGTTATCTCGCTGCGTATGCGGCCGTTGCGGGCCACGGATGAATTGTTGGGCGAGTTTGAGCAGGGCGAAGGTCCGAAAAATCCAGCCGAGTTGATCCTTTATTTGGCTCAACACCTGACTTTAAAGGTCCAGGATTTGATCGGTGAGCTGTCTGAAATCGTCGATGACGAAGAAGATAAGATAGATGCCGACGAACGGTATACGCCCGAGCATGGTTCTATTTTGCAGATTCGTCGCCGGGCTGCCGGGCTGCGTCGTTTTCTGGCCCCGCAACGCGATATTTTTGGGCAACTGACGCGTACAAAATTGCCGTGGTTCACGGCCGACGATGCAGATTACTGGAACGAATTGAACAACAGCCTGACCCGCTATCTGGAAGAGCTTGAGCTGACCCGCGAGCGTGTAGGGCTGGTGCTGGAGGCTGAAGACCGACGTTTGAATGTGCGCATGAGCCGCATCATGTACCGCTTCGGCGTGCTGACCGGGATCTTTCTGCCCATCACGTTTATTACCGGTTTATTGGGGATTAACGTGGGCGGTGTTCCGTTCTCCAACGACCCCTACGGCTTTGCGGTCACCTGCGGTGTGATGCTGGTGATTGGTGTAGGGCAATGGTGGTTTTATCGTCGTTTGCAGTGGCTTTGAAAGTAGGTCATGTGACCTCGTTCATTTTGCCCGCGTCTTTCACTGACATACCGAGAGGTGCTTATGCACGATCCGTTTGAACAGTCCTTACGTGAAATGCTCAAGGCCGAGCCGTCTGCCCGTGACGACGATGCCTGCCTGGGCCGAGTGCTGAAAACCGCGAACCGTCAGGTTGGCGCGGGTGATCTTTTCAGCCTGCTGGGGCGTTGGGTACAAGCACTGATGATTGCTTTGAATAGCGGTTCGGCTCATATTGCGCCCGTTTCGCGACGCAAACCTGTTGCTCGCCCTGCTGATAAGGCTGATTGAACATGGAACTTGATCTCTGGACCCAGAGCCTGGTCACCGCAATGACCGCTCTTTGGACCAAAATTGCCAACTTCATCCCCAATTTGTTCGGGGCGTTGGTGGTGGTGCTGCTGGGCTTCGTGGTTGCAAAACTGCTTGATACCCTGCTGTCGAAGTTGCTGGCCAAATTGGGCCTTGATCGGTTGATGGGTGGGACGGGGCTGACCAAAATACTGGGCCGTGCAGGCATTCAAGTGCCGATTTCGACCCTGATCGGCAAAATTGTCTATTGGTTCATTCTGCTGATTTTCCTGGTCTCGGCCGCTCAGTCCCTTGGCCTGGAGCGCGTTTCAGCTACGCTGGACATCTTTACGCTGTATCTGCCCAAAGTATTTGGTGCCCTGCTGGTATTGCTGGTAGGTGTTCTGCTTGCGCAGTTGCTCAATGGCCTGGTGCGTGGCGCCGCCGAGAGCGTGGGGTTTGATTATGCGGGCGGTCTGGGTCGAGTGGCCCAGGGCCTGGTCATAATCATCAGCATCTCCGTGGCAATCAGCCAGCTGGAAGTGAAAACTGACCTGCTGAACCATGTGATCGTCATCGTTTTGATTACCGTTGGTCTGGCTGTTGCCTTGGCCATGGGTCTGGGAAGTCGCGAAATTGCCGGGCAGATTCTGGCCGGGATCTACGTGCGTGAGCTGTATCAGGTTGGGCAAGATGTACGTGTGGGTGAGGTAGAGGGTCAGATCGAAGAGATCGGCACGGTTAAAACCACGTTGCTGACCGAGGAGGGTGAGCTAGTCTCCATCTCCAATCGGATCTTGCTGGAGCAGCACGTGACTAGCCGCTGATGCGGCAAACCCTGCTAATGTATGCCGCCGCAAAAAAGCCCGTGTTCCGGGCTGTGGCGGACATTGACCTGACTGTCGGCACGACTCGTTTTGAATAAAGCCCAATCGCTGTCCATGCGCTACGATCCCCGCGAACTCTCTGATGAGGAGTTGGTGGCGCGCTCGCATGATGAGTTGTTTCACGTTACGCGCGCCTATGAAGAGTTAATGCGGCGTTACCAACGCACTTTGTTCAACGTTTGTTCAAGGTATTTAGGGAACGATCGTGATGCTGACGATGTCTGTCAGGAGGTAATGCTTAAGGTGTTGTATGGCTTGAAGAATTTCGAGGGCAAATCGAAATTCAAGACATGGCTATATAGCATCACTTACAACGAATGCATTACGCAGTATCGGAAGGAACGGCGAAAGCGTCGCTTGATGGACGCATTAAGTATTGACCCCCTCGAGGAAGCGTCTGAAGAGAAGGCGCCGAAACCTGAGGAAAAGGGCGGACTTGATCGCTGGCTGGTGCATGTGAATCCGATTGACCGGGAGATTCTTGTGCTGCGTTTTGTCGCAGAACTGGAATTTCAGGAAATCGCAGACATAATGCATATGGGTTTGAGTGCGACGAAAATGCGCTACAAGCGTGCTCTTGATAAATTGCGTGAGAAATTTGCAGGCATTGCTGAAACTTAGTTCAGCGCAAATAGCTCTACGTGTAGGTAAGTTCTGATAGACTTGCCGCCGAGTTGTCCCCCGGTATGTGGGACTGCTTTACAATCACCAGATGGGGATTTAACGGATGAAACTGAAAAACACCTTGGGCATTGCCATTGGTTCCTTTGTAGCCGCAACTTCGTTCGGTGCCCTGGCACAAGGCCAAGGCGCGGTCGAGGGTGAACTGTTCTACAAAAAACAGTACAACGACAGCGTCAAGCACGTAGAAGACGGTTACAACCCAGGCGCATCGATCGGTTACTTCCTGACCGACGACGTTTCGTTGAACCTGACCTACGACAAGACTAACCACACCCGTTCGAACGACGGCACTGGCCACCAGAAAATCAAAGGCGACAACTTTGGTCTGAACGCTCAGTACCACTTCGGCACCGTTGGTGACGCTCTGCGTCCATACGTTTCCGGTGGTGTTGCTCACAAGAGCATGACCAACGTGATCGAAGACGGTCACAGCGGTCGTGACCAGTCGACTTTCCTGACTGCTGGCGCTGGTGTTAAGTGGTACATCACTGACAACCTGTTTGCCCGTGCAGGCGTTGAAGCTGACTACAAACTGGACAACGGCAAGTGGGACTACGCGCCTACCGTTGGTCTGGGTGTGAACTTTGGCGGCAGCGGCGGTAAAGTAGCTCCTGCTCCAGTTCCAGCTCCAGCACCAATCGCTGAGCCAGAACCAGAAGCTCCAATCGCTGAAGTTGTTCGCGTTGAACTTGACGTGAAATTCGACTTCGACAAGTCGGTTGTTAAGTCGCAGTACATGCCTGACATCAACAACGTTGCTGATTTCATGAAGCAGTACCCTGCGACCAATACCACTGTTGCTGGTTACACTGACAGCGTAGGTCCAGACGCTTACAACCAAAAACTGTCCCAGCGTCGTGCTGACGCTGTTCGTACAGCTCTGGTTAACCAAGGTGTTGAGTCTAACCGTGTAGCCGCTGTTGGCCACGGCGAAGCTAACCCAGTTGCTTCCAACGCAACTGAAGAAGGCCGTGCTCTGAACCGTCGCGTAGAAGCAACCGTTCAAGCTGAAGCTAAGTAATTTTTAGCTAGCCTGTACAGAAAAGCCCGGCTTAGGCCGGGCTTTTCTTTGCCTGCGATTTGGTGAAGGACGCATTTTTGATCCGTATGCCTTATTGCCCGCGACTGCCTCTCGCTTGCCAAGGCGATGCCCGGCTATAATCGCCGGCTCTTCCAGTTGCCTTTCGAGACCATCGAGCCCATGTATAACCTGGCCCGCCAGTTGCTCTTCAAACTCTCCCCTGAAACCTCGCATGACCTGTCCCTGGACTTGATCGGTGCGGGTGGCCGTCTGGGGCTCAACGGTTTGCTGTGCAAGGCGCCCGCCAAGCTGCCTGTGACGGTGATGGGCCTCGACTTCCCGAACCCGGTCGGTCTGGCCGCAGGTCTGGATAAAAATGGGGCGGCCATCGACGGGTTCGCGCAGTTGGGTTTTGGTTTTGTCGAAATCGGCACGGTCACTCCGCGGCCACAGCCGGGCAATCCCAAACCGCGTATTTTTCGCCTGCCTGAAGCGCAAGCGATCATCAATCGCATGGGCTTTAACAACCTGGGGGTCGATCACTTGTTGGCGCGGGTTGAGGCGGCCAAGTACAGCGGCATCCTTGGGATCAACATCGGTAAAAACTTCGACACCCCGGTTGAGCGGGCTGTTGACGATTACTTGATCTGTCTCGATAAGGTCTATGCCCACGCCAGCTATGTGACCGTTAACGTCAGTTCGCCGAATACTCCGGGGCTTCGTAGCCTCCAATTCGGCGATTCGCTCAAGCAGCTTCTGGAGGCCCTACAGCTGCGTCAGAACGAGCTGACTGAGCGTCACGGCAAGCGTGTCCCGTTGGCAATCAAGATCGCCCCTGACATGACCGACGAAGAAACCGTACTCGTCGCCCAGGCGCTGCTGGAGACCGGGATGGATGCGGTCATTGCAACCAACACCACTCTTAGCCGCGCAGGTGTTGAAGGCATGGAGCATGGTGATGAGGCAGGCGGTTTGTCGGGTGCGCCGGTGCGTGAAAAAAGTACGCACACCGTCAAGGTGCTGGCAGGCGAGTTGGCCGGGCGCATGCCCATCATCGCGGCGGGTGGTATCACCGAAGGCAAGCATGCGGCTGAGAAAATCGCCGCAGGTGCCAGTCTGGTGCAGATCTACTCGGGGTTCATTTACAAAGGCCCTGCCTTGATTCGCGAGTCGGTTGACGCCATTTCTGCCATTGCACGCCAATAAGCGCGCAATAAAAAGGGCTCCTCGAAGGAGCCCTTGGGCCGCAGCCCGCCGCCTGGATGAGACGGCAAGGTTAAATCATTGCCTATTCATGGTGGTGTCGGAATGTGCCCAGAGTTAGCCGACCGCGTGAAGTTCGTTGAGTCTGTGGATGCCCGCAGTGCCTGTCATACCGTCCCAGTTGTCGCCGCGTCCTTCGCGCCAGCCGTTAATCCAGGACTGGCGTACCGACGGTAGAGTAAAAGGGCAAAGCTCACGGGATTTCCCGCTAACGCCGTATTGGTATCCGCGTAAAAAAGCTCTTTCCAACGGATCACGCTTAAGTCTTCTCATAGGGTGTTGCCCTCACTTGTTGACTGTTTATATCGCGTCGACCTGACTCAGGTCGGGGCAGAATGCTTCTGCCGTTGGTTGCTCGCTGCCGGCGTGGCGAGCATTTTTGTTATCACCTGCGCGGTGACAACCTGAGTCCAGTTCTAACCAATGTGCTTGGGTGTGTGAATGATCGTTTTGTCATAAGGACGTAACGATAGTGGTGTTAAGGCCATAAGAAACACCGGTTTTTAGTCCCCGGATGCGACCAAAGCCTGATATGACCAGTGTTTGCAAAGATGATGAGTTTCATTCTCGACTGTGAATGACCGTCCTTTTTGCTCAGGTACTATTCGACGAAGGGTCTGAATATGTCCCTTTGTTTCAAGATAAATGATCTGCCTCTGCGTCTAAACTCTGTGTGCCTGCGGGCATGAGTGGCGCCTTGGCGGGACGGCACAGTTTCGTGCCACGCGAGCGCTCTTCAAGAAAAGCGCTTGATTGAAAACGGAGCAGGCAATGCGTTGCCTCTTCACACATAGCTAAAAGCTCAGGAATCCCATGTCGGATCGTTACGAACTCTTCCTTACCTGCCCCAAAGGCCTCGAAGGTCTGCTCCTTGAGGAGGCCACCGGCCTTGGTCTTGAGGAAGCTCGCGAGCACACTTCGGCCATTCGTGGCACGGCAAATATGGAAACTGCCTACCGTCTGTGCCTCTGGTCGCGTCTGGCCAACCGCGTGTTGCTGGTACTCAAGCGCTTCCCGATGAAGGACGCCGAAGACCTGTACCACGGGGTACTGGATGTGGACTGGCAAGACCATATGGTGCCGGATGGCACGCTGGCCGTGGAGTTCAGTGGCCACGGTTCAGGTATCGACAACACTCACTTCGGCGCGCTGAAGGTTAAGGATGCCATCGTTGACAAGCTGCGCACGCCGTCGGGTGAGCGTCCTTCGATTGATAAAATCAGCCCTGATTTGCGCATCCACCTGCGTCTGGATCGCGGTGAAGCCATCCTGTCGCTGGACCTCTCGGGCAGCAGCTTGCACCAGCGCGGCTACCGTTTGCAGCAGGGTGCTGCGCCGCTGAAAGAAAACCTCGCGGCAGCGATCCTGATTCGTGCAGGTTGGCCGCGTATGGCTGCCGAAGGCGCGGCCTTGGCTGACCCGATGTGCGGTGTGGGTACGTTCCTGGTTGAGGGCGCGATGATCGCGGCCGACATGGCGCCAAACCTCAATCGCATCCACTGGGGCTTTGACGCCTGGCTTGGTCACGTGCCGGCTATCTGGAAAAAGCTGCATGAAGAAGCCACTGAGCGCGCTGAAGCCGGTATGGCCAAGCCGCCGCTGTGGATTCGCGGTTATGAAGCTGACCCGCGCCTGATCCAGCCGGCGCGCAACAACATCGAGCGTGCAGGCCTGAGCCACTGGATCAAAATCTATCAGGGTGAAGTGGCAACGTTTGAGCCGCGCCCGGATCAAAACCAAAAGGGTCTGGTCATTTGCAACCCGCCGTACGGCGAGCGTCTGGGTGATGAGGCGAGCTTGCTCTACCTCTACCAGAACCTCGGTGAGCGGTTGCGTCAGGCCTGTTTGAACTGGGAAGCGGCGGTGTTCACCGGTGCCCCGGATCTGGGCAAGCGGATGGGCATCCGCAGTCACAAACAGTACTCGTTCTGGAACGGCGCCTTGCCGTGCAAGTTGCTGCTGATCAAAGTGGTGCCAGACCAGTTCGTGACGGGTGAGCGTCGCACGCCTGAGCAGCGTCAAGCCGAGCGTGAGCAGGCCGAGTCGGATCTGCCGGGCAACCTCGAAGCGCCTGGCAAGTACGAGAAGTTCAACAAGAACGGCAACCCGATCAAACCGGCACCGGTGGTGATTGAGCAGCCACGCTTGAGCGAAGGCGGGCAGATGTTTGCCAACCGCCTGCAAAAGAACCTCAAGGCCCTGGGCAAGTGGGTCAAGCGTGAAGGCATTGATTGCTACCGTGTTTACGATGCCGACATGCCTGAATACTCGATGGCCATCGATCTGTACCACGACTGGGTTCACGTCCAGGAGTACGCGGCGCCGAAATCCATCGACCCGGAAAAAGCTTCGGCCCGTATGTTTGACGCGTTGGCGGCGATTCCGCAGGCGTTGAACGTCGACAAAAGCCGCGTCATCGTCAAACGCCGTGAGCGCCAGAGCGGCACCAAGCAGTACGAGCGACAAAGTGCGCAGGGCAAGTTCACCGAGGTCAATGAAGGCGGTGTCAAACTGCTGGTCAACCTTACCGACTACCTGGACACCGGGCTGTTCCTCGATCATCGCCCAATGCGCATGCGGATCCAGAAAGAGGCGGCTGGCAAGCGCTTCCTTAACCTGTATTGCTACACCGCCACTGCCAGTGTTCACGCCGCCAAAGGCGGGGCGCGCAGCACCACCAGCGTTGACTTGTCCAAGACCTATCTGGACTGGGCGCGCCGTAACCTGTCACTCAACGGTTTTTCGGACAAAAATCGTCTGGAGCAGGGTGATGTGATGGTGTGGCTGGATGCCTGTCGCGAAGAGTACGACCTGATCTTTATCGATCCGCCGACCTTCTCCAACTCCAAGCGCATGGAAGGCATCTTTGACGTTCAGCGCGATCACGTGCAGTTGCTGGACTTGGCCATGGCGCGTTTGGCACCGGGTGGCGTGTTGTACTTCTCGAACAACTTCCGCAAGTTCATCCTCGATGAGCATCTGGAAGCGCGTTACTCGGTCGAAGAAATCACGGCCAGCACCATCGATCCGGACTTTGCCCGTAACAGCAAAATCCACCGCGCGTGGAAAATAACGGCCCGTTAAACTGCCGTATCGTCGCTGCCACTGGTGGCGACGTTTTTCCAGTGCACACAAAAACGCCCCGGTTCTCGCGAGCCAGGGCGTTTTTTGTTGCCGGTGAATGGCTTACTGAGCGATTGAAATCGCGTTGTTAGGCAATTGCGGCTGGCGATACAGGTCGAGCAGTATCTGGTCGAGTACCGCAGAAGCTCCCCAGGGGCGCGGGTCGTTAAGAATCGCGACCACAGCCCAGGTGTTGCCATTGCTGTCGCGGCTAAAGCCCGAGATAGCGCGCACTGTATTGAGGGTGCCGGTTTTGATGTGGGCCTGACCGTTCATGGCGGTGGTCTTCAGACGCTTGCGCATGGTGCCGTCTTTGCCAGCGATAGGCATGGAGCTGATGAACTCGGCAGCGTAGGGGCTTTTCCAGGCCGCCTGGAGCATCTGCGCCATTTCACGCGCGCTCACACGTTCTGCACGGGACAGGCCGGAGCCGTTTTCCATGACCAGGTGCGGAGCTGTAATGCCTTTTTTGGCCAGCCATTGACGCACGACACGTTGCGCAGCCTTGGCATCATCGCCGTCGGCGTCGGTGCGGAACTGCGCGCCCAGGCTCAGGAACAATTGTTGAGCCATGGTGTTGTTGCTGTATTTGTTGATGTCGCGAATGATCTCGGCCAGATCAGGCGAGAAGGCGCGGGCCAGTACTTTGGCGCCCTTGGGCACTGAGCCCTGGCGATCCTGACCCAGGATGCTGCCACCCAGCTCTTTCCAGATCGCGCGCACAGCACCCGCGGTGTAGGTCGCATGATCGAGCAGGGACAGGTAGGTCTGCGAGTTGCAGCCATCGCCCAGTTGCCCGTTGACGGTCACCACCACCGACCCGTCGGCTTGCGGCACCGGGTTGTAGCGCACATCGCCTGCGCATTGCTTGGAATTGACCGCTTTGACCTGGTTGTCGACGCGGATGCTGGCAATTGGCGGCTCGACCGAAATCAACACCTTGCCCGCATCGTTACGGGCAACAAAGCGCAGAGCCTTGAGATTGACCATCAAGGCATCGGGCTTAACCAGAAACGGCTTGTTTTTATCATTGCCGTCGTCGTCAAACACCGGCAAATGAGGTTGTTCGAAGAAGCCGCGATCCAGAATCAGGTCGCCGCTCACTTGTTGCACGCCATTGGCCCGCAGGTCGCGCATCAACAGCCAGAGTTTTTCCATGTTGAGCTTGGGATCGCCGCCCCCCTTGAGGTACAGGTTGCCTTGCAAGATGCCGTTGTTCAGGGTGCCGTCGGTGTAGAACTCGGTTTTCCACTGGTGGGTCGGGCCGAGCATTTCAAGGGCGGCGTAGGTGGTGACCAGCTTCATGGTGGAGGCCGGGTTCATCGACACGTCGGCGTTGAAGACGGTGGGTACGCCGGGGCCGCTCAGGGGCAGCATCACCAGCGATAGTGCGTCGTTTTGCAGCTTGTTGGTTTTGAGCGCTTGTTGAACCTTGGGTGAAAGCGTGGTGTTGACCGGGGCGGCGTGAGCCCCGAAGGCGAGTGGCAGAAAAAAGCCGGCAAGTAACAGAGGACGCAAAGATTTGATCATAAGAAGTAAAACCCTGCACGCGAGGGGAAAAAATACGAGGGCATGATGATAAGTTCCCTCAATGGTCATAAAAGTGACGGCATTATGCCCCAAGGTGGCTGGACTTGTGCATTACCGTGTTACACCCATCTGTTGATTAAATGCACAAAACGATGAGCCGTCCACACGGAACCGGGCACGTGCAGCCTGAAACTGGTAAAGTGCCGCCGTTATTACTTAAGAGGATTGTTCAATGGCTACTAATCGTTCCCAGCGTCTGCGCAAAAAACTGTGCGTTGATGAATTTCAGGAGCTGGGTTTTGAGCTGAACCTGGATTTCAAAGAAGACCTGTCGGAAGAAGCTATCGACGCATTCCTCAGCGCCTTCTTGGCTGAAGCCATGGAAGCTAACGGTCTGGGCTATGTTGGCGGCGACGACTACGGTCTGGTTTGCCTGCAAAAGCGCGGCTCGGTCAGCGAAGAGCAGCGTGCTGCGGTTGAAGCCTGGTTGAAAGCTCGCACTGAGCTGACCAGCGTTGAAGTCAGCCCGTTACTCGACGTTTGGTACCCGGAAAAGCCAATCAATCCGGTAGCCTGATGTGATGCAGGGAGGCGGCCCATGGGGTTGCCTCTCTGCTGCTTTACTGCAAGATCCTCTAGCCCGTTCGGGCGTCGCTTAAATCCTCGTTATTGTGTGTCCGCTTATATGGCGCGATCCTGTGTGCCCGGCGCCCCCTTGGCTACCAAACGCTTCGTGCCTCCTAACAGTTGCCGCAGGCGACGTTCGATTGCCAGGCGACCGTAAACCCGCTGACGGCGGTGTCTCAGAGCCTGCGCAGCGGGTCAATGCAACTGCCGGTGCAGTCTCAGGCTAATCAGCGTGCAAAAAAAAGGACAAGGCATGTGCTTGTCCTTTTCGCAGGCGGTTAGAAATCAGTCGTAAATCACTTTCTTCTTCCAGTCGGCATCCGCGTCATCGGTTTTCAAGCCTTCAGTCAGCTCGTTGACTTCGTCTTTGGCCGGTTCAAGGTTGGTCAGCACCAGCGAGTTGGCACGCACCAGTTGCTCTTCCATTTCTTTGAGTGCTGCGCTGTACATCGCAGGCTCTGGTTGTTTGCGCAGGTATTGAGCGCCGCGCTCATAGGCAAGACGCGCCTGGCCCGGCTGATTTTGCTGAAAGGCGAGTTGGCCCAGATTATTGAAAAACTCGATGTGCAGCACCACGAGCAAGTGCCGAATTTCTTTGATCCAGCGCTTGGCTTCGGTGGTGGCCAGAAAGCCGTCCTGAACGGCGCGGGTGATTTGCCCGTGCAGGGTTTCCAGCAAAAAGCGCACATCTTTGGCTTTGGCTTCAGTCAGGATAGGGCCGGGCGGGTTGTTGACCGGGATAGATTCACCTTGGCCGATCAATGCATTGAGTTCAGCGACCCGGGTCTTTAAAGGCGCGCTGCTTTTTTGCAGGTGCAACAAGCGTTGTGTGGCATTAAGTTCAAGGCGTGCCAGCAGGTGTTTGAGTGCGGGCGACATCAGTTGGCCAGGGAACGTCTCGCTGACTTCGCTGCAACGACGCACACGATCTGTCAGCTCAACCTTTAAGCGGGCCTTTTCCAATTTGTTGTTTTCCACCACATGGTTCATGTAACCGATGGCGATCAATAGGACGATCCCGGCTACTACAAGCAGGGTGATCATGGATGGCGTCAACGTGAAAACCTCTTTGGATGGTCGGTGGGCTTTATTGTCTAAACGTGCAAACGGTCTTGAGGTGGCTGCCCTCGTCTATTAGAGAGGTTGGACTGCTAGCGGAAGTACAGAGTGCCACTATTGCACGGTGCCAACTATAACTCCTTGTAGGATGTCGGAATATAGGCGTCAGGACATCGGCGCCGTACGGTGTACGAAATGAGGTGAAGATGGGCGAAGTCATTGATTTCAATATATTTTCATATTGGGGTTGACGACTTATCAAACCATCCCTAGAATGCGCGCCAATTGCAGCGTAAAGCACACAGCGAAACGCGGTAACCAGTGAAGTTGTAGCGTGTCCCCTTCGTCTAGTGGCCTAGGACACCGCCCTTTCACGGCGGTAACAGGGGTTCGAGTCCCCTAGGGGACGCCATTATTGCGGGAATAGCTCAGTTGGTAGAGCACGACCTTGCCAAGGTCGGGGTCGCGAGTTCGAGTCTCGTTTCCCGCTCCATTTTTAAGCAGCTTCGCTTTCGGGCGGGGTTGAGTGAAAGCCAGATCATTAACTCCGGTTATGTGATTGGCACTGAAATGTACGTGTACATTTCGGGCAACGTCCCCTTCGTCTAGTGGCCTAGGACACCGCCCTTTCACGGCGGTAACAGGGGTTCGAGTCCCCTAGGGGACGCCATTATTGCGGGAATAGCTCAGTTGGTAGAGCACGACCTTGCCAAGGTCGGGGTCGCGAGTTCGAGTCTCGTTTCCCGCTCCAAATTTTGTTTTCTGACGCTTAACAGTGTTCAGGAAGCATAAAAAGATCAGCCAAGGCTGATTTTTTTTGTGTCACAAGCAGCTTTGCTTTCGAGCGAAGTTGGTGAAAAGCCAGAGCGATAACTTCGGTTACTGTGCCTGGCACTGAAATGTACATGTACATGTACATTTCGGGCAACGTCCCCTTCGTCTAGTGGCCTAGGACACCGCCCTTTCACGGCGGTAACAGGGGTT
>NZ_LLWJ01000043.1:0-33090 GCF_001529285.1 Pseudomonas sp. TAA207 | reverse complement strand
GACCTTCGGGTTATGAGCCCGACGAGCTACCAGACTGCTCCATCCCGCGTCTGTGGGGTGGATTCTACAGCGATAGGCTTTGCTGTCAAACGTTAATTTACGGAAAAACCTTTTGGTTCAATCGGTTAGCTGATAAATGCAGCTATAAAAAGCGTCACAGAGCCCGCAGCGCAAGGGCTTAGGTTCTATTAGGGGTGTGATTTCGATTAGAAAAATAAATTAAGCGTGAAAATTCCCACGCTGGTCGGGGAGTATTAAGACTACTGGTGCTATATACAGTTCAGGGTGACATACTGGCGATCCGCTTTACTTCACCTCGGAAAGAACGCCGGCCTACATGACGCAGCGAAAAATCATCCACGTCGACTGTGACTGTTTCTATGCCGCCATCGAGATGCGTGATGATCCGAGCCTGGCCAACAAGCCTATGGCGGTCGGCGGCTCGGCCGATCGACGCGGCGTGATCTCTACCTGTAACTATGAAGCGCGGGCTTACGGCGTGCGCTCGGCGATGTCATCCCGGCATGCCCTTAAGCTGTGCCCGGACCTGGTGATTGTCCACGGTCGCATGGAGGCTTATAAAGAGGCGTCCAGGGAAATACACGGCATCTTGCGTGATTACACCGAGCTGATTGAGCCGCTGTCGCTGGACGAAGCTTATCTGGATGTCTCCGATAGCCCGCATTTTGCAGGCAGTGCAACGCGTATCGCGCAAGATATTCGGCGCCGGGTCTCTAATCAGTTGCATATCACCGTCTCTGCGGGCGTGGCGCCAAACAAATTCCTGGCCAAAATTGCCAGTGACTGGCGCAAGCCCAATGGTTTGTTCGTCATCACCCCTGACCAAGTGGACGATTTTGTATCGGCACTGCCGGTAAACAAGTTGCATGGGGTGGGCAAAGTCACGGCTGACAAACTGGCGCGACTGGGGATTGAAACCTGCCTTGATTTGCGCGACTGGAAAAAATTGGCGTTGGTGCGTGAATTCGGCAGTTTCGGTGAGCGACTTTGGGGATTGGCGCGGGGGATTGATGAGCGCTTGGTGCACAGCGACAGTCGTCGTCAGTCGGTCAGTGTCGAAAATACCTACGATGTGGACTTGCCGGACCTTGCCGCATGCCTGGAAAAAATCCCTGAACTGCTCGATACCCTCAATGGGCGCATCAGTCGGCTCGATGCCAGTTATCGCCCGGGCAAACCGTTCGTCAAAGTGAAGTTTCATGACTTCACCCAAACCACTCTTGAGCAGTCGGGTGCAGGGCGGGACGTGGAAAGCTATCAAAGCCTGATGAGTCAGGCGTTCGCACGAGGCGCCAAGCCCGTTCGATTGCTCGGGCTGGGGGTGCGTTTACAGGATTTGAGCACCGGATTTGAGCAATTGGAGCTGTTCAGCGCACGCCCGTAGCCGCAGCCTTGGGCGGCCGCTACGGATGGCTTTTATGTCAGCTAACCCCCGGATCTGCCACCAGGCGCCCGGCGTTTTTGGTCAAGGACTGAAGGAATTCGCGCTGTAATTCAGGATCATTACGCGTGAGTTCGATCAGGCTCTGCTCCAGCTCGCTGGCTTCTTCTTCCAGCCCCAGTTCAGACAAGCGTTTAACCCGATGCACCCATTGGCTGACGTCATCACCCTCCAGGTCGTCGTAAATCAGGTTGTGCGCTTCCAGCAGTTTGCCTCGCAGGTTGCTGCTTACCGACAGGGTTGAATCCGAATGGGTTTCGTCCTGCGCGTCTTCTACGGTGATTGTCAGCTTGCCGACGTGATTGAGGTCTTGTTCGGCAAACGGGCTGTCCAGCAAATTGAGGCGCAGCACGCCATTACGGTCAGTGGTCAGCTCATGGTGTTGGGTGCCTGCGGTCACCACCACGGGACGTTCGGCCCACGGCAGGCTGGAATATTCCAGACGCGATTCGCGCTGAACGTCTTCAATGCCTGCCAGGTTCTGCTGCGCACGGCCGTTGGATTGCACGTTCATGGCCGGGTTCAGGCCGTCGACGCCATAGCTGAGCCAGTCTCTGGTGACACTGTCTGGCAGTTGCCCAAACATGAAGATGTTCAGCACATTGGCGCCCACACCTGCCACAACCGCTACAGCCCCCAGTGGTACCTCGTAGATTTCTCGCCAGGGTTGGTAGGGGGTGTAGCGGTCATAGCGCCGGGTAACATCGAACTCAGTGACCTCAAAGGTCTTTTGTTCATTGATGCGCACACGGCGTTGCGGCAGCTCAAGCACAGACGGTGAGCCCACATCGATTTGTAAGCTGTGGGAGAGCAATTTGCGCTCAATGCGCTCCTCGTGCTCGCTGCGTTGCGACATGTGATTGGCACAGCCGCTCAACAGCAGGGCGCCGCACATGGCGGCGCCCCCGAGGGTTAAGGTACTTCGATTGAACATGGCGTCTCTATCTGGGTTCAGCGACGGATACGCGCCTGAAGGAATGCGAGGACGTCAGCGACAGGCAGGGCTTGCGGCTCTGCTTCGGTGCGGCTCTTGTACTCAAGGTTGCCTTCGGCCAGGCTACGGTCGCTGACCACGATGCGGTGCGGGATGCCGATCAGTTCCATGTCCGCGAACTTGATGCCCGGGCTGGTTTTCTTGTCGCGATCATCCAGCAGCACTTCAAAGCCTGCGGCGGTCAGTTGGGCATACAGGGCATCTGTGGCTTCACGTACCGCTTCGGTTTCGTAGCGCAGGGGTACCAAGGCAACCTGGAAAGGTGCCAGAGCATCGCTCCAGATAATGCCGCGCTCGTCGTTGTTCTGCTCGATGGCGGCTGCCACCACGCGCGAAACACCGATGCCGTAGCAGCCCATGCTCAGCGTGACCGGCTTGCCGTTCTCACCCAGCACCTGGCACTTCATGGCTTCGCTGTACTTGGTACCCAGCTGGAAGATGTGACCGACTTCGATGCCGCGCTTGATTTCCAGCGTGCCTTTGCCGTCCGGGCTAGGGTCGCCAGCCACCACGTTGCGCAGGTCGGCAACGGTAGGGACGGGCAGGTCACGTTCCCAGTTCACGCCGAAATAATGCTTGTCGTCGATGTTGGCGCCAACGGCAAAGTCGCTCATCAGCTCGACCGAGCGGTCAATGATGCACGGCAATGGCAAGTTCAGCGGGCCCAAAGAACCTGCACCGGCACCAATGGCCTCGCGCAGTTCAGCGTCACCGGCCATGACCAGCGGGCTGGCCACGAGCGGGTGGTTGGAGGCTTTGATTTCGTTCAGCTCGTGGTCGCCACGGATGACCAGGGCGATCAGCTTGCCTTCTTCGGCAGCGTGAACGATCAGGGTCTTGACGGTTTTCTCGATCGGCAGGTCGTAGCCTTCGACCAATTGCACGATGGTTTTGGCGTCTGGAGTGTCCACCAGGCGCAGCTCCAGTGCAGGAGCAGGGCGCGAAGTCTCGGTGGGTACGGCTTCGGCTTTTTCAATGTTGGCCGCGTAGCTCGAACCGTTGCTGAAAACAATGTCGTCTTCGCCTGACTCGGCCAGGACGTGGAACTCGTGGGAACCGGCACCACCGATAGAGCCGTTGTCGGCTTCAACCGGGCGGAAATTGAGGCCCAGGCGTGTAAACACGTTGCAGTACGCCTGATGCATGCGGTCATAAGTGACTTGCAACGACGCTTCGTCAGCGTGGAAGGAGTAAGCGTCCTTCATGATGAATTCGCGGCCGCGCATCAAGCCGAAGCGTGGGCGGATCTCATCACGGAATTTGGTCTGGATCTGATACAGGTTGATAGGCAGCTGTTTGTAGCTGTTCAACTCGTTGCGGCACAGGTCAGTAATGACTTCTTCGTGGGTCGGCCCCACGCAGAATTCGCGACCGTGGCGATCTTTAAGGCGCAACAGCTCAGGGCCGTACTCTTCCCAGCGACCGGACTCCTGCCACAGCTCAGCCGGTTGAATGCTCGGCATCAGCACTTCCAGAGCACCGGCAGCGTTCATTTCTTCGCGAACAATGGCTTCGGCCTTGCGCATGATGCGCAGGCCCATCGGCAGCCAGGTGTACAGCCCCGAAGCCAGTTTGCGAATCATGCCGGCGCGCAGCATCAGCTGATGGCTGATAACGACCGCGTCCGATGGCGTTTCTTTTTGTGTGGCGAGCAAATATTGACTGGTGCGCATGGTTAGCCGGTGCCGTTGCTGATGACTAGAAATGACTGGGCATTGTACGGGCGAGAGGTGCTTGCGTACAGGCCAGGCGGGGGAGCTAGGCTCCCCCTCGTGTTTACGGGGTTTTTTCGAGGTCGACGGGGGGATTCAAGCGAGCGCGACGGCTCTCTTGATACCAGTGCAGGCTAATCAGCAGCAGCGTTGGTATGCCCATGACGGCCGTAATGATGAAGAAGGTGTGGTAGCCAAACTTTTCGACCATCACACCCGAATAGCCGCCCATCAAGCGCGGGAGCAATAACATGATCGAGCTGAGCAGGGCGTATTGCGTGGCCGAGAACTTCAGGTTGGTCAGGCTCGACAGGTAGGCCACGAACGCTGAAGTGGCGAGGCCCGAGCTGAAATTGTCGAGTGAAATCGTGACAATCAGCATCTGCAGATTCGGCCCCATATCCGCCAGCAGCATAAACAGCAGGTTCGTCCCTGCCGACGCCGCGCCGCCAATCAGCAGAATCGGCAAAATGCCAAAGCGCACAATCAGCAAGCCGCCCATGCCGGCACCGACCAGGGTCATGATCAGGCCAAAAATCTTGCTGACGCCGGCGATTTGATCTTTGGTGAAACCTTGGTCGATATAGAACACGTTGGCCATCACGCCCATTACCGTGTCCGACATGCGGTAGGTGGCAATCAGCCCGAGCAGCAGCAGGGCTTGCCAGCGATAGCGCACGATAAAATCGTTGACTGGCGTCAGTACAGGCGCCAGCCCGCGTCGTCCAATTGACGACAAACACAGCACCGTCAGCAGGGTGTACAGAATTGCTCGCAAGAATGCGCGGTCTTCGAGCAGCAGGTCTGTGGGGCTCAGGTCCCCAAACATGACGCCCGCAAAGTCGGTGTTGTAAAGCTGCGTAAACATCGCGGGCACCGACACCAGCAGCACAATCAGCACAAAAACCGACGCCAACTGATGGCCGAAACTGTAACGCCCGGCGGACAATTGGGTGCGCAAAGGCACCGGGGGTTCGCGCATAAAGAAAGTGGTCAGCAGGGCTGGGACCATCAGCAACCCAAACAGCACGTAGGTGCCTGTCCAGGCCGAGTGTTTGTAGTTAAAGCCGGTTGAGCCGAAGCCTTCGGCAAAAAACAGTGCGCCCGCGGTGGCCAGTAACGCGGCCACGCGATAGCCGGACATGTAACTGGCGGCGAGAGCGGCCTGGCGGCTGTCTTCTGCAATCTCCAGGCGATAGGCGTCCACGGCGATGTCTTGGGTTGCCGAGGCAAATGACACAATCACCGCGATGGCAATCAGCCACGAAAGGTGTTTTTGCGGATCACAGAAGCCCATGCCGATCAGGCCCAGGATCACCAGCGATTGCGACAGCACAAGCCATGAACGCCGCCGTCCCAGTTTGCCGAGCAAAGGCAGGCGCCACTGGTCGAGCAGCGGTGACCACACCCATTTAAAGGCGTAAGCCAAACCAATCAGGCTGGCATAGCCGATGGTTTCGCGGGCCACACCGGCTTCGCGCAACCATACGGAAAGGGTTGAGAACACCAGCATGTACGGCAAGCCGGCGGCAAAACCGAGCAACAACAGCACAAGAGTCGAGGGGCTGGCATAGGCAGCGAGCGCGGCGCGCCAGGTTTTACGGGGCATGGGCTGGAGTCTGCCTCAGGTTACGGAAACAAAGGGCGCACTCTAACCGCAGTGCTCTATCGGGCGCCAGCCATGACGCTGGATATCCACACGATTATTCATAATGCTCAAGCCCTCAGTGCGCAGGCGCGCACGTTGCTCGTCCCCCGACGGGCTGCCTGCTGGCAAACTGATACGTCCTCCAGCGGCCAGCACGCGGTGCCAAGGCAGTCGCGAGCCTTCGGGCAGTTGGCTGAGAGTGCGTCCCACCCAGCGAGCGGCCCGGCCCAGGCCTGCCAGCTCGGCGAGTTGGCCGTAAGTCACAACGTAACCGGCAGGCACCTGCATCAATGTGGAGTACAGCGCCTCACGACGAATCTCGGCGGCTGTTTGAGTGGCGCAAGAGTCTGAGTTCATCGCCAGTGCCTTAATGTTTTTTGCCTATAAATGTAAATGAAGACATTTCTGTCAATTGGACTAATGAAGGAACTACAACCTTTTCAGTCGGTCTTTCTATGCCTGGGGCGTATCCATCGGGATAATGCCGGCATTCTTTCGCAAATCTGAGTTTCGCATCTGCTTATGTTGTCCAGAACCTTGTTATGCCTCGCTGTCCTGAATGTGTCCACGCCTTTGCTCGCAGATACGGTCTGGTTGAAAAACGGTGACCGCCTGAGCGGCAAAATCAAAGTGTTTGATGGTGGCAAATTGCTCATTCAAACGGAATATGCGGGTGCCATTCCGATTGACTGGAAGCAAGTCAAAACCCTGGAGAGCGATCAGGAGCTTCTGGTCAAGCAAGATGCTTACGCAGGCGAAAAGGCCAAGTCACTCAAAGCCGCTGAAGACGGCAAGGTTATTCTGGCCAACGGCGAAGCGCCTAAAACGGTAGAGCTGGCGAGCATTCAGCAAATACTCAAGCCCAAGCCGGTGATTGAAGACCTGGTCTGGAAGGGCAATGTAGATGTGGCGCTGGACTACAAGCGTGCAGACAAAGACACCGACGATTACGACATCGATTTCAAAACCACGGCGCGTCACGGGTCTTGGCGTCACCACGCTGAAGGCGAATACAACCGCGAGTTCCAGAACGACGTTGTGACCACAGACAACTGGAGCGCCGAATACGCGCTCGACCACTTTATTGATGAAAAGTGGTATTGGCAGGGCCGTTTGACCTACAAGCGCGACAAAGTAGAAGACGTCTCCCGCCAGCGCACTGTGGGTACCGGTCCCGGTTACCAGTTTTGGGATGATGAGTTGGGTTCGTTTTCCTTGGGTTCTTTGCTCAACCGTACCGATTACGAATACTCGGATGGTAAAAAAGACAATTTCTACTCTTTGGCCATGAAGTGGGATTACAACCGTTACTTGTTGGGTAAAACGGTTTCGCTCTTCACCAATGGCGAGTTGGGTAAACCGCTGGGCAGTGCTGCGGATTACAGCCTGGATGCCGAGATCGGCCTGCGCTACAAAGTCACCGAATGGGCATCGCTCAACCTCAAGGCAGAGAAAGACCTGATTGGTGGCGGCAGCGGCAGTGACAACACCCTCAACAAAACCCGCTACACCGCAGGCTTTGGTGTGACCTGGTAAGGGCCTCGACAGCTAAAGAGCTAAAGAGCTACAGAGCACTGATCACCCTGTAGCCGCTGACGAGCAGCGCGAGGCTGCGTCCGGCGGCGAAGCCGTCGCAAAAACCCCTCCAACCTTGAACGTCAGCCCTACCGCAGCACGCGCCTCACTTACAGGTGCGGTGTCCCCTGCGGGTTAAATCCGTAACCCGCCATCCAGCTCAAGAATCCGGCCGGTGTAGTAGTCGTTTTCAAAGATGTAGGCCGCCGAATGGGCAATTTCTTCAACGTTGCCCATGCGCTTAAGCGGAATAAATGCCGTCATTTTTTCCAGCGCTTCGGGCTTCATGCCCAAGGTCATTTCTGTCTCAATAAACCCCGGAGCAATACCCGCCACGCGGATGCCATAGCGCGCCAGTTCTTTGGCCCAGGTCACGGTGGCGGCAGCAACCCCTGCTTTGGCGGCAGAGTAGTTGGTTTGACCCACATTACCGGCCCGCGAAATGGATGAGATGTTGATGATCGCGCCCTGATTGCTCAGCTCGACCATCTTGGCCGCCACTTCACGGGTGCACAGAAAAACACCGGTCAGGTTTACGTCGATCACCGCTTGCCATTGCGCCAGGCTCATTTTGCTCATGACGCCATCTTTGACCTTGAGCAACAGGCCGTCACGCAGGATACCGGCATTGTTGATGAGGCCGTTGATCGCACCAAAGTCCTCAGCAATTTGTGACACGGTTTGTATGACTTGTTCTTCATCCGCCACGTTGCACAGGTATGCACGGGCCTCGACGCCGTGGGCCTGACAGGCCGCCACAGCCAATTCGAGCTTCTCGGGGTTGAGGTCAATCAACGCCAGTTTTGTCCCTTTGCCAGCCAGATACTCTGCCATGGCACGACCTAACCCTTGGCAACCGCCAGTGATAATGATTACTTTGTCTTTTAGTTGCATGACAGCCCTCGGCAGCAGTTGAACGGTGTGATTCCTTACGCAGCCGTTGATCAACGCCTTGGGAGCGGTCGTCTATCAAACATAGCCCTGAGTGCGGGTGTACTACATGCCCTGAACTCGTCCGTTTTTGACGGAGTTTTTATAAGGAGTCATAAGTTGAGCGTTGAAGCCGTCAAGCATGCCCGAGAATTACTGCTCAAGGAATACCGTGGAGCGCTGGCCACCCAGTCCAAGGCGATGCCGGGCTTCCCGTTTGGCTCGGTGGTGCCCTATTGCCTGGACGAGCAAGGGCGGCCCTTGATCCTTATCAGCCGGATTGCCCAGCACACCCATAACCTGCGCAAAGACCCCAAGTGCTCCTTGATGGTCGGCGAGCGGGGCGCTGAAGATGTGCAGGCGGTGGGTCGCCTTACCTGCCTGGCTGAAGCCGAGCAGTTGACTGACCCTGAGGCGATTGAAGCGGCTGCCGAGCGTTACTACCGCTATTTCCCTGAGTCGCAGAGCTACCACACGGCCCATGATTTTGACTTTTGGGTGCTCAAGCCCGTTCGTCATCGTTACATCGGCGGTTTTGGCGCGATTCACTGGCTCGATCAGGTTACGTTGGCAAACCCGTTCGCCGGTCAAGCTGAAGTGCGCATGGTCGAGCACATGAACGATGACCACGCCAATGCGATCCAGCACTACGTTGAACTGGCCGGCTTACCGCAAACCGTGCCCGCCACGCTGGTCGGTATTGACAGTGAAGGCATGCATTTGCGCATCGGCGACGGCCTTTATTGGCTAGGCTTTCCAGAGGTGTGTAACAACCCTACACAAGCCCGCGAGGCTCTGGTCTTTCTGGCGCGTGCGAGCCAATGGCCGAAAAAACAGCCAGCCTGACCTTGAATTCAGCGCCAAGCGCCGTCATCTAAGAGGGGTTGGAAGATATTCTTCCGGAGAGGAATCATTTGATGCGCGCTTTTCTATTGCTCTTTCTGTTGTTTCCAGTGCTAGAGCTGTACGTCTTTTTCAAGGTCAGCACCGCTATCGGGTTCTTCCCCGCGTTGCTGCTGATCATTGCTGGTTCCATGCTGGGCGTTCTCGTCGTGCGTGTGGCAGGTTTGGCGACTGCGCTCAGTGCGCGTGAAAGCTTGAACCGCGGTGAGTTGCCCGCCGAACAAATGCTTCACGGTCTGATGATGGCATTGGGTGGCGGTTTGCTGGTGCTTCCAGGTTTTATCAGCGATGTTGCCGGTTTGCTGTTGCTGCTGCCGCCCGTGCGCAGCCTGTTGGTGAATCGTCTGCGTAAACGTGCGCAAGAACAGGCCATCCGTCAGCGTGCTTTCGCCGATGAATTTGATGTGCCGACCCGGCCTGGTTCGCACACGCCTCTAGGCCGTGAGCCTAATGTGATCGAAGGCGAATTCGAGCACCGCGACAAGTAAAGCGGCTTAGCGTTTTCAACACGGCACCTAGAGTGCCGTGTTTGTTTTTTAACGGTGTGCAAACGCAAAAAAAACACGCGTGGGCCCTTGTAATCACTAAGGGCGCCCTCATGTAACGGACACCGCAGGGTTTTGCTGGCAACAGCAAACACTCTTTCGCGAAACACTCCCGGCAATTCCGGACTTGTAAACCCAGCCGGTATGAAACCGGCCGATGAACACCACAATTAGGAGAGATCGACAATGAAGCTTCGTCCTCTGCATGACCGCGTCGTAATCCGTCGCAGCGAAGAAGAAAAGAAAACCGCTGGCGGTATCGTTCTGCCGGGTTCGGCTGCTGAGAAAGCCAACAGCGGTGAAGTCATCGCTGTGGGCACTGGTCGCGTTCTGGACAACGGTGAAGTGCGCGCGCTGGCCGTAAAAGTGGGTGACAAGGTTGTGTTTGGCCCGTACTCCGGCAGCAACACCGTGAAAGTAGACGGCGAAGACCTGTTGGTAATGGCTGAGAACGAGATTCTCGCTGTTATCGAAGGCTGATTTCCCGCTCATTTTCCCGTTACTACACAGTATTTAAGGAAGAACGAACATGGCTGCTAAAGAAGTTAAATTCGGCGACTCCGCCCGTAAAAAAATGTTGGCCGGTGTAAATGTCCTGGCTGACGCAGTAAAAGCGACCCTGGGCCCTAAAGGCCGCAACGTGATCATCGAGAAGAGCTTCGGCGCTCCGACCATCACCAAGGACGGCGTGTCCGTTGCCAAAGAAATCGAGCTGAAAGATCGCTTCGAAAACATGGGCGCGCAGCTGGTTAAAGACGTTGCCTCCCGTGCCAACGATGACGCCGGTGACGGTACTACCACTGCAACCGTACTGGCTCAGTCGATCGTCAACGAAGGCCTGAAAGCCGTCGCTGCCGGCATGAACCCGATGGACCTCAAGCGCGGTATCGACAAAGCGACCATCGCTATTGTTAAAGAACTGCGTCAGCTGGCCAAGCCATGCGCTGACAGCAAGGCTATCGCTCAGGTAGGTACTATCTCTGCCAACTCCGACAGCTCCATCGGCGACATCATTGCCGAAGCCATGGAAAAAGTCGGTAAAGAAGGCGTGATCACCGTTGAAGAAGGCTCGGGCCTGGAAAACGAACTGTCTGTGGTTGAAGGCATGCAGTTCGACCGTGGCTACCTGTCCCCTTACTTCGTAAACAAGCCAGACACCATGGTGGCTGAGCTGGACGGCCCGCTGATCCTGTTGGTTGATAAAAAAATCTCCAACATCCGCGAAATGCTGCCAGTGCTGGAAGCCGTTGCAAAAGCCGGCCGCCCACTGCTGATCGTGGCTGAAGACGTTGAAGGCGAAGCCCTGGCGACTCTGGTTGTGAACAACATGCGCGGTATCGTTAAAGTCGCTGCTGTTAAAGCACCTGGCTTCGGCGATCGTCGTAAAGCAATGTTGCAGGACATCGCTGTTCTGACAGGCGGTACCGTAATCTCCGAAGAGATCGGCCTGAGCCTGGAAAGCACCACCCTGGAGCACCTGGGTAACGCCAAGCGCGTGATCCTGTCCAAAGAAAACACCACCATCATTGATGGCGCTGGCGTTGACGCGGACATCCAGGCCCGTGTAACTCAGATCCGTGCACAAGTGGCTGATACCACTTCTGACTACGACCGTGAAAAACTGCAAGAGCGTCTGGCCAAGCTGTCGGGCGGCGTTGCAGTGATCAAGGTTGGCGCTGGTTCTGAAGTAGAAATGAAAGAGAAGAAAGCTCGCGTTGAAGACGCCTTGCACGCAACCCGTGCAGCCGTTGAAGAAGGCGTGGTACCTGGCGGTGGCGTGGCACTGGTGCGTGCGTTGCAGGCTATCTCCGAACTGAAAGGCGACAACGCTGATCAGAACGTAGGTATTGCTCTGCTGCGTCGTGCTGTTGAAGCACCTCTGCGCCAGATCGTTGCCAACTCCGGTGACGAGCCAAGCGTAGTCGTCGACAAAGTGAAGCAGGGTTCGGGTAACTACGGTTACAACGCTGCCACTGGCGAATACGGCGACATGATTGAAATGGGTATTCTTGACCCGGCTAAAGTGACGCGTTCGGCTCTGCAAGCGGCTTCCTCGATTGCCAGCCTGATGATCACCACTGAGGCGATGATCGCTGAGATCCAGGAAGACAAAGCAGCTGGCGGCGGTATGCCAGACATGGGCGGCATGGGTGGTATGGGCGGCATGATGTAAGCCAGCCTTACCCCGCTACGCAAAAGCCCCGCCTGAGTAATCAGGCGGGGCTTTTTAGTGCCCGGCTATTAGTGGGTCGTTGTCCGGCGCACATGTGCTCGCGAGGCCATCGCGCGGCAAACTGGCGTAGAACTGCTGGTCATCGAGTTCGTTGTTACGAGAAGCGGCGAAGAATTGAGAGGGGCCGTTACTGGCCCGTTCGGGCTGGTAAGCATTGCCGCCCTGGCCGCGCCAGCAGACCTGCCAAAACGAACACGCGCGTGCGCAAGTCTGCTGGCGCGGCTGTCGGTCGTTTGTGAACCGCAGGTGAAAAAAATGTCAGGGTCTGATGAGCGTCAACTAAATACGCAGAACGCCTTGTGGCACTGGCCCTGCGCCGATCTTCACTCTAAGCTGCGCGGGCCAAGACGGCCGTAACTGCGTACGGAGAAAGTGCCCATGCGAATTCTGTTGGTTGAAGACAACCGCGATATCCTCGCCAATCTGGCCGATTATCTAGGGCTTAAAGGCTATACCGTGGATTGCGCACAGGACGGTTTGTCGGGCCTGCACCTGGCGGCCACCGAGCATTACGACTTGATCGTGCTCGACATCATGCTGCCCGGCATTGACGGCTATACCTTGTGCAAGCGCTTGCGTGAAGACGCGCGCCGCGACACACCGGTGATCATGCTCACCGCCCGTGATCAGTTGGACGATCGCCTGCAAGGCTTCAAGTCCGGTGCCGATGATTACCTGCTCAAACCCTTTGCGCTGTCTGAATTGGCGGCGCGCATTGAAGCCGTATTGCGCCGTGCCCAGGGCGGCGGGCGGCGCGAGTTGCAAGTGGCAGACCTTAAATATGACCTGGACACCCTTGAAGTCACGCGCGATGGGCGCCTGCTCAAGCTCAACCCGGTAGGGCTAAAACTGCTGGCTGTGCTGATGCAAAAAAGCCCGCACGTGCTGCGCCGCGAAGTTTTGGAAGAAGCCTTGTGGGGCGACGATTGCCCGGACAGCGACAGCCTGCGCAGCCACGTCCACCAACTGCGCCAGGTGATCGACAAACCGTTCGATAAACCGCTGCTGCAAACCGTGCATGGCGTGGGCTATCGCCTCGCCGAGGCACGCGATGGAGTTTAAGCAAAGCCTTGCCCAGCGGATCATCATCGCGTTTGCGCTGATGAGTGCGCTGGTTGCGGGCACCTTCGCGATGGGTATTGTCGCCACCGTGCACCTGGTGGAAGAAAAACTGATCTCGGCCGGTTTGGGCGGTGACTTGCAGCGCTTGCTGTTGATGGACAACGTTGCCGACTGGAATCACCGCCCCGAGCCAGACCAGTTGTTCTACTTCAGTGGTGGGCGCGGCGACTTTGCCTTACCCAAGGATCTGCGCCATTTGCAGCCGGGCTTTCATGAGGTGTTTCGCGACCAGTTGTCGTATCACGCCATGGTTGAGGTGGTTGACGGGCGGCGCTATGTCTTGCTGCAAGACCAAAGCGATTTTGAAGAGCGTGAGCGCGTACTGTTTGCCGTGGTGCTGGTGGGCTTTGTGCTGGCGCTGGCGCTGGCGGTCTTCCTGGGTTGGGTGCTGGCCAGACGGGTGATGGCGCCGGTGGTAAGGCTGGCGCGCCAAGTGCGCCATCGCGATCAATTGCTCGGGTTGGCCCCGCCCTTGGCGCCCGATTACGCTGCCGATGAAGTGGGTGAACTGGCGGTTGCCTTTGACGCCACGTTGGGGCGCTTGCGCGATACGCTGACCCGCGAACGGCTGTTTACCAGTGACGTGAGCCACGAGTTGCGCACGCCGTTGATGGTCCTGGCCAGCTCCTGCGAGCTATTGCTCGAAAACCCGGCCCTGGATCAACGCAGTCGTTCGCAAGTGGAGCGTATTTCCCGCGCTTGCGAAGAGATGCGCGAGTTGGTGCAGACCTTTCTCATGCTGGCTCGCGCGCAACACGAAGACGCCAGTATGTCGCCAAAGGTCAACCTCACCACCGTGGCTGAAGGCTTGATCAGCCTGTGGCGTGGCCCGATTGAAGCCAAAGGCCTGGAGCTGATCTACCAGCCGGGTCAGCCGCTGGACACGCTCTATAACGCTACATTCCTGCACGCGGTGATGGGTAACTTGTTACGTAATGCGTTGCACTACACCGATACCGGCTTCATTCGCCTGACCCTCGAACCGACCGGTTTTGTGGTGGAGGACAGCGGTGTCGGCATCCCGGAAGAGAAACGCCAGGCCATGTTCCAGCCTTTTGTACGCGGCAGTGAAAAGCGCGGAGAGGGGCTGGGGCTGGGCTTGTCATTGGTTCAGCGCATCTGTGACAGCCAGGGCTGGCGTGTGTCATTGACCACGATGGAACCCAACGGTTGCCGTTTTCACGTCGAACTCGATCCCAAGGATTGATGCCCGCTTAACGACGGCCTGCACCTTGCTCGCCGTCGTCTCCTCTTAGCTTTTAGTCGTTAAATGGCCCCGCGCCAGCACTCCATGCCTGTAAAACCCTGCGATCTTTGCGGTGTTTAGCGGCACAAATTTTTCACTCGATGATGACCTGATGCTCACACCCGCCTGATTAAGGTAGGGCTACATGCTTCAGGAGAGCCGTCATGAGCCCCGCGATCACACTTAAGTTTTCTGAAAAGTACGACCAGCAGCACGCAGCTGATTATCTGTTAAAGCACCAGAACGGTTGGGCGCGACGCTTGTCCCATACCCGTGACGAGCAGTTGGCGCGTCGCGCCCTGGCGATAGCGGGCGAACCTGGGGTGGTGCTGGATTTACCGTGCGGCGCAGGCCGTTTTTGGCCGTTGCTGGCCGCGAAACATAACCGTGAAATCATCGGGGCTGATAATTCAGCGTCTATGCTGGAAGTGGCTTGCGTCGCTCAGCCGGCCGAAGTGGTGAAACGGGTACGCCGTTTGCAGACGTCTGCGTTTGATATAGACCTGCCAGATAACGCGGTCGACAGTATTTTTTGTATGCGCCTGCTCCACCATATCGGTGACGCAAGTCATCGGATGGCTCTATTGCGGGAGTTTCACCGTGTCAGCCGCGACAGCGTGATTATTTCTCTGTGGGTCGACGGCAACTTCAAGGCGTGGAAGCGCAAGCGTCTGGAGCGTCAACGGGGCACTTCGCCTGTGCAGGAGGGTTACCAAAATCGGTTTGTGTTACCTGCTGTTACAGTTGAGGCGGAGTTTAGAAAGGCTGGTTTCACCGTTCAGGAGCATTTGGACTTTATTCCGCTGTATGCGATGTGGCGGGTTTACGTACTACGCAAGAGGTAACTCATGGCCGTTGATTGTGTACAGCAACCCCCGATGTCGACAGAAGACTGTTTTGAACATTACTGGCGCCAGGAGGGCGAGTGGGTCGAAGAACCCAACCAGCGTCGTGGCGGGGAGAGTGGGGTACAACGAATCCACGAAGCGGGTCGGTTGTTGTATGCCAAGCGCCAAGTGGGCCATATCTACCGCAGTTGGCGCTACCCGCTAGGGCGCCCGACTGTGTTGCGTGAGCGCGATGCGCTGCTGGCCCTGAGCGCCTTGTCAGTCAATGTGCCGGAACTGGTGTTTTGTGGGGCCAGGCAGGCACCGGACGGGCAATGGCGTGCGTTGTTGGTGACGGCGGCGCTGGACGGCTTTATCGAAATCGACAATTGGTACGCCGCCGGTGGGCGTGAGCGCTATGGCGAAGCCGTGCATGAGCGCGTGCTTGAGGCGGTGGCGCAAAACCTTGCGCGCATGCACCTGGGGCGTTGGCAGCACGGTTGCCTTTATATCAAACATGTCTTTGTACGGGTCACGGGCAGCGCGCAGAGTGCAACGGTAGATGTTGCCCTGCTTGATCTGGAGAAATGCAGGCAACGCCTGACACCCTACAAGGCGGCCTCACACGATCTGAAGCAGCTGCGTCGCCATTCGTCGTGGAGCGACACCGACTGGCGCAAGTTGATCTACTTTTATGAGACGGTGTTTGGCAGCGCCATCAAAGGTTTACGGTGATGAAGAGAGAAATAGCACGAGGTTTGTTCCTGCTGGGTGCGCTGGCGATTGCTTCGGTGGCAATGGCTGCCTGGGAGCAACCCCGTTTGCAAGTGCTGAGTTCAACCACCAGTGGCAGTCAATGCCCGCTGCCGCGCATCGCTAAAGTCGAAACCATAGCCAGGCCGGATCATGATTTATTGCTGTTCATGTTTGGTATGTCCCAAGGCCTGCGCCCCTGACAGGCTGTCTGTCGCCGTTGCCGAAGGCCATGTGCGCAAGCGAAGACGTCGTTAACTCAGGGTGCTGGTTTTGCCTGATTTAACGACGTCATCGGATTTGGTGATTGCTGCGCAGGCAAGTGCCCTACATCACATGCAAATGGTTGTCCCAAAGCCCTGCGGGCAAATCCAGCGGTTTGGCGGTCAACGGTGTTTGTCGGCAGTCATAGAACCGGCAGCGCCCCTGGCCTGATGTCACCACGAAACCATCTTTTACCGCGGCTACGCCTGCGCAATCGGGCAACGGCGCATCCAGTCGTACTGCGCCACTGTCCAGATCCCACACAAAAAACCGATTACCGCGAGGGGCCGTCAATGCGACCAGCCGCAGGTCGCTGTGCACCGCCACGCTGGCGGTGTAATGGCCCATTGCACGCAGTTGCTGTTCGGCCACCGGGAACGGCTCAAAGGGCTGGCCGGGGCGCTTGATTGCCAACAACTCGGACAGCGCGTGGGCGTCACCCATAAATTGCTGGCACGCCACTATTGTGCCGTCGCTGGCAATGCCTAAGTGACGCACGCTGTTCATCTGCTGGCTGAGGGTTTCTTTACTCAGCAGGGTGCCGTCACGCTGCATCAGCACCAGGCTGGGTTGCATGGCGTTGAGGTTCATCTCGACCCGGCTTTCAGCTTCGGTACGGATACCGCCGTTGGCCACCACCAGCGTTTCGCCGTCTGGCATCCACGACACTTGATGCGGGCCTACGCCGTGAGTCGGGATTTCGCCACTGTGTATCAGACGCTCGCCTTCAAAGCGGTAAACCCCCAGCACGCCCCGGCCCGGGTCGGTGGTGTCGTTTTCTGTGGTGTACAGCCACTCGCCATCTTTATGAATCACCGCGTGACCATAAAAGTGGCGATTGGGCAGGGATGTCAGGGTTTGCAGCAACTGCCCATCCTTGAGGTTGATCAGGTAGCTCTCGGTGCCGGGGCGCCGGGCAACGAACAACGCAATGGGCAGTGTGGGGTGGTTGATGATGTCGTGGCAGCGCTGGCCCACTTGGGTGTTGAATACCTGAGTGCCGTCGAGCGTGTAACCCACGGCAAAGTGATTGCCGTCCACGTCATCCCGGGCGCTCAACAACAGCGGGCTGTGGCCTTTATTTTTGAACAGAGACCAGCCGCCCAGCGTAACGGCGCTCAGCAGTAAACCGCCGAGTTTCAGAGCTTGCCTGCGCATCATCGAACCTTCCTTCATTAATCGCCGTCGTTGGCGTTAAAGCCCAGTTGAATGCCCAGCGCCTTGGCCAGTTCACCTTCGTGCAAGCGGTGAACCACGTTCAGGCTGTCGTAAATCGCATTCAGCCTGGCGCGGCCGGCGTCATCGGCCAGCAATTCATTAAGCGACTGCTGGTTATCATTGAACAATTTGAGCGAGGCGGCATACGCGGCGTCAATTTTGTCGGCCAACGGTTTCTGGTCGGCGGGCAACAGGCCACGCAAGCCTTTGTTGTCAACGCCAGCCCATACGGTCTGAGCGGCGGCCAAGCTGGCGGCCAGGCTCTTGAGCGACGACTCGCTGCGCCATGCATCGGCCTGGAAAGGCTGTGCAATGCCCTTGCTCTGGCGGCCCATCGGGGTGCCGAGTTTCTTTTTCAGGGTGTCCAGTGCGGTGACCTGAACCCGCAGCAGGTCAGCAATGGCTTCGTGGGAATCGGCATAACGCTGGTTGGGGAACTTGCTCATCTGCGCCAGCATGCCGTCGGTGCTGTTCCAGCTCGCCAGAATTTCTTCGGCCAGTTGTTTCTGACGCTCGCCAATGGCCGTCAGCAGTGGGCAATAACGGGCTTTTTGCGTGTCATCGGCAAGGTCAATCTTACTGTCGAACAAGATGTACTCGTAAGCCGACAGACCCTGCACCACAACACTGGATTTGGCCAGGGCAGCGGCATCGATCTGCGGCTGAGCGATGACCAGTTGTTCAACCTGACGCCCGACCAGGTTCTTTTTGTCCGGCCAGAACTGCACTTGCCACGAACGGTTGCCCTCAGCCAGCGGACCGATCAGCAGCGGTTGCAGCTCGGCCCAGGCTTTCTGCGCATGCAGGAAGTCGGCACGGGCGGTTTCCAGGGTTTCTTTGCCTTCGCAATACGCCAGGGCGCTGACAGCCAATTGGCGATCGGCATCGGCCCAGCGGCTGTAAGTTGGCAGGATCACTTGCTTGGCAATGGCGGCCGAGGTCACGGCCTGCGGGTCTTGCGGTGCACACGCGCCCAAGGCAAGGGCGGCAAGGCTGGTGAACAACAACTTGGGTCGAAACATGTCGGGGTCCCCGATCTTATAAGCGTTTAAAGAGAATTCAGGAACGCCAGCAACGCAGCGCGCTGCTCGGCATTGAACTGTAAAACCTGCTGCCTGGCCGGTTCAGCCTCGCCACCATGCCACAGCACGGCTTCGAGCAGGTTGCGCGCACGTCCATCGTGCAAAAACTGGGTATGGCCGCTCACGTTCTGGGTCAAGCCAATCCCCCATAAGGGCGCAGTGCGCCATTGTCGACCACTGGCGGTGAACTCGGTGCGGCCATCGGCCAGCCCTTGGCCCATGTCGTGCAATAACAGGTCGCTGTAAGGATGAATGACCTGATTGGCCAGCTCCGGTTCAGCCGCCGTGGCTGAGGTGGTGAAGGTCGGGGTGTGGCACGCAACGCAGCCAGCTTTGTAGAACAGGTTTTTACCGGCCAGCACCTCTGGTGCGCCGACATCACGACGCGCGGGCACCGCGAGGTTGCGGGTATAGAACTCGACCAGACGCAGAATGTTGTCGCTGACCTCAGGCTCACCTTGCGGGCCATTGCCGTTGGGCGCTTCAAGGCAGGCAGTTTGAGCCTGGGTGCAATCATCAAAGGGTCTCAAGGACGTGGTAAGCCCCATATCACCAGAAAAGGCGTGAACATTTTGTTGATTGAGATTGGGTTGGCCCGCTTTCCAGCCAAATCGGCCCAAGACAGTTTTTTGTTGTGCGTCGTCCCACACCCAATTAGGGCGCCCGGTCACGCCATCAGCGCTCTTGTCCTTGGCGTTGGCCAAAATGTCTTGGTCCGGGATCGCTTCAAGCAGCCCCAGGCCAATCATCGGCGGCGCAATACGGGCGGAAAAACGCGTGTCGGGGTGCATCGGGCCGTAGCCTAATTGAGTGATGTGCAGCACAGGTTTGCGCAGTTCGACTTCGGTGCCGTCCTTGAACCGCACGGGCACCGGCGTGTAATCGACCCGCACCTTGCCCTCAGGGGGCACGCCGGGCACTGACATGTCCTGTAATTGGCCGCCGTAGACCGGTTCGGGGACGATGCCGATGTGTTCGATCAGCGTGGCAAATGCCGGGTCATTGGGAATCGACAGGCGTACCAGCATCGACACGGCGTTCTTGGCGTTGGGGGCGGGCGGATGACCACGGCCGTCCTTGATGTGGCAGTTTTGGCAGGCGTTGGTATTGAACAGGGGGCCCAGCCCGTCGCGCGCCGTGGTGGTAGACGGGGCGATCACCCACGGGCTGCGGAAAAAACTGTTGCCGACACTGAAATCCAGACGCCGGGTGGGCGCCAGGTTGGCGGAGGGCATTGAAAACGCATTTTGATCGGTTTTACGCACCGTCGTGGCCCCACCGGAGCGGGCTTCGCCAGGCTCGGGTTTGGTAAAGCGCGGGGCGTCATCACAACCGCCAAGGCCAAGGGCCAGGAGCAGCAGAGACAGGCGAAGAGGCAACGAAGGCATCAAGCGTCCAGTTCAGCGAGCAAAATCGAGGGCGCAAAGTTTATCAGGGAAGGTGAATTGAAATAAGAGGAATTAGCGTTTGGTTTGATCTGCGGCAGTCAACGACCGTAAACCCTTCATCGGATGGAATGATCTGCCGGGTTGAATAATCGCGTGCCGGGCTGGCGCATCGCGACCCATCGCAGCCTCGCTTTACTGGTCAGCGACTGCGGGCCATGCATCGGTGATTCATCGGTACACCCACAAAAAAGGCGGCCCGCAGGCCGCCTCATGTTCACTCATTCAAACGCTGTCGATCAAAAATCGTGATCGGCGTTGTCCGGGTTCAGGTCGCTGATGCCCAGCTTGCCAGCGGCTTGTTCAATGGCACCGGTCTGCTTGACCAGCGCGCCGATGGCGTCACGAACCACTTGGTTGCCGGACTCGTTGCCCGCGGCGATCAATTGGTCGTAGTGCTCGCCCTTGGCTGCACGATCCACCATGACCTGGATCTTGGCTTCGGTGTCGGCCAGGTCAGACTTCAAGGTGGCGTCAGCAGCCGGGTCAACCACGACTACCAGCGAAGACAGGCTAGGGCCGGTCATCTTGGTGCCATCGGCGCGTACGTATTCACCCAGGTACACGTTACGAATGCCTTTGGCGTCGTAGAAGTGCGAATTGTGGGTGTTGTCGCTGAAGCAGTCTTGCTCGTCTTCAGGGGAGTTGGCTTCCAGCGAGACTTTCATGCGCTCGCCTGCCAGTTCGCCCAACGACAGGCTGCCCATGCCGAACAGCATTTTGCGCAGACCGTTTTGGACAGGCTCTGCTTCCAGCGATGCGCGGTAGTTGTCGGCCACCTCAGGTGCCCAGTTCGCCACCATTTCGTTCAGGTCATTGACCAGCAATTGGGTCACGGCTTTCAGGTAGGCACGACGACGGTCGTTGTGGCCGCCCGTAGCGCCTTCACCTTCCAGGTAGTCCGACGCAGGGCGGTTGCCTGCACCCGGACCGGTGCCGTTGAGGTCCTGACCCCACAGCAGGAATTCGATAGCGTGATAGCCCGTGGCTACGTTAGCTTCCGAACCGCCCAGCTCGTTGAGGCTGGCAAGGACTTCAGGGGTGATTTGGGTGACGTCGACTTTGTCTTCGCCGACCTGGATCTGGGTGTTGGCAATGATGTTGGCGGTGGCACCCGGGTTGCCCAGAGCGTGCGCGTAGCTGGCGTCAACGTAGTCGATCAGGCCCTCATCCAGTGGCCAGGCGTTAACCTGACCTTCCCAATCGTCAATGATGGTGTTGCCAAAGCGGAACACTTCGCTTTGCAGGTAAGGCACGCGGGACTCAACCCAGGCCGCTTTGGCTGCTTTCAACGTGTCGTCGTTAGGGTTGGCCAAAAAGGCGTCGATTGCGGTTTGCAGCTTTTTAGCGGTGGATTCGGCGTCGCTGTAGACGGCATGCACCATGTCGGCGTAATGCGCGACAACAGCCTTGGCGGCAGCTTCGTCGATTTTCACTGCGCTTATGTCAGCTGCGGGAGTCGCTTGAGTCGTCGCTGCGGCAGGCGCTGGGGTCGCTGCATTTTTTTCTTGGTCTTTGTCGCCACAACCGGCGAGTGAAATAGCAATGGCCAGCAGACTGGCGGAGGCCAGGGGCATACGAATCATGGCGAAAATCCTGCTTCGAGAGGTGGGACACGCGTGCGACTGCACGCAATACTGGCGACATGATGCGAAAGATATGCATTTTCTGTAAAGGGTTAGCGTTGTAAATATTTCCTATTCACGTCACCTCTACGCCGGACGCTTCACTGCACTCGAAACATGCATTTACATAATGACGGCATTGTTGCGCTGCGCCTGCTTCAGAAAAATGCTCAATTCCCGTGCAATCAGGGGCTTGCTGTACAAGTAGCCCTGGCCTTCATGGCAGCCTTCATTGATCACGTACATCTCTTGCGCCAGGGTTTCGACGCCCTCGGCAATCACTTGCATGCCCAAACTTTTACCGAGCTGGATGATGGCCCGCACGATGGTGGCATCGTCGTCATCGTCAATCAGGTCCTGCACAAAGCTTTTATCGATCTTGATTTTGTCCAGCGGCAGGCTCTTGAGGTAGCTGAGCGACGAATAGCCCGTGCCAAAGTCATCAATGGCGATCAATGCCCCCGAGCGGCGCAGGCTCAGCAAGTGCTGGGCGGCGGTGCTGATGTCTTCCATCAGGCCGGTTTCAGTGACTTCCAGTTCGAGGCTGCGCGCGGGTAAACGGTAAATTTGCAGCAGATTGTTGACCATGCGCGGCAGGTCGGCGTGGTGCAGCTGCACGGTCGACAGGTTGACCGCCATGCGCAGCTCAGTGAAGCCCTGATCGTGCCACTCGCGCAATTGATGACAGGCTTGATCCAGGACCCACTCGCCAATGGCGATGATGCTGCCGTTTTGTTCGGCCAGGGGGATGAACAAGTCAGGCGGCACCATGCCGTGTTCGGGGTGCTGCCAGCGTAACAGCGCCTCGACGCCGACTACGCGGTGATCGCTGTAGCGGATCTGCGGTTGATAGACCAGGTACAGCTGATTGCACAGCAAGGCGTCACGCAGGTCTTTTTCCAACTCACGCCTGCGGCGTATCTCGCTGTCGACGCTGGCGATGTAGAACTGGTAACGGCTGCGCGAGCGGCTCTTGGCCAAGGTCATGGTCTGCTCGGCCTTTTGCAGGAGTTTTTCGCTGGTGTCGCCATCTTCGGGGAACAGCGTGATACCGATGGTGGCCCGCAGTCGAATTGTCTGTTCTGCCAGCGAAAACGGGGTTTCGAGGTCGTCGAGAATACTTTGCGCCAACTCGGCCACCTGATAAGGCTGGTCGATATCGGCCTGCACCAGGGCAAATTGATCACCGCCCAGGCGGGCGAGGGCGCCCAGGCGGCCGCTGTGAGAGCGCAGACGGTCAGCAACGGCCATCAGCAGTTGGTCGCCGGTCTGGTAACCGTATTGCTCGTTGATGCTTTTGAAATCGTCCAGGCCCACGCACAACACGCCCACCCGGCGTTGCAAGCGCCCGGCATCGAATAAAATCTTGGCCAGTTGCGTTTGCAGTTGCTGGCGATTTGGCAGGCCGGTCAGAAAGTCGTACTGGGCCATGCGCAGCAAGGTGTTTTCGGCTTCGTGGCGCAGGTGCGTATTGCGTTCAATTGAGGTCAGTAACTGGTTGGCGGTGTTGATCCAGATCCCCAGTTCGTTTTTTTCGTGGCCCTTGAGCAACGGCAACAGGTGTTCGCTGGGACGGTCCGGGTTGATCGTGCTCAGGTGCTCAATCATGCGCGACAACGGTTTGGTCAACAGCCAGTGATAGATCAGGTACAGCACCAGACCCATCAGCAGGGCGCGCAGTACACCGGAGATGAAAATAATCCCGGAATTGACCAGAAAACCGTCGCCATAGGTCGCGGTGTCCAGGGTGATGGTCAAATCGCCGTAGTACTCGCTGTAAGGGCCGCGACCGACCAGAGGGGTGACGAAGGTGAGTTCCTTGCCCAGAAACACATCTGTCAGCCAGCGGCTGGAGGCTTCTCGCAGCGGTCGGGACTTTTGCGCCAGGGTGGTTTCTTTGGGGTGCCCGATAGAGGCCTGGCGTACGGCTTCGTCCTGAAACAGCCCCTCGATCACTTGCATGGCCATTTCGCGGTCCAGGCTATAAACGGCCTGGGTTGAAGGGTCGCGAAACATATCCAGAATGCGTTCGGCGTCATTGTTGATCGACTGCCGGGTTTTGTAGGCGTCGAACACAATTTGCGCGCAGCTGAGCACCACCCCGACGACCAGCGCTGACAGCAGCACGATCCGGAGCAACTTGACTGACAAGCTGTTTTTAAGTTCCAGCTTCAAAGAGCGCTTCCTTGTTTCTGGCCGATGATATCAAGTAGCCATGACTGTGGGTAATCCCTCGCAGACACTATTCGCTTTCAAAACGTTGATGCGGCCATGCTGTGCACACTGTGTCGGTCTTGTGCCTGCTGAACTTGAGCCGGTGCCGAAGAAAATTTCAGTGGTTTGATTCTAGCTGGCGTTAGTGCGCCGGCCAGTGGGGCACGGACTTTTCAGCAGGCAAAAAAAACCCGGCAATGCCGGGTTTTTTATCTGGCGCATCGCTTAAGCGGTGAAGGTTTTGCCTTCGAACTGCTCAGCCACGAACTTCCAGTTAACGAGGTTCCAGAACGCTTCTACATACTTCGGACGTACGTTGCGGTAGTCGATGTAGTAAGCGTGTTCCCACACGTCGCAGGTCAGCAGCGGGGTGTCGCCGCTGGTCAGCGGGTTACCGGCGCCGATGGTGCTGGCCAGTGCCAGGGAACCGTCAGCCTTTTTCACCAGCCAGCCCCAGCCGGAACCGAAGGTGCCGATGGAGGTTTTGCTGAATTCTTCTTTGAACTTGTCGAACGAGCCGAACGAGGCGTTGATCGCTTCAGCCAGTGCGCCAGTCGGTTGGCCGCCGCCGTTTGGCGTCATGCAGTTCCAGTAGAACGTGTGGTTCCACACTTGGGCTGCGTTGTTGAAGATACCGCCCGAAGAGGTTTTAACGATCTCTTCCAGGGTTTTGCCTTCAAACTCGGTGCCTGGCACCAGGTTGTTCAGGTTCACGACGTAGGTGTTGTGGTGCTTGTCGTGGTGAAACTCCAGGGTTTCTTTGGAGATGTGCGGCTGCAGGGCATCGTGTGCGTACGGCAGCGGCGGCAATTCGAAAGCCATGTTGATTCTCCTAATCAGGTCAGTTGCGATGAGCGCAAGGCCGATCACGGGCGGCCAAACACGCGCCGATGAGTTTTTACTCTTCGCGGCGCAGGGTCAGGATCATAGCACCGGGGTGACGCCTTAACCACGCAACAACTGTGTGGAATAGAGGTTCCAGCGCGATTGATAGAAAAACTCGATGGGTTCGGGCGCGTCTTTTTTGTCCTCGATCACCCGGCAACAATCAACTGCACGGCCACGGTGTACATCATCACGGCCACCAGCAAATCGAGCAGGCGCCAGGTGCCGGGACGCGCCAGCCACGGTGCCAGCCATGCCGCGCCGAGGGCCAGGGTGAAGAACCACAACAGTGAAGCGCTGGCTGCACCGATGACATAAGCGCCGGGCACACTTTGCTGCGCCCCCAGCGAGCCGATCAGCAAAACGGTGTCGAGGTACACATGGGGGTTGAGCAGGGTCACGGCCAATGCACTGAGCATCACCGCCTTGAGCGAGCGGGCGGTTTGCCCCGCCGATTGTTCAAGGCTGGAATTGGAAAAGGCGCGGCGCAGCGCCTGGGTGCCGTACCACAACAAAAACACAGCGCCACCCCAGCGCGCCACGCTGAGCAGGATGGGGTTTTGCGCCAAAATCGTCGCCAGCCCGAACACCCCGGCAGCCACGAGCAAGGCGTCGCATACCACACAAAATGCCGCCACTGGCAGGTGGTGCTCACGGCGCAGGCTTTGCGCCAGCACGAAAGCATTTTGGGTGCCGATGGCCATAATCAGGCCGAACGCGACCAACAGGCCGTTGAGGTAGCTTTGCCACATAAGAATTACTCGTCTAACTACAGCGCGGAGAGCGGTGTGCTGCTGGCTATTCTCCGGTCGTTAGAGGTATAAGAAAAACCAATATTGCTGATCGCTCATTAGGAAAACTGATGTTCGACTATAAATTACTCTCCGCGCTGGCAGCGGTGGTGGAACAAGCGGGTTTCGAACGTGCGGCGCAGGTGTTGGGGCTGTCACAATCGGCCATTTCCCAACGCATCAAATTGCTCGAAGCGCGCATCGGTCAGCCCGTGTTGATACGTGCTACACCGCCCAGCCCCACCGAGATCGGGCGCCGTTTGCTCAACCATGTGCAGCAAGTGCGTTTACTAGAACGTGATCTGCAAAGCGCTGTGCCTGCGCTGGACGACGAAGGTTTGCCGGAGCGTCTGCGCATTGCCTTGAACGCCGACAGCCTGGCCACGTGGTGGGCGCAGGCGGTGGGAGATTTTTGCGCCGAACAGCACCTGTTGTTGGACTTGGTGGTCGAGGACCAGACCGTAGGCCTCAAACGCATGCGTGCCGGTGAAGTGGCGGCGTGTTTGTGTGCCAGTGAACGCCCGGTGGCGGGTGCGCGCAGTGTGTTGCTGGGTGCCATGCGGTATCGGGCGTTGGCCAGCCCTGCGTTTATTGCGCGGCATTTCCCACAGGGGGTGAGCGCAGCGTTACTGCCAAAAACCCCCGCGCTGGTCTTTGGCCCGGACGATTTCTTACAACACCGCTATCTGGCTTCGTTGGGGGTGGACGGTGGTTTCGAGCATCATCTGTGCCCGTCTTCCGAAGGCTTTATTCGCTTGACTGAGGCAGGGCTGGGCTGGGGGTTAGTCCCCGAGCTGCAAGTGCGCGAACAACTTGAAAGCGCAACACTGGTGGAGCTTTTGCCAGATAAACCGATTGACGTGCCACTGTACTGGCATCATTGGCGCAACGGCGGACAACTGCTGGGGCAACTGACCGAACATTTATCGCGTTCGGCGCCGCGCTGGTTAGTGCCTTTGGCCTGATATCCAGCGTTTAAACAGCAGGCAGCACGCATTAGAGCATTTGGAGCGATTGATGAAGATTCTGGTCACCGGCGCAAGCGGCTTCATTGGCGGACGCTTTGCGCGTTTTGCCCTGGAGCAGGGCTTTGACGTACGGGTCAGCGGGCGGCGTGCCGACGGTGTTGAACACCTGGTGCGGCGTGGCGCTGAGTTTATTCCGGGTGATTTGACCGATGGCTTGCTGGTGCGCGACCTGTGCGTCGACATCGACGCCGTGGTGCACTGCGCGGGCGCCGTCAGTGCATGGGGCCGTGCGCAGGACTTGCAGCGCGATAACGTGCTGGTTACCGAAAACGTGGTCGAAGCTTGCTTGAAACAGCGCGTACGGCGCCTGGTGCACTTGTCTTCGGCCTCGCTGTATTTCGACGGCCGCTCACACGTGGGCCTGAGCGAAGAACAGGTGCCAAGACGTTTGAGCCACACCTATGCCGCCACCAAAAACCTGGCCGAGCAAAAAGTCTTCGGCGCCCAAGAGTTCGGCCTTGAAGTGATCGCCTTGCGCCCGCGCATGGTGACGGGGGCGGGTGACATGAGCCTGTTTCCGCGTTTGCTTCAAATGCAGCGCAAAGGCCGTTTGGCGATCATCGGCAACGGGCTCAACAAAGTCGACTTCACCAGTGTGCAAAACCTTAACGAAGCCCTGCTCAGCAGCGTGCTGGCCACAGGATCGGCATTGGGCAAGGCGTACAACATCAGTAATGGCACCCCGATCCCGTTCTGGGACGTGGTCAATTACGTGATGCGCCAAATGAACGTAGCGCCGGTTACGCGTTACCGTGGCTACGGCTCGGCGTACAGCTTGAGTGCGCTCAGTGAAGTTGCCTGTAAACTGTGGCCCGGTCAGCCCGAGCCGAAACGCTCGCGCTTGCGCACGCAGGAAATGAGCAAAGACTTCACGCTCGATATCAGTCGCGCCCGGCATTGCCTGGACTACGACCCAAAAGTCAGCGTGTGGGCGGCGCTTGATGAGTTCTGTGGCTGGTGGAAAGCCCAGGAATCGCCCTACCGTTAAACACCCGTACTGCCGATGAACCCGATGAAGGTTCAAGGACGATCAAGGCGCGAGTCAGCGGTTTATACTCGCGCCATTCAGCTTTCACTCAGGTTTTGAATAAGGTTTGCCATGCGTAACGATGCCCGCGACGACTTCGATGATGTCCCGACCCTGCGAGCCACGGTCGATGACCACGATGAACTGGCCACCACAGCGGGTGCCCGAGAACGCACCACGGTGTATTCGCGCAACACCCCTGTGATTAAGGTCAAGGCGCCCACCACTGGCCCGCTGTGGGCACTGCTCGGCGCGGTCTTGCTGGCGTTTGCCGGGTTGGCGTGGTGGAGTTTTCAGCAGTTGTCGATGATGGAGCAGCAACTGGTGGCCACCCAGGAAAGCTTTGCACGCATCAGCGAAGAAGCGGCGGGGCGCTTGCAAGCCATCTCCGGCAAAGTGGTGGCCAGTGAATCCACCCTCAACAGCGGCAGCGAAGCGCTGAAGTTGCAGATCAAGCAGCTTGAAGAAAAACTCCTTGAGCAGAGCAAGCAACAGCAAGGCGCTGTGGTGGGCCAGCAAGGTGAGCTGGACAAACGCTTTGAGCAAATCAATGCGGCGATTATGGCGCAAGTGACCGCTCAGCAAGCGGTCAGCACGCAACTGGCCACCGAGGTGAAGGCCTTAGGCTCCGAGCTGACCACACTCAAAGCCACCGTGGCGGAGCAGGGCAAGCTGGACGCTCAGCTCAAAGGTTTAAGTGCCGATGTGGCTGCGTTGAAAAAACAGGGCAACCCGGCTGCGGCCATTCAGCGCCTGGAGCAGGACTTGATCGTGCTCAAGAGCGAACTGGAAACCCGTCCGGCAGCGGCCCCGGCGCAAGGTGCCAACACCGCCGAGTTTGACCTGTTCCGTGGGCAAGTCACACGCAACATCAACACCTTGCAAAGCCAGATCCAAAACCTGCAAAAACAGATCAGCGCCAAGTAAGCACGCGTAGCCGCAGCCTTCGTAGAATCGATACTCGCGCAGTGTCAGGCTGGTCGAGTTGTCAGGTTCTACGCTTGCTGCGCAACCGGACGTCGCCTGCGGCAAGCTCTACGTCATGGGTTGCGAGCGCTTACCGGGCCTTGTCTTCACGCCCGCGCAGCACTTGATTGGGCATGGCAATTGCCGCACATAAACCCAGCACTGAAATGGCTGCGCTGACGCTCAGTAAATGGCGGAAGGTCACCTGCAACTCGGCCCGCAAGTTGTCCAGCGCGGGGCCTTGAACCGCGTTGAGTCCGTCCAGCAGCACGTTGCCCGAACTGCCTTCGCCCAGCAGCGGCTGGCCCATGATCGGGGTGATCAACGAATCGTGCAGTAACGCCAACAGCAGTGCCGACATCAACGCCACGCCCATCGCGCCGCCCAGCGAACGAAACAGGTTGGTGGTACTGGTCGCCACGCCGATATCACGTTGCGCCACGCTGTTTTGTGCCCCCACCAGAGAGGTCGGAAACTGCATGCCCGAGGCGATCCCGCTGAGCAGCATGAACACACCGCTCAACAGCTCGGCACTCGGCGGGCTGAGGGCCATGCCAAAAATCGCCAAAGGCATTAACACTGCGCCGCCCAAAATCATCGGTTTGTAATGCCCGGTCACGGACGTCCTGCGCCCGGCAAAGTACGCGCCGATGGGTAAACCGATGGCCAGCGGCAGCAAGTGCAAGGCCGCGCTGTCGGCACCGGCACCGGTGATGCTCTGGTATCGCAGCGGCATCAGTACGATCAACGAGATGGCCTGAAAACTGGTGAAGAACACTGTGCACCAGCACAGCACCGCACTGCGATTGGCAAACAGGTGCATGGGCAGCAGCGGTTCTGGCGCCCCTCGTTCATGCCACACAAACAGCAGCAGTGCGATCAGCGAGGCGCCCAGTAACATCAGCACCTGTTCACTGCGCCAGCTCTGGCCTTGGCCAATCAGCGTGATGCCCAACAGCAAGGAACTCAGGCCGATAATCATCAGCACGGTACCCAGGTAATCAATGATCGGTTTGCGCTGTGGCACCGGCAGCCCGACCAGGGTGCGGTGGGCGATCCACCACGACACCAGCCCCAACGGCAAGTTGATCAAAAACACCCAGCGCCACGACAGGTATTCGGTCATGTAGCCGCCCAATACTGGCCCGGCGACGCTGGCCAGCGCGTACATGCTGCTGAAATACCCCTGGTAGCGACCGCGTTCGCGTGGGGGCACGATGTCACCGATGATTGCCTGGCTGACCGAGATCATCCCGCCCGCACCCATGCCTTGAATGATCCGCGCCAGTACCAACTGCTCCATGTTTTGCGCCAACCCGCAAAACAGCGAGGCCACGGTAAACAGGCCCATGCCAAACAACATCAGGCGCCGCCGGCCATACAGGTCGCCAAGTTTGCCGTAGATCGGCACGGCCACCGTCATGGCCACCATGTAGCCTGAAATCACCCAGGCCAGTTGGCTGACATCTTTGAACTGGGCGGAGATAGCGGGCATCGAGACCGCCACGATGGTCTGGTCCAGCGCCCCGAGGAAAATCGCCAGCATCAGGGCGACCAGGATGCTGCGAATGGCGGGTTTGGCTTGGGCGGGTTGGTTCAGGCTGCTCATCAATACACCTGTGGGCGCAAAGGCACAGGCGCGGCCGCCTGTGGCGTAATGGCGCCCAGTGTACTGGATAGCTGGCTAACGGATGTGCGCAAAAATCGGTGCAGGCGTTAGTCCATCAACGGGTGCACCGACTTTGTTATCGCAGTGCGCTGAATGCGGCATTCAACGAGTTGCAGTGCTCGCCCTGGCAACTGGCGGTAAAGCGTGGGGACAAGCGTGTTTGCTCAGCACGGTAGCAGGCGCTGGCGAACAGTACGGCGGCAGCAAATACAACAAACGCGGTCATGCATCTGGTTTTTGTTTTCGTGGTCATGGCAGTCATCTCCTGATACCTAGACGTCACACTTTTAAAGCTAGTACAGACCATCGGACTTGCCACGCCAGTTGTACGACTGCCTTTGTAAGCCTTCATCCCTCAAATGGACTACCTGTTACAAACCTGTGTCCCACGCAGGCTCTGCTGTGAAACGCTCTGCCAGAAAGTCGAGCATGCTGCGCAGCGCGGCCGGCATGTGTTTGCGCGAGGCGTACACGGCATAAATGTTCATCACCCTGGGTTCGGCGTCGGGCAGCAAGCGCACCAGATCGCCGCGATGCACATGCACGCCGGCCTGATAGCTGGGCAGCAATGAAATGCCTGCGCCCGCGAGGGTCGCGCTGAGCAACGTACTGGCCTCGTTGGCGCTGATATTGCCTTGAACGGGCACCGACACGTCTTCGCCCTGGCAGGTGAAATGCCACAGGCTTTTGCCGAAATATGAGTGGGTCAGACAGTTGTGCAGGCTCAGGTCATCTACCTGCCGTGGCGTTGCGTGCTCACGCAAGTACGCAGGTGCCGCGCACAGCACCGAACGGCACACGGTCAATTTGCGTGCAATCAAACTGGGGTCCAGCTCATTACTGGTGCGGATTGCCAGGTCGATGCGCTCGTCCACCAGATTCACGGTGCGGTCGAGCATTTGCAGGTCAATGGTGACGCCGGGGTTGAGGCGTACATAGTCGGTCACTGCCGCTGCCAGTTGTGATTGCCCGAACGAAGTACTGACACTGATGCGCAACAGGCCGCGAGGTGCATCCCCGGCGGTGCTGACAGCGGCCTGCAGGTCTTCGGACAGCTCCAGTAGCTGGCGACAGCGGGGCAGGGTTTCATTGCCTGCGGCAGTCAGGCTCAGTTTGCGCGTGGTGCGGTGCAGCAACCGCGCGCCCACCCATTCTTCCAGCTCAGCCAAATAGCGCGACACCACCGGGCGCGACAGGTCCAGGTGATCGGCCGCCGCTGACTGGCTGCCGAGGTCGACGACGGAGACGAACACCCGCATTGCAATGAGACGGTCCATGATTTGCCCGATTTGTGAAACAAACTATGTCGCAGCATCGCATTTTTTATGCCCGATCGTGCGACTAAGCTTTGTTCATCGCCGACCTTGGCCTCTTGACTATGGACACCCTCATGACAGCACTGACAACCCTGCGTCGTTTATTTCTCAGCGCCGTTGCGCTGGGTTTTGCCGCCCATGCCGCAGCGGCGCCAGCGCCCTTGACCCTGGACGTGTACAACCCTGGCGCGGCGGCTATTTTTCCGGTGTCTTCCGTGCTGGTCAGCGGTGACAAAGATGCCATTTTGATCGATGCCCAATTCGGCAAGGCTCAAGCGCAGCATGTCGTGGATAAAATCCGCGCCAGTGGCAAACACCTGACCACCATCTACATCAGCCACGGCGACCCGGACTACTACTTCGGCCTTGAAACCCTGACCCAGGCATTCCCGGACGCAAAAGTACTGGCCTCAGCCCCCACGGTTGAACACATCAACCACACCAAAGACGCCAAGTTAGCGTTTTGGGGCCCGCAAATGGGGGGTGATGTACCGGCCAAGCTGATCGTGCCTCAAGTGTTCAAAGGCAATAGCCTGCAACTGGAAGGTCGCGAACTGGACGTCATCGGCCTCAATGGCAAGCAGCCGGACCGCAGTTTTGTATGGATTCCATCGCTCAAGGCCGTGGTCGGTGGTGTGGTGGTGGCCGACAACATCCATGTGTGGATGGCCGACACCCAAACCCCTCAATCCCACAAACAGTGGCTGGCGACTCTCAAACGTATCGACAGCTTGCAGCCCCTGACAGTGGTGCCTGGTCATTACGTCGGTGATAACGACCGCTCAGTAAACGCCGTGCATTTCACGCGTGACTACATCAAGGCGTTTGATGAAGAAACCCTGAAAGCCAAAAACTCGGGCGAGCTGATTGCGGCAATGAAAAAACGCTACCCGGGCCTGGCCGAAGAGTCTTCGCTGGAACTGAGCGCCAAAGTGGCCAAAGGCGAAATGAAGTGGTGATTCAAGCGCTCAGTGAAACCTGATTAGTCCATTCAACAGGAGAGCGTCATGAGCAACATTGCAATCATCGGTGCCACCGGGCGTGCGGGTAGCCAACGGCTGGAAGAGGCGCTGCGTCGTGGCCATAGCGTGGTCGCCATTGCGCGCCACGCCTAAAAAATCGGCGTACGCACTGGGGTTATGACCAAGGATGTGGACGTCAACGATACCCAAATACTCGCGTCAGCGTTTCACGGTTCTCCACGCTTTGTAGTCGCTGACGAGTAACACGAGGCTGCGATCGAGCGCGAAGCGGTCGTCAACCCCAGCACTGCGGTGTACCCGTCGCACGCGGTTGAATGGTTTTGCGACTGCTGCGCAGCCGTACGCAGCCTCGACAGCGGCCACCCGGCTCTCCACGTTTTGTAGTCGCTGACGAGTGAAACGAGGCTGCGATCGAGCGCGAAGCGGTCGTCAACCCAAGCACTGCGGTGTACCCGTCGCACGCGGTTGAATGGTTTTGCGACTGCTGCGCAGCCGTACGCAGCCTCGCACGCTCGACAGCGGCTACACGGTTCTCCACGGCTCTCCACGCTTTGTAGTCGCTGACGAGTAACACGAGGCTGCGATCGAGCGTGAAGCGGTCGTAAACCCAAGCACTGCGGTGTACCC